>CAJMOT010000029.1 GCA_905214995.1 uncultured bacterium | reverse complement strand
CGGCAGGGCGGATCCCGTCCAAAAATTGTTCTGCTTTTACCACAAGATGTTTTTCGCCTCCCCCGCGGACGCCGAAAAGCTCGCGGCGGAGTGCGGGTTCGACTTCGGGGCTATCGAAGGCGCGGCGGACTTCGCGTTCGCCCTTTCCGAAAATTCCTTCCCCCGCTGCCGCGACGCCGAAATATGCCGCGCCGAAGTCTCCCTCGGCGTCCAGATGATAAAGTGGGCGATGCGCAAGGCGCGCGGAGACTTCGCCGCCGATTCGCGGGAGCAGAGGAAATCGCTCAAACTCATAGCCGCCCAGTACGAGGACTTGTGGCTGGAGCGCGCCGCGGTCGGCGGGCTCGCCGAGTCCGCGGGCAGAATCCGCGCCCTGCGCCCTGATTTGTTTTCCTGAAAAGCCGTATGGACGCCTCAATTCTCGCAGCGTACATTGCGGCATGCGCCGCCCTGACTTTCATGCCGGGGCCCGACATCGCGTTCGTCATAGCCGAGAGCCTCGCCAGGGGCAGGCGCACGGGATACGTCTTGTCGTGCGGCCTGTGCTCGGGGGTTCTCGTCCACACTTTCCTTTGCGCAAGCGGGGTCGCGCTCGCAATCGCCGCCAGCCCCGCGCTGTTTTCCTCCATACGCGTCGCGGGCGCGGCGTACCTGCTGTGGCTCGCGCGGGGCGCCTTTCTCGAATATGTGCCCGAAGAATCCGCCCCCGCGGATTTCCGAGAGGCCGGATTCCAGAGGAGCGGCGGGCGGATTTTTCTGCGCGGGTTTCTGATGAATGTCTCAAACCCCAAAGTCATAATATTTTTCCTGTCATTTTTGCCGCAGTTCCTAACGAAAGGCGGGTGGCCGGCATGGGTTCAAATGTCGGTTCTCGGGCTTGTATTTATGTTCTCGGCGCTGCCGATTTTCCTGTGCGTGGCGTCTTTGGCTGCGGCGTTCGCGCGGCTTTTCAAATCCCGCAAATTCCGGCTCGCGATGAAGCGGCTGCGCGTTTGCGTGTTCGCGCTGATCGGCCTCTGCATGCTTGCGGAGACCGCCGCGGATTTCCTTCCGCCGCCCGCATGAGTTCCCGCGCGGCGTTTTGATTTAAAAAAACTTTACATTTTCCGCGCGGAATCCACTATTGTTTGGCTTTTAAGGGCGGAGCGCGCCGCTTAGCCGCGCCGCCCCGCGCGAAAGGAAATCCGCATTATGAACGAAGACTTACTCAAAATCAGGCACAGCGCCTCGCACATTCTCGCGGCGGCGGTCTTGCGTCTCTTCCCTGACGCCAAGCTCGACATAGGCCCCGCGACCGAGACGGGCTTCTACTACGATTTCGATTTGGATCGCAAATTTACGGCCGAAGACCTCGCAAGAATCGAGGCCGAGATGAAAAAAATCGTCTCCGAAAACCAGAAGTTCGAGAGAATAGAGCTCGACCGCGCCGCCGCCGAAAAGGCGATAAGGGATTCGGGGCAGGCGGAGTTCAAGCTCGGCAGGCTCGCCGACATTCCCGAGGGCGAAAAGATCACGATGTACCGCAACGGCGAATTTTGCGACCTCTGCGCCGGCCCGCACGTAGACTTCACCAAGCGCGTCAAGGCCTTCAAGCTCCTCTCCGTGGCGGGAGCCTACCACCGCGGGGACGAGAACAACAAGCAGCTCCAGCGCATTTACGGTACGGCGTTCGCCTCCAAAGAGGAGCTCGAGGGCTATCTCAAACAGATGGAGGAGGCCAAGCTGCGCGACCACCGCAAGCTCGGCAAGGAGCTCGGGCTCTTCGCCATATCCGACAGGGTCGGGCAGGGGCTCATACTCTGGAAGCCCAAGGGCGCGATTCTCCGCCAGAGCTTGCAGGATTTCATACTCGAGCTCCTGCGCAAATGCGGCTACCAGCAGGTGTTCACCCCGCACATCGGCAAGCTCGGCCTGTTCAGGACGAGCGGGCACTTCCCGTACTACAAAGACTCCCAGTTCGTCCCGATCGTCGAGCGCGAAGATCTCGCGAAAATGTCGGAAGAACGCTTGGACGTCGCGCAGTTTGAGAAGAAGATAGAGTCCGGCGAGGCCGAGGGTTTTTTGCTCAAGCCCATGAATTGCCCCTTCCACATTGAAATCTTCAAGAGCGACCCGCACTCGTACCGCGACCTCCCCGTGAGGCTCGCCGAATTCGGCAGCGTCTACCGGTGGGAGCAGTCCGGCGAACTCAACGGCCTCACCCGCGTGCGCGGCTTCACTCAGGACGACGCCCACATCTTCTGCACCCCCGAGCAGCTCGACGCGGAAATCCAGGGCTGTCTCGACCTCGTCAAGGCGGTCTTCAAAACCATCGGCATGAACGAATACCGCGTGCGAATCTCCCTCCGCGACCCCGCCAGCGACAAGTACGTCGGCGACGAGTCCAACTGGGAGAAGAGCGAGGCCGCCATACGCAAGGCGGCCCGCGGGCTCGGCGTGCCGTTTACCGAGGAAATCGGCGAAGCCGCCTTCTACGGCCCTAAAATCGACTTTGTGGTAAAGGACGTAATAGGCCGCGAATGGCAGCTCGGCACCGTGCAGGTAGACTACAACCTCCCCGAGCGTTTCGACCTCTCCTACATAGGCCGCGACAACAAGCCGCACCGCCCGATTATGATACACCGCGCGCCGTTCGGGTCGCTCGAACGCTTCACGGGCGTGCTCATCGAACACTTCGGCGGCAATTTCCCGACGTGGCTCGCCCCCGAGCAGGTGCGCATAATTCCGCTCGGCGAGGACGTGATGGACTACGCCGACAAGCTCTATGCCGACCTGCGCGACGGCGGCGTGAGGGTCGGCATTGACGCCTCCAACGAGAAGCTCGGCGCCAAAATCCGCAAGGCGGAAACCGAGCGCGTCCCCCACATGTTCGTGGTGGGCCGCAAGGAGGCCGAATCCGGCAGCGTCTCCGTCCGCAGCAGAATCCGCAAGGCTTTTGAGGGAACTAAGAGCTTTGAGGAGGCGAAGGCGCAAGTTGTTCGTGATGCCCTCGAAAGAACCCTCCCCGACGGATTCGGCATGGGCGCGTGAAAAGCGGGTTGATGCTCCGTTAGAAAGGCCGCCAAGACCGCTCGCGTATGTCGCGCCGCGCGCCCTCGACGGCTTTCCTATGCTCGCCTGAACCTACTTTTGACGCGCCCTTTGCGGGTGCATGTCTGCCGCCGATGTCCCGTTTTGAAAGATTCCGCCGCCGGTTACGCTATCGTAAACTGACGCGGCGCGTTTGCCGCCGCCCGCGCATTCTCTTAAACTTCGCTCTCCGCCGCGCTTTTGGGCGCAAGGCTAAGCCGTTCCTCGCCTATTCTTCGTCAAATTTGCGGTTGAAGAGGACTTCAATTTCGTCGAGCATTGCCGGTGCGTCTTCGCCCTGCGCCATGAATTTGAGTTCGGAGCCCTTGCCCGCCGCGAGCATCATGAGGCTCATTATGCTCTTGCCGTTGACTTCCTCGCCGTCCTTTTCCACCCAGAGTTCGGTGGACGGATATTTGTTGGAAATGCGCACAATCATAGCCGCGGGACGGGCGTGTATGCCCATCTTGTTTTGAACTGATAATACCTTGACTGTCTCGGTTTCCGGCATGATGTCGCCCCTTTTGAAAAATTAAAGGGAGCATTTTGCGCGCTTGTCATTATCCGTCAAGGGTTTTTTTAATGAAAATTCGGAAATGTTTGGCGGCGCGCCGGCGGATTTTTCTTTGCGTCCGCGGGCATTGCGCAAAAAAAGCCGCGCCCGTTAAGACGCGGCGCGGCGGGCACTTGCGGGCGGCTGCCTCAGAAGAAAATTCCGGCCTGAATGGACACCACCTGCGCGTGTCCGGTATACTTGCCGACCGTGCGGAATGCGCCGTTGGAGGTGCTGTGGTCTATGCCGGAATCGTTGTAAAAGAATATGTACATGTACGATATGTTGAAGTTCATGTTCTTGTACCTGTATCCGAGGCCGCCAGAAAGCCACACCCTGTCGGAGCAGGGGATTCTGGCGGTTCTGTTTTTCGCTCCGGTGACGGGGGATTCGTCCCAAGTCGCGCCGACGCGCACGACGAGGTTTTCGTCAAACTCCGGATAGTAGTGGAACCCGACCGAAATGCGCGAGACGTTTTTCCAATTTTCGTGGACGGCCTCGCCTCCGACGGTCTGGCCGTTGTTTGAGTTTTTTATGTCGAGCTCGTCAAACGAATTCCAGCAGGTGAATGAATAGTCGGCCATGACGGCGAACCTGTCGAGCGCGCCCCACAGCCTCTGGTAGATGCCGACGTTGAAAGTCTGCGGTAGCGTGACGTTGGCTTCTATGGGGTTCATGATTGTGTCGGTTATGCCCATTTCGAGGTGCTGGTTGCCCTCCAAGTCCTGCGAGACTTCGCTCCTCCAGTTGAAGCCTATGCGTCCGCCCTCGTCGTATTGGATGGTAAAGCCGACGTTTCCGCCCACTCCCCAGCTCTGCCCGCGCAAGCTGACGGTGGCGTCCATTCCGGGCGCCAAAGGCGTTGCCTGCGAGAGCTCCGCGTGCATGTATTGCAGCGACACGCCGCCGCCGATTGACAGCCAGTCGTTGACTTTGTAGGCGACGCTCGGGTTTATGTCCACGGTTATGAGGTCGCTGTTGAGCGCCTGATAGCGGCCCACCCAGTCGCCGTCGTAGTCGGTTTCAAGCCCGTAGGGGGAGGTTATAGAGAGCGTTCCGGCGAGCCTTTCCGTAAACTGGTGGACGAGGTAAAAGTTCGGCACGTATGAGAGTTCGCCGGCGTTTCCGCCGTTGGAGCCCGAAACCTCCTGTCCCATGGCGTAGCTCTTGCCGGAAAACGAAAACGACGGAATCACGAAATTCATGCCGCTGTCAATTACGGTGTCGCCCGCGCGCAACTCCATTGAGAATGAAGCGGAAGGGTTCCAGAATGCGGACGAGGCGTCCGAATTCGCGTTTGCGGTTGAGCCGGCCAGAGCCGTGCCGAGATTTGATGCGCCCTGTTCCAAAACCTGGAAACCTGCACCAAAACTCGCGCATGCGCCAAACAGTGCGCACAATGCGGAGGTTTGTCTTATCATGGCAATAATATGATTCGTTAGAAGGCGTTTCTATAAAAAAAAGAAACACAGGGGCGCATTATAAACGCTCTTGCGCATTTGTGAAGCGCAAAATCGCGCGCCCAAAAAAAGCTTTACAAAACGTTCAAATGCGATTCTATTCTAACGCAATTCTCATTTTCGAGACAACCATCCAACAAGACACGACATGTCAGATATCGAACAAAGAGTAAAAGAGATAATCGTAAACCAGCTCAATGTCAATGAAGAGCAAATCACCCCCGAGGCCAGCTTTATAGACGACCTCGGCGCCGATTCGCTCGACACCGTTGAGCTCATCATGGCTTTCGAAGAAGAGTTCAAGGATCAGATGGGCGGGGAGGAGATTCCCGAATCTGACGCCGAAAAGCTCACGACGGTCGGCAAGGTTATCGATTACATCAAGTCGAAGTCGAAGGCCGAATAGCGGCCCGCGATTTTGCCGACGACCCGCCGTGTTTCATACATTGGGCGGGTCGTTTTTTTAGAGGGGGGATTTTTCCCTTAAAGATCTGATGCGGACGGTCGCGCGCCGTCGCTGTGCCGGCAAAACGGACTTCCGGTATGCTCTCAAACGCCCCGCCGAGGGCGGCGCGGCTGAAAGCCGACCGGACGGAGGAAGTTTTTCGGATTGGCGGGCGCCCGCATCGCGCGCGGGGGGAGGCTTCCCGCGCGGCTGCGCGACGCAAACGCACAAACACAGAAAAAACTATGCCAAAACAACGCATTGTAATTACCGGTCTCGGGGTGATTTCCCCGTTCGGGGACGGAATCGCGCCATTCTGGGACGCCATATCCAACGGCAAAAACGGAATAGGGCACGTCACCCTCTTCGACGCCACCGAGCTCAACTGCCGGGTCGCCGCCGAGTGCAGGGACTTCGACGCCACCAAATACATGGATCCCAAGGAGGCGAAGAGGAGCGACCGATACACGCATTTCGCCGTCGCCGCCGCCAAGCTCGCCATGCAGGACGCCAACCTCAAAGAGGGCGACGTAGATCCGGAGCGCTTCGGCGTGCTTATCGGCTCGGGCGTCGGGGGAATGGACACCATCGAAAAGCAGTCGCGCGCGTTTATCGAGCGCGGGCCGAGGCGCGTTTCCCCGTTCATGATTCCCAACCTATTGGCGAACATGTCCTCGGGAGTGGTTGCGATAGAAGTGGGAGCGAAGGGCGTCAATTTCAGCGTCGTCAGCGCCTGCGCGACCGGTACCCACGCGATAGGCGAGGCCCTCTTGCACTTGCAAATGGGCAGGGAGGACATAATTTTGGCGGGGGGTAGCGAGGCCGCCGTCACCCCCCTCAGCTTTGCGGGTTTCTGCGCGATGAAGGCGATGGCCACCAATTTTAACGACGAGCCCCAGCGCGCGTCGCGCCCCTTCGACGCCGACAGGTGCGGGTTTGTAATGGGCGAGGGCGCGGGCGTGATAGTCCTCGAACGCTACGAGCACGCCGTCGCGCGCGGCGCAAAAATCTACTGCGAGCTCTCCGGATACGGCGCGACTTGCGACGCCTACCACATCACGAGCCCCGACATCGAGGGCCGCGGCCTCGCCCAGTGCCTTAGCCGCACGATGGAGGACGCCGGCGTCGCGCCCGAACAGGTGGACTACATAAACGCGCACGGCACCTCCACCCCCTACAACGACAAATTCGAGACCGCCGCAATCCGCAAGGTGTTCGGCGCGGCCGCCGACAAGCTGATGGTGAGCTCCACCAAGAGCATGACGGGCCACATGCTCGGGGCGGCGGGCGCCATCGAGGCGGCGGTTTGCGCAAAGACCATCGAGACGGGCATAGTGCCTCCCACGATAAACTATGAGCACCCCGATCCGGAATGCGACCTCGACTACGTCCCGAATGTCGCGCGCAAGGCAGACGTGAATGTGGCAATAAGCACGAATCTCGGATTTGGCGGGCACAACGGCGCGCTTCTTTTCCGCAAAAACTGACGGGCGAAGCTTCGGATAAAATCCGCCGCGTGCCGTTTGCACGCTCCCGCTTTCCGCGCGAATATTCCTTGGGAGCGGAGTGAATGCGGAAAGAGAGGGGGGATTCCCCCTCTTTTTTATTGGGCGGTTTGCCGTTTCCGCCAAGATAAATGCGCCCCGCGTCGGGCGCGCAGCGTTGGGTTTACGCTATAAAATTCGGGAGGCAGGCTCCGAATTTTATAGTCATTTTAACGCGTCCGTGTCGTATTTTACGGGAATGTCGAGCGAAAAGCTTGCGCTGTCGCCCTTGGAATTTTCGCCCATTGCGGCGGCGGATCACTCCCTTCTTTTCATGCGCGCAATTTTTATGTTCGCGGAAATTCCAAATCCGGAACGGCGGTTCGGCAAAGAAAAAATAAGATATTATTAGGCTAAAGAAGGCATTGCGGCGCGGCGGAGCGCAGGGGTTTTCGCTTATGCGCGCAAACGCCAAAACGCCGTCCGTAGTTTTCTCCGGACGGCGTTGTCCGGTTTGGAAATTTACCGCCGGCGCGCTGCGCCACCTCGATTTTTATCTCGGCGCTCCCGCCCTCAACGCATATCGGAACCGCCTCGAAGCCCGGCACGAAGTTGAAAACCCTTCCGGTTTTCGTCGGCAGGATTTTCATCGGCCTGTCGGAGGATATTTTCACGCGGCAGCCTTTCTTTTCAAGGCGCGCGGAAGTCGGTGAGTCCGCCGAAAATTTTTCTTCGGAGCTCGCGATCAGCGGGAAGATGATTTTTGCCGATTTCCCGGACTCCGACGGGCACGAGATTTTCACCGCCACTTCGTCCGCCCGAAATTCATAGCGGGCGCGGCATTCAACTTCGCCCGAATCGGGGGAGTTCTGGCCGGCGTCGCGCAGTTTCGACGCGGCCTCAAAGACGTAGGCTTCCCCGTCCTCAAAATGCGAAAGCCTTGCGGACAGGTCGCTGATATTTCTGTATTTTTTCCCGCCGGAATCGAGCTCCGCGCGGGGGGCGAGCGGCATGGAGTCCATTCCGGCGTCGGACTGCATGTTTGGCTTTTCTATTACGGCGTATTCCGTCATTCCCGCGGCGAATATCGGCCCGGCCTTTTCGTGCCACAGCATCGAGAGCGCGCCTCCCGTCGGGTGCCCGTTTTTGAGGTCGTAATATTCCGTGTCGTAGGCGGTGACCGTCGCGCGGAAGGGGC
The DNA here is from genome assembly GCA_905214995.1 of uncultured bacterium. GTDB lineage: Bacteria > Verrucomicrobiota > Verrucomicrobiia > Opitutales > Intestinicryptomonadaceae > Merdousia. Next base: position 13,499 of record CAJMOT010000029.1, on the reverse strand, counting down.
CTTTTGATACGAGGTGCGTGCGTATGTCGTCGAATGATTTTACTCCGTACCTTTCCTCGCGGGGGAGCTTCGGCGGCGCGGCCGGCGCTTTGGCGGGGGAGTCGAGCAGCGAGGCAAGCGGCTTTGCATGCGCGAAAGTGTGGTGTATGCACGCCGGTATGCCGCCGGAGCGAAAGTGCGGGCCGCCGCAGAGCAGGCCGTTTTCGGTGCACGATTCGAGGAGTTCGAGGTTTCTCAGGGCGGCCGTATACAGGCGCGGGTCCCTGTCGGCGAGCGCGGCGAATCCCGCCTGGCAGCCGTCGGAAGTCCTGCTGCCCCAGTACGTCCACTTGAAATTCCGCGTGCCCCAGCTGTTGTCCCACGCGCCGTCGGGCAGCATGAATTCTATGTGGGCTTTCATAGACTCCTCCGCGGCTTCGAGGACTTCGGAGTCTCCCGCCGCGAGCGCGTATCCTGCGAGCGACGGAAGAGTTTCCTCGACATTGTAGCCGAGGTCCACGCCCTTGCAACCATTGGGGCTCGTCTTTCCCGTTGGCTGGGTTTCGCCGAATACCAGGCGGTCTTTCGGCGTGATGTATTTTATCGAGCCCCTGCCGAACTTCCTTGCCTCCGCCATTAGCTTTGGGTCGTCCAAGACTTCCGCCGAGAGCGCGAGCGCATGGGCGGCCGCCGCGAGGTAATTTATGTTGGGGCCGTCGAATTTTACGTCCGGCCTTCCGAATTTTATGAAGGACGCTATGAAGCGCGCCGCCCTGCCGAGGCGCAGCCTCATGCGCTCCAAGTCGCTTTTTTCGAGGATTCCGCCGCAGTGTTTTACGGCCTCCGCAAGCGATATGGCGCCAAACACGCTCGTGCCCTTCCACGGGTTTGAGAAGTCGTTTATCCATGACCCGTCCGGCTGCGAGACGTTGTTTTCCATCCACCCGTAGAGCATCATGCCCGCGTCGAGCATCCGCGAGTTTCCGTCGCGCTTGGCGAGGGACAGGAAGGGGTATACGGCGTCGCCTATGCGCCCGTGTATGAAATCGCAGGCGGGGCACTTTATGCCGCCGAGCCTCTCGCGCGGGCCGCTTTTTATCTGCAGCCTCTCGAGCCCTCCGCACCATTCGCGCAACAGCGAATGGGAGAGGGCGCGCAGTTTGTCGGAGCCTCCGGTTTCGGCGCGCAATCCGGCGGCCCCGGCAAACGCGGCGGCGGCCGCCGCCTTCAAAAAGTCCCTTCTTCCGATGTTTTTCATGCGGAAAATTCTTAGGCGAAAATTGAAAATCCGTCTATCTTTTAATAAGATAAACGGATTTTCCGGCAATTTTCCCGCGGGGCGGGGATCCGCTTTGGGCGGGGAAGGCCCGCCGCGGCAAAGCGTCAGATTTCGGTCACTATCGCGTCGGCGAGGCCGTAGTCTATGGCTTGGCGGGCCGTCATGAAGAAGTCCCTGTCCGTGTCGGCGGAGATTTTCTCTATCGGCTGCCCCGAGGCCTCGGAGAGGATTTTATTCAGCTCCTCCCTCATGCGCTCGAGCTCCATCGCCTGTATGTGCATGTCAACCGCCGTCCCCGTCATCTCGCCCATTATCAGCGGTTGGTGTATCATGACGCGCGCGCTCGGGAAGAGGAAGCGCTTCCCTTTGGGAGCCGCGCTCAGGAGTATCGAGCCCATGCTCATCGCGATTCCCGTGACGACGACTTTCACGGGCGCCTTTATGAGCTTCATGGTGTCGTAGACCGACATGCCCGCGCTTATTGAGCCGCCCGGGGTGCTCATGTATAGGGTGATTTCCTTTTCATGGTCGAGCATGTCGAGGTATAGGAGCTTTTCGACGACCGCGGCGGCGGTCTCGTCGGTTATGGCGTCCCACAGGAAAATCTTGCGCTCGTCGAGAAATCTCTTGGCGATTTCGTTCGGTACGGGAGTTTTCTTCTCCTTTTTATTTTCGCATTCTTCTTCGTTCATATGTGCTTGTCTTTTGAAATTTCAAAAATGGCGTATCCCGCCATAAGGTTTGGGAGGAACGCGCACGGCGTCTCCCAGTCGGCGCGCAGGAAGTGGCGCCTGCGTATCTTTATATCGTTTTTGGCGCAGAATTCCTTAAAGGAATTTACGGAAATCTGGTTTGTCGGCCGAGAGCTTTCCCAACGCTCGGGATAGACCTCGTTGACGACCCTGTCGCCCGAGAGGGCGACGGCGAGCCTGTTGCGCCAGTAGCCGTAGTTGACGAAGCCCACCGCCACGCGCCGCGCGACCCGCAGCGATTCGAGCACGACTTCGCGCGCGTTCTCGAGCTCCGGAAGCGTGCGCGAGCACACTATCCAGTCGAAGGAGTCGCCGTCGAAGGAGCGCAGCAGCTCCATGATGTCTCCGTGGTATGCGTTTACTCCGCGCTTTATGCACCTCGAAATCTTGTCGAAGTCCATGTCGACCCCGACGGCGTAGACGTCTTTGAGCCTCACGAGCTCGGCGAGCAGAATCCCGCGCCCGCAGCCGAGGTCGAGCACGCTGTCGCCCTTCGAGACCCATTCGCTTATCGCCCTGAGCTCGATTTTCTTTTTGAGGCTCGATTTGTCTTCGCCCATGGTTCAGGAGCCGAGAAAATACTCGACGAGTTTGTAGAGTTTTGGGGAGTGGATAAGGAAGGAGTCGTGCCCGAGGTCGCTTTTTATCTCGGCGTAGGAGGCCGTTTTGTGCAGGCGCAGCAGGGCGCGGACGATCTCGCGGTTCTGCTCGGGCGGGAAGAGCCAGTCGGAGGTGAACCCCACGACGAGCGTTTTGGCCCGCACGCCCGCGAACGCGCCCTCAAGCGTCCCGCCGCCGTAGGCGCGCAGGTCGAAGAGGTCGAGCGCGCGCGTGAAATAGAGGTAGGTGTTCGCGTCGAAGCGGTTGACGAACGACTGGCCCTGGTGGTGAAGATAGTTTTCGATTTCGAACGACGGCTTGAAAATTCCGGAGTTTGCGAAGGCCGCCTTGTGCTCCCGCCCGAATTTGCCGTCGAGCCCCTTGTCGGACAGGTAGGTGATGTGCGCCATCATGCGCGCTATGCTCAGCCCCACGCTCGGGGTGCGGTCGAGCGCGTAGTTGCCGCCGTTCCAGACGGGATCCTGCATTATCGCCGACCTCCCGACCTCGTTGAAGGCTATCGCCTGCGCGTTGATGCGCGACGTGGTGGCGAGCGCGCAGATTTTCTCAACCCTTTCGGAGTAGTCTATGGCAAGCTGCAGCGCCTGCATTCCGCCCATGGAGCCGCCTATGGCCATTTTCAGCTTTCCGATTCCGAGATGGTCCACGAGCCTCATCTGGACGGCGACGATGTCGCGGATTGTGACGGCGGGGAAAGTCAGGTTGTAGCGCTCTCCGGTTTTCGGATTTATGGAGGACGGGCCCGTCGTGCCGCGGCAGCCGCCTATGCAGTTGGCGCACACTATGAAATATTTGTTGGTGTCGAGCGGCTTTGAGGGGCCTATGATGTTGTTCCACCATCCGGACTTTTTGTCGTCGAGCGAATAGACGCCCGCGCAGTGGTGGTCGCCGGTTAGGGCGTGGCAGACGAGTATGGCGTTTGACTTGCCGGCGTTGAGCCTCCCGTAGGTCTCGTATCTTACGTTGAAGGATTCGAGGCGGCCTCCGAGCTCGAAATCGAGGGGCTCCCCGCACGGAAAATCCGAGTGCGCCACGAGGCCGACTTCGCCCTCGTATTCGCCGGAGCGGAATGCGGAGCCTTCGGAGTCGTTCATTTTTTCTCCCCTTCGCCGCACGGGGTTTTGGGGCCGTCGGCCCGCGCGGGCGCGGCTCCCTGGTGCGACGGGGCGACATTCGCCTCCGCCGACTTCACGATGTCGCTGGCCATGCGCTCGGTGACGAGCTCGAGCCTGACGATTTTCCCGTTGCGGCGGACTTTGAACACAGCAGTCTCAGACGGGCGTATGAAGAAGGTCTGCTCGCGCAGCTGAGTGTTGTCGGACACCTTTTGGGAGTTTATCTCCACTATTTCGTCGCCGACCATGAAGCCCGCCTTTTTTGCGGGGGCGTTTTCGGCTACGAATTCCACTACGACTTTCGCGCCGTTGGCGGGGTCGCGCACGTCTTTGGCGAGCATTCCGAACCAGCTGTAAATCGGCTCGCCGCAAATCATGATGTCGTCGCGTATCTTGGCTGCGGCGCGCGCGGGCAGTATGAAGCTGCCGCCGATTTCAGGCAGCGATGCAACTATCATTCCCGCGAATTTGCCGTCGAGCGAGAATACGGGTCCGCCCGTGCTGCCGCGGGGGGCGGGCAGGTTTGTGCGCACGTAGACGGTCGGCAGGAACCTTCCTCCGAACTCGATGTTTCGCCCCGTGGCCATTCCCATTCTCGGCGATGCGGCAAGCCCCATCTCGTGCGAGATCGATACGAGAACCGTGGCGGGCTTCACGGGCTCCGCGAGGGGGTCTATCACCACGACTGGAAGATCCGCAGATTTGAAGCCGCCCGCGATTTTTATTATGGAAACCGTCGTGATCGGATCAAAGCCCACGCTCTCGGCGTCGAGCAGGCGGCCGTCGTACTCTATCCAGAGCTTCCGCGCCCCGCGCGTTATGAATGCGCTCGTCATGACGGCGCCCGTCTTGCTTGCGATGAATCCCGAGCCCACGTCGAGAATTGTGGTATGCGTTTCGTTGCCGGCAGTGTCCTTTGAGACCGCCTCCTTCCTCGCGTAGACTTTTACGACGCTGTTCCTGTTGTTTTCGAATAGCGAGTATATGCTCTGTTGCAGCGACGCGGTTTCGGGGGAATCGGGCGTCCGGTTTTGCGGAATCTGAGCGCGCGCGGACACCGCCGCCGCCGCGGTCGCGGCTGCGGCAATCGCCGTCATTGCGGTTTTCGGGATTCGCATAAAAAACTTCCAGTCGATAATGGATCCGGCGCCGCGCGCAATCAAGAGAAATTTCGCCCCCGCCCGCGGGGTTTTGGGCGGGATTTCGGCGGATTTTCGCGGATTCCGCCGGCGGTCAGACCGCGTGCATTCCCTCCCTTTCGACGCTCAGGGCGCAGAAATGTTCCTGGCATGAAAACGGAGGCTCGCCGTCGGGAATCTCGCGCTTGTAGTAGGCGCCGTTGGAGTGCAGGAACGTGGCGAACTTGTTGTCCGCGAGCATTCCGGATAGGATTTCGCCGCAGATTCTCTCCCTTATGTCCGGATCCTCCACGGGGAAAATGCACTCGATCCGCTTGAACATATTGCGCGTCATGATGTCGCCGCTGCCGGCGAACACTTCCGGGCTGCCCCCGTTTTCAAAGTAGTATATCCGGCTGTGTTCGAGGTATACCCCCACGATGCTGCGCACGGAGATGTTTTCGCTCATATTTTTTACGCCCGGCACGAGCCCGCATATCCCGCGCACGATGAGGTCGATTTTCACCCCCGCATTCGAGGCGCGGTAGAGCGCGTCTATCGAAGACTGCTCTATCAGGGAGTTTACCTTTATTATTATGCGCGCCTTTTTGCCCGCCTTGGCGTGGGATATCTCGCGCTCCACGAGGCCTATGAATTTTGAGTGGAAACAGAATGGCGCCACCCACAGCTTCTTAAACTTGGGGTCGAGCACCTTGCCGGTGAGCGTGTTGAAGAGATCGGCGACCTCGGAGGCGATTTCGGCGTTTGCGGTGAACAGGGAAATGTCGGTGTAGCACTTCGCCGTCTTGGAATTGTAGTTGCCGGTTCCCAGATGCGCGTAGCGGCGCAGCTTTCCGTCGTCCTCCCTCCTGACGATAAGGCACGTCTTGCAGTGCGTCTTGTAGCCCACTATACCGTAGAGGACGTGCACGCCGCATTCTTCGAGCTCGCGCGCCCACTGGATGTTATTTTCCTCGTCGAAGCGCGCCTTGAGCTCTATGAGAACCGTCACCTGCTTGCCGTTGGCCGCCGCCCTTTTGAGGGAGTTCACAACGGGCGAACCCTTGCCGGTGCGGTATAGGGTCATCTTTATTGCGAGCGTCTTTGGGTCGTCGGCCGCGGCGGATACGAAGTCCTCCACCGGCGAGAAGCTGTCGTAGGGGTGGTGGAGCATCCTGTCGCGCTCGCGGATTACGGCGAATATGTCGTCGCAGTTCTTGAAGCACTGGGGCGTGTACGGCTTGAAGGGCGGGAATTTGAGGTCGGGGCGCTCTATCATGTCGTAGGCGGCGGCGAGGCGCGCGAGGTTGAGCGGGCTGCCGGAAATTTTATAGACAAACGCGCCGTCGAGGTCTATCGCCGCGACGAGCTCCCTAAGGGCGGTCTCGCTGACGCAGCTTTCGATTTCGAGCCTCACCGCCGCCCCCTTCCTGCGGTTGTGAAGCTCGTTTTCTATGGTCTGCAAAAGGTTTTCCGTCTCCTCCTCGTCGAAGTAGAGGTCGGAGTTTCTGGTGATCCTGAATATCGCGGCGTTGCGCACCTTGTAGCCCGGGAAGAGCTCTTCGGCGAAATATTTCACGGTGTCGCTGAGGTACGCGAAGCGGTTTTCGCCCTCCTTGCCGAAATTGTCCATTTTTATGAAGCGCGGCAGAATGGGGGGAATCGGCACTATGGCGATGTCGCTCGGCGCGCGCTTGACGGCGGGGTTGGCGATTTGCAGCAGCACGTACAGGCCTTTGTTGCGCAAGTGGGGGAAGGGGTGGGCGGGATCCACCGCCAGCGGCGTGAGGGCGGGGTAGATGTTGTTGTCGAAATATTCTTTCAGCCACGCCTTTTCAGCGGCGGAGCACTCCTTCGGGGTCTTGAAAAAGATTTTTTCCCTCCGCAGGGCGGGCATGATTTCGGTTGCCCACACGCGGTATTCGTCGTCGTTCATAGCGGAGGTGATCTCGCTTATGCGGCGCAGCTGCTCGCGCGGGCCGAGCCCGTCGAAGCCGACCTCCGGAACGCCGGACTCGAGCTGCTGTTCGAGGCCAGCCACGCGGATTTCAAAGAACTCGTCGAGGTTGTTGCTGACTATCGAGAGAAACCTGAGCCTTTCGAGGACGGGAAACGAGGGCTCGGAGCACAGGTTTAGCACCCTTCTGTTGAAGGCGAGCCAGCTGAGCTCCCTGTTGAAGTACTTGTTTTCGCAGTGTTGGGCTGATTTCATGTCGTTTTCTTTGGAGATCTCGCGGAAAGGCAATGCCCGCGCGCGGTCGGAAATTGAGACGATTTCGCGCCGCATAAGTTCAAATTCGCGGCGTCGGCGGGCGTTGCGAATTTTCCGAGGGCAGCGCGCGCAGCGCATTTTCGGGATACCGCGCGCGCGTTAGGAATGCGTGCGAAAAGCGTCAGATTTTCGCGAGAGCCTGCTCAAAGTCGGCGATTATGTCGTCTATGTGCTCCAGGCCGACGGATACCCTGATGAGCTCGGGGAGGATTCCCGTCGCCCGCTGCTCCTCGTCGGAGAGCTGCCTATGGGTCGTGCTCGCGGGGTGCAGGACGCCCGTGCGCGCGTCGGCGACGTGGATTACGAGGGCGGCGAGCTCGAGCGAGTTGAGCAGCTTTTCCGCGGCCTTCCGCCCGCCTTTCGGGCCGAAAGTCATAACGCCCCCGCAGGCTTTCAGATATTTTTTTGCGAGTTCCGCTTCGGAAGAGCCCGGCAGCCCGGGGTATTCGACCCATTCGACTTTCGGGTGCGATGCCAGGTATTCGGCGAGCTTCATGCCGTTTTCGCTGTGCTTTTGCATTCTGAGCGGCAGCGTTTCGAGATTCATGTTCGTAAGCCACGCGTTCATTGGCGAAATCATCATTCCGAAGTCGCGCATGACGTGCGCGCGCGCTTTTGCGGTGAAGGCGAGATTCCCGAACGCTTTTGTGTAGACGAGCCCGTGGTAGCTCTCGTCGGGGGTCGCGAGCCCCGGGAATTTGCCGGAGGCTTCGTAGTCGAAGTCGCCCTTGTCAACCACTATTCCGCCGAGGCTGCACGCGTGCCCGTCGGCGTATTTGGAGAGGCTGTGGGTGACGATGTTCGCGCCGTGGTCGAACGGGCGGCAGAGGCACGGCGTTGGGAAGGTGTTGTCTACCGCGAACGGGATCCCCGCGCGGCGGGCGACGCGCGCGAATTTTTCAAAGTCGAGAACTTTTACGCCCGGGTTGGACAGGCTTTCCCCGAAAATCAGCTTGGTGTTGGGGCGCACCGCCGCGAAAATTTCATCCTCGGGGGCGTTTTGGTCTACGAACGTCGTCTCTACCCCGAATTTTTTAAAGGAGTGCGCGAGCAGGTTGGAGGTTCCGCCGTAGATGGTTTCCGCGCTCACTATATGGTCGCCCGCTTCGCACAGGTTCATCACGAGTATGGAGGTCGCGCTTTGGCCGCTCGAGCACGCTATCGCGCCCGCGCCGCCCTCGAGGGCCGCCATTTTCTTTTCGAGAACCTCCACCGTGGGGTTGGAGAGGCGCGTGTAGAAGTGCCCCGGAATTTCGAGGTCGAAGAGCCTGGCGAGCTCTTCGGCTGTGTCGTACTTGAACGTCGTGCTCTGGGCGATGGGCGCCACGCGCGGCTCGCCGTTTTTGGGCTCCCAGCCCGCCTGCACGGCGAGCGTTTCTATGTGCGGATTCTTTTTCATTGCTATCCTTCAAAACCGTATGTTTCCCGCAGGGTTTGGGCAAGCTTTTTGAAGTCGTCCGGCGGCGGGGCGGTCACGTCGATTACCTCCCCCTTTCGGACGGGGTGGGGCAGGCGCAGCCGGCGGGCGTGCAGCATCACGCGCGCGGGCGGCTCGATCTCCCGAAATTTGTTCTTCTGGAATTTGTAGGCGTAATCGCCCATTATGGGGAAGCCGAGATCCGACATGTGGACGCGTATCTGGTGGGTTCTGCCAGTGAATATCTTGCACCGCACGAGGGCGGCCTTTGCGCCGAACTTTTCCTCTACGAACCATTCGGTGTGCGCGTCGCGCCCGAGGGGGGCGTCGCACACGCACATTTTTGTGCGGAAGGCGGGGTGGCGGCCGATGTTCTTTTTTATGCAGCCGCTGCGGACTGTCGGAACTCCGGCGATTAGCGCGGCGTATTCCTTGTCGATTTCGCGTTCCGAAAACAGCTTCACGAGGGCGTAGTACGCCCTGTCGGTCTTGGCGAGCACCATCGCGCCGGAAGTTTCCTTGTCGAGGCGGTGGACTATGCCCGGGCGCATTGCCCCTCCCGCGAGGCTTAATGTGCAGTGCGAGAGCATCGCGTGCGCGAGGGTGTCGGGGCCCGTCCCGCTGCCCGGATGGACGGTCATTCCCGCGGGCTTGTTTACGGCTGCGACGTCATCGTCTTCGTAGAGTATTTCAACCGGTATGTCGGCGGGCTCCACGCGGTCGGGCGGGGGGTCGGGGAGCTCGACTTCGAGCGCGTCCCCCGCGCGCAGAAGCAGCTTTTTTTCGACTGGTTTTCCGCCCATCATGACCTTGCCTTCCGAAAAGCTCACAAGCAGCCGCGAGCGCGAAATCCTGCCCGACAGGAACGAGGCGAGCGCCTTGTCTGCGCGCGTGGGCTCCGACCCGTCGGGGTGGACGTATGTGAGGCGTTCCGGCATTTTCAGCGCGTCATCCGAGCAGATACTGCGGGTTTAGCTTTTCGATTCCCTCCCCGACGAACAGCCCGTCCCTGCGGACGACCTTCCCGTCGAAGCTTATTTCGCCGCCGCCCCACTCCGGCGTCTGTATGCACACCATGTCCCAGTGTATGCGCGAGCGGTTGCCGTTGTCGGCGTTTTCGTACGCCTGGCCGGGCGTGAAGTGGAAGGAGCCCGCGATTTTCTCGTCGAAGAGTATGTCGCGCATTGGGAAGGTTATGTGCGGGTTGAAGCCCATCGCAAATTCGCCTATGCGCGACGCTCCCTCGTCGCTCGAAAGGATTTTTTTGAGCGCCGCGGTTTTCGCGCCGGCCATGGCGTCTGCGATTTTGCCCTTTTCAAATGTCAGCGTTATGGAGTCGAAAGATATGCCGTTATACACGGTGGGCGCGTTGTACGAAACCGTCCCCTCCACGGAGTCGCGGACGGGGGCGGTGAAGATTTCGCCGTCGGGAATATTGTACTGTCCGCCGCACGGTATGGCCGGCATTGACTTTATGGAGAAACTCAAATCCGTCCCCGGGCCGGTTATGTGAACTTTGTCCGCCGATTCCATCAGCCTGCGGGCGGCCTCCATGCCCTCCTCCATTCTGTCGTAGTCCATAGTGCAGACGCGGAAGTAGAAGTCCTCGAAAGCCTCCGAGCTCATCTGCGCCTGCTGAGCCATCGCCGGCGTCGGCCAGCGCAACACCACCCACTTGGTTTTATTAACCCTCCAGTCCACAGCGGGTTTCATCGCGGCGGCGATTTTCGCCATGTTCGCCTGGGGCACGTCGGAGTTTTCAAATATGTTGGCCGCTCCGCGTATGGCGATGTAAGCGTCCATTTTTTTGATTTTTTCAAGCGCGCATTCGGCCGCGACCGCGAGCCTTTCGGGAGTTGCCGCGAGCGCGAGGGCGCGGCTTATGCGCGGGTTCGAGATTTCGGCGTGCGGGTATGCGCCGCGCGCGGAGATTTCGGCGATGAGCGCCTCCGCCATCTCGGCGGGCGTTTCGGATAGGTCGAGCAGCACATGTTCGCCCTGCGCGATTTTTGCGGAATGCCCGCAGAGGGTCTTTGCGAGTTTTGAGTATCTTGGATCCATATTGCGAAATGCCGCCTGCAATGCTTTCGGAAGTTTTTGCGCGCGGCAAAAGGGTTTTTTTCAAATTTTTTCCATCGCGGGTTTTTTGGGCTGCGGCTCGGGAGAGCGCGCGTCGAAGGCCGAGGCGGGAATTTTCTCGGAAAAGTTGACCGACAGGAAGCGCAAAATGTCCTTGTCGCGGGTGGATTCGTCGCGCAGTTCGGCCTCGCGCATTATCCAGCGGGGGCCGATTTTTTTCACGGAAGCGAGCTTCAGCGTCTTTGCCGGCAGGGAGTCCGCGCCCAGAACCTGCGCCTGCACGGGCGAGGAAAACTCCCGCGAGAGCGCGAGCCTGACGGCGCCGACCGTCCCCTGCGCGCCTTCGGGCGGGTCGAGCCTGAAAAAGTGAACCGCCTGACCGATTCTGCCCGGGCCGTCGTATTTCGGCCTCCAGAATTTGTAGGGCATGAGCAGGTCGAAGGGCGAGTATATAAAGCCGTCGACAAAGGGCTTTGTCCAGTCCGCGCGGGGAACCTCGCGCGCCTTTCCGTTTTCCACCCTGTATACGCGCGGGGAGGCGGGGTCGTTTTCGAGTATGAAGTCCGCGGCGCACACGGGCGCGCCGTCGGGGGATTTTCGGGTGAAAATTCTCACGCGCGTGACGTCGAACCCCTCGGGAGTTTTCGAGCCGAAGATTTCGCCGAACGCGCGGGTTTCCTCTCCGCGGCGCGGGCGGTGGGCTATGGAAAACTCCAAGCAATAGTCTCCGGCGATTCCGGAGCGCGAAAATTCCGCCCACATTTCCGCAGCCGCGTCTTTTGTGAGCGCGCGCACGGTGTTCGTGTCTACCCCGCCGCGCGGGGCGGCGGGGGAGCTTAAAACAAAAATGAGCGCCGCGAGAGCGCCCACCGTTGCAGCAAAGAGCCTGCGCATACCGCTATTTCTTCTCGGCGGGTTTGGGCGCGGCAGCGGGCGCGTTTTGCGCGGGTTTGGCTGCGTCCGCCTTTTGTTCGGAGGGTTTTGCTTCTTCGGCTATCGCCTCGAGCGGATTGGGTTTTTTTGCGCCGTCTTTTTGCTCATCAGGCGCCACCGCCACTATCGAGGGCACCTTTTGCATCTGGGGCTTGCCGGAGGACGAATAGATGTAGCCGAGATAGAGCCCCGCCGATATGGCGAAAAACAGCACGCAAAGCTTTACGGTCGCCTTTGTGAGGACATTGGTGGTCTCGCCGCCGAATACGCTCTCCGCCGCGCCTCCGCCGAGGCTGGCGCCCATTCCGGAATTTGCGTTGGGACGCTGCATGAGAATCACCAGCACCAGCAGCAGGCACACGATGATGAGGATAAGCGTGAACAATCCTATAAGAATGGAACTCATTTATAAAATTCTCCGATTCGATTAAAAGCGCACAGTTTGATTGAAAATTCGGCTTTATCAACACTTTTTTATCGGGCGAATGCGCGCGGGCGGGGAGCCCGCGGAGGCGTCTGCCGTTTTGAAACCGGCATCCATTGCAATGGACGGGACCCCCCTTCGCGGCAATGTTCTCCATTAGAGCGCGCATTTGCGCGCCGGAGAGCGGCCAAATCTCAATCGTCGGGCTTGATTCCAGTGGGCATTTTCGCATATCGCGGCCGCTGCCGCGGCGCACGCCGCCATTTTTTTCGGGAGAAAGCCTGCGATGGTTTGACATTTCCGCAAGCGTTTATTAGCATTGCCATATGAATGCGCCGATTTTTCTATTCAAAGTTGCCGCAGTTTTTGCCGCGGCGTGCGTTCCCGCCGCGCTTGCGGCGCAGGTTTTCGAGCCCGTTCCGGAAGTTTCCGACGGCTTTAAGGCGGAGTATTCGCCCGCCGTTGCGGACGCGCCGAAAATGAGGGGCATGAACCTCGTGTCGTGTTTCAAGTACGGCGAGAAGGACATAGCGGATTTGGCTTCGTGGAACGCCAATCTCATCCGCTGGCAGATCAGCCGGAATTACAAGCGCCCGGGCGAAAACCGAGACAAGGCCGACTACGACAGGTGGATCGGCGGCGAAATCGCCAAGCTCAAGAATCTCGCCGGGCTCGCGCGCAAGTACGGCATAAAAATCGTGGTGGAAATGCACACCCCGACCGGCGGCGTCGACAAGGACAACAACATGATGATGTTTTACGAGCCCGAGTACGCCGAGCATTTCGTAGAAGTCTGGAAGAGGCTCGCGCGGGCGTTCAAAGGCGAAAAGGCGATATTCGCATACGACATTGTCAACGAGCCCGTTCAGGCGCGCCCGAATCCCGAGGTTGACTATCTGAAACTCCAATATGCCGCGGCGAAGGCGATTAGGGAAATCGACCCCGACAAGCCGCTTGTGGTGGGGAGCGACCGCTGGAACAATCCGGTGTCGTTTAAAGATTTGAAGCCGTTTCCGATGAAAGACATTTTGTATTCCGTTCACATGTACCGTCCCCACGAGTACACCCACCAGGGAATACACTCGGGAAGCACGATGGATGACATGCGCGCGGGCAGGACGGTAAAGTATCCATCGGAAAAGTTTTCAAAAGCCGACATTGCGCGCGAGCTCAAGCCCGTGACGGACTTTGAGGACAAATACGGGGCGAAGATATTTTTGGGAGAATTCGGGCTCGTCCGCTGGGCGCCGAACGGCTGGCGGTATCTGCGCGACTGCATGGAATTTTTCGAGTCGCGCGGGTGGAGCTGGGCAAACCACGCCTTTCGCGAGACGTATGACGGATTTTCTCCCGAACACTCCGACGACGTGAACAAGAGGGAAAGGGATTTGGGCAATCCCCGCCTGAAAGCGTTGCTCGATGGATTCTCAAAAAATTCGCGCCTGCGCTGAACGCGGGCGCGCGGCGGCGGCGCGCCGGATTGCCCCGAGGGGGGCGGACGCCTCCGGCA
>CAJMOT010000028.1 GCA_905214995.1 uncultured bacterium | reverse complement strand
TTCTCCCGTATTGGTCGAACACCGCGCTGAGCCCGTTGTTGGATGAGCGCACGAGCGGCCTGCGCGTCGCCGCCGCCTGCAGAGCCGAGTGCGCCGCGTGCTGCCAGGCTCCGCCCTCGCGTCCATACCATGAGTCGTTGGTGCAGACGAAGAGAATGTCCGCGCCGTTGAGAACCATATCGCGCCCGAGCTGCGGGAATATGTCCTCATAGCATATCATGGGGCCGATTTTGTAGTCCTTGCCCGCGATGCGCGCGGAAATCGGGGCTTCGGACTCGCCGCGCGCCATGTCGCCTACGGGGACGACCTTCCCGATGGGCGACGCCCATTTCGGGACGTATTCGCCGAAGGGGACGAGTTTGCGCTTGCCGTAAAATTCACCCGAGAGCCCCGTTTCGGGCGATACGAAAAACGCCCCGTTTTGCGCCTTTTTGGAGTCCTCAAAATACGCCATATTGCCCATCAGTATCGGAAGGCCGGTCGATTTCGACAGCCTTTCTATCCATTCGCGCATCGGCGGGCAGCCTATTACCGGCCAGCGCGGAGGGGTTGCCGCCTCCGGCCATAGGGCGACGTCGGCGCGCGCGGATTTTAGGCCCGCCGTCAGCCTGGAAATCACGCGCATGTTGTCTTCGGCGAGGGCGTCGTTCCATTTCAAAATTCCGGCGAAGTCGGTCTGCACCATGCCGGCGCGGAATGCGGGGATTTCGTTTGCGCGCGAGGGCAGGTTTTTGACGTACACGAAAAGCCCCGCCATTGCGAAGAGCATAGCCGCGTATATTTCAGGGCAAAACCTCCCGAACGGCGGGCGCGTTGAAAAATTGTCGGATATCCTGAACTTCTGCCGCGCGTAGAGCCGCCATACGTATTCCGCCGCGGCGAGGTTGAAGAATATGACGATGAACGACACCATCCAGACCCCGCCGAACTCCGCCGTCTGAATCGCCGCGGGCCTGCGCCACTGCGAATGCGCGAGCAGCAGCCACGGAAACCCCGTAAACAGATGCGCCCTCAGCCATTCGAGGCACACCCACGCGCCCGCAATGCCCCCGTAGCGCAGCAGCCTTTTTGCGGGGTCGTCGCGCAGGGGGGGAAGGAGCTTGGGCAGCAGCGCGAACCACGGCCACACGAACAATCCCGATATTATGAGCGGCAAAAGCAGCGCGGCGACCCAACCCGCCGGCGGGTAGACGTGCCTGAGCCACGCGAGCATCGCCGCCCACGCCGCGTATGAGAACGCGAATGTGGATATTAGCCACAGCGCGAGCGCGCGGGGCTCCTCCTTTTGGGGAGCGCACGCGCCCTCCTCGTCGCTTGGGATTTCGAGGAAGTCCGGCCCGGAACGCCTCCTGCGCCGAACCGCCGGTTCGGGAGGCTTCGGCGCGGGGATTTCGGAAAACAGCGAGCGCGCCGCGAGGATCGCCGGAACTGCGAACACGTATGCGCATTCGGCGACTCCCCACGGCTCAAAGGATGCCGCGTAGAGAAAAAAGGAAAACGCCACAGCCATGAGGCGCGCGGCGTTTTTTATTTTGGCCTCCCCTACCATTTAACCAGCCGCCAGCCCTCGTTGCGTATGAGGGGCTCGGCCTTTTTGAACTTCATTTCGACCTCTTCGCCGTTTTTGGCTATCACTACCGCGTCGTTTCTGCCGATTTTTGGAAGCTCGATTTTGCGCTCGATGTTGGGCAGCTTTATCTCCCTCTTGGGCTCGCCGTCGGCGGGCTTGTGCGGCGCGGAGGACGCTTCCGACCGCTCCGCCGAAGCCGCGGCGTCGGCGCGGTCGCCGAACTTGCGCTGCATTTTTTCTATCATCGCCTGCAAGACTTCAAGGCTCGACGCGCTGCGGAATAGCCCGATGCACACGTCGTTTCTGATTCTCGACATCAGCGTTTCAAAATATTTGAACGCCTCGCTCTTGTATTCGTTGAGCGGGTCCTTTTGCCCGTACCCGCGCAGGCCGATGCTGCGGCGCAGATCCTCCATCTCCGTGAGGTGGTCCTGCCAGTTTTTGTCGAGCGCGCGCAAAAGCACGAACCTCTCTATGGCTTTCAGCGCGGCGGGGTCTTCGACCTCCTCGCGGATTTTGTAGACGGCCTCGATTTCCTTGACGATAGTTTCCCTGATCTCGTCGGCGGATTTGCCTTTGAGCTGCTCGGGAATGACCGCTATCGGGAAGCGGCTCGTCACCCAGCTGCACAGCGCCTGGTAGTCGGCCTCCTGCGCGGACTCCGGCTCCGGAATTGTCGAGGATATGCGCTCGTCGAGTTCGTCCTTTATGAAGTCGAAGAGCATCGGGCGCACGTCGGCGTCGGAGAGGGACTCGTTGCGCAGGCCGTAGATTATTTCGCGCTGCTTGTTGAGGACGTCGTCGAATTGCAGCATCCTCTTGCGGCTCGAATAATGCTGGTTTTCTATGGTCTTTTGCGCGCGCTCTATCGAGCGGTTGAGAAGCGGGTGGTCGAGCGGAACCCCCTCTTGGAAGGTCTTGTTGAGGATTTTGGCCATCGGGCTGTTGCCGAATATGCGCATGAGGTCGTCCTCGAGCGAAATGAGGAATTTGGAGACGCCCCTGTCGCCCTGTCGGGCGCATCGTCCGCGCAGCTGCCTGTCTATGCGGCGCGATTCGTGGCGCTCGGTGCCGAGCACGTAGAGCCCGCCGAGCTCCTCGACGCCCTCGCCGAGTTTGATGTCCGTGCCGCGCCCCGCCATGTTGGTGGCGATTGTGACCACCCCCTTTTCTCCCGCGTGGGCGATGATGTCGGCCTCCTGCTCGTGGAGCTTGGCGTTTAGAACGGTGTGGGGGATTTTGTAGCGGTCGAGCATTCTGCTGAGAACCTCGCTCGCCTCGACGGACGCCGTGCCCACGAGCACCGGCTGCCCGCGCTCGTGCGACGCCTTGATTTCCTCGATTGCCGCCTTGTACTTTTCGCGGCGCGTCTTGTATATGACGTCGTTTTTGTCGATTCTGCGGCAGGGCTTGTTCGTGGGAATCGCCATGACGTTGAGCCCGTAGATGTCGTGGAATTCCTGCGCCTCCGTCTCGGCGGTGCCCGTCATGCCCGCGAGCTTTTCGTACAGGCGGAAATAGTTTTGGATGGTGATGGTGGCGTAGGTCTTGGTCTCCTTTTCTATGGCGACGTTCTCCTTTGCCTCGACAGCCTGGTGAAGGCCCTCGCTCCACCGCCTTCCGTACATTATGCGCCCCGTGTTCGGGTCGACTATGTGCACCTTGCCTCCCTGCACGACGTATTCTACGTCCTTTTCGTATATCGAGTACGCGCGCAGCAGCTGGCTGACGCAGTGGATGTCCTCGGATATGGCGATGAATTTGTCCTCCGCGCGCAGTTTCGCCTCCTGCTTTTCCTGCGCGGACATAGATTTGTCGGAGTCGATTTCGACAAATATGGTCGGCAGGTCGGGCAGCACAAAGGCGTCGGGATTTTCGGGGTGCACGGCGTTGCGCCCCTTTTCGGTGAGGTCGCTCGTCAGCTGCTTTTCGTCGATCACGTAATACAGCTCCTCCTTGCGGCGGAAGCGCTCCTCCTTGCGGAAGTCGGCGGCCATTTCCATGTCGATTTTGTCGAGCTTGCGGCGTATGTCGCCGTGCTCCATCAGCTGCCGCAAAATCCTGTTTTTGGGCGCGCCCATTTTGACCTGCCAAAGCTTAATGACATCCTCTTCCGAGAGCTCCTTGTCTTCCTTTACCAGCGCGAGAACCCCGTTGGCGAGCTTGTTGCAGAGCTGCGTCTGGAGCTTTACCACGCGCTCGATGTGCGGCTTGAGCGCCATGAACGGCGGCTCGCGGTCTTCATCTACGGGGCCGGAGATTATCAGCGGCGTGCGCGCCTCGTCGATGAGGATTGAGTCCACTTCGTCTACTATGCAGTAGTAGTGCCCGCGCTGCACTTGGGCGGCGGCGGAAGTCGCCATGCCGTTGTCGCGCAGGTAGTCGAAGCCGAATTCGCTCGCCGTGCCGTAGGTGATGTCCGCCTTGTAGGCCTCGGCCTTTTCCGCCATGTCCTGCATGTTGTAAATCCACGACACCGAAACCCCGAGGAAATTGTACAGGTATCCCATCCATTCGGAGTCGCGCTTGGCGAGGTATTCGTTGACGGTCACGAGGTGGCAGCCCTTGCCGGTTATGGCGTTGAGGTAAAGCGGCAGGGTGGAGACGAGCGTCTTGCCTTCGCCCGTCGCCATTTCGGCGATCATGTTTTGGTGGAGCGCTATGCCGCCTATCAGCTGGACGTCATAGTGGATCATCTCCCACTTGATTTCGTGCCCGCAGACGGTGACGGTTTTTCCGCAGAGGCGGCGCGCGGCATTCTTGACCGCGGCGAAGGCCTCCGGCAGCATGGAGTCGAGCGATTCGCCCTTGGCGTATCTGGCGCGGAACTCGTCGGTTTTTGCGCGGAGCTGCTCGTCGGTGAGCGACTGGTATTGCTCCTCTATTTTGTTGATTTTTGCGACTATCGGGCGAGCCTTTTTATAGAAACGCTTGTAGTGGCTTCCCGCGAAAAGTTTCAGAATTTTTGCTATCATGGAGTCTTGCGCCGGTTCCGGCGCCAATGTGTTTTATTGCTGGATGCGGCCGCAGCGGACGGTCGGGAAAAGCGTGCGGCCGCGCGCCCTCCGCCGCCGGAGAATCCCTCCGGTTCATGCCGCGGACGGCGCCCTTATCGGGTTTGAACGCCGAAAAATTTGGGGGCTGAACGGAAAAGTCTCAATCCGCCCGCGGACGGCGCCGCAGAAATTCCCCCTCGGGACGGACGGGCGCGGGAGGGGCTGGGCGCAGAAAAATTCGGCCTGCGCGGAATGATGCGCCGCCTGCTTTTCCGATTTCGGCGCGCGCGCGATGCGCTCCTTGGGCCTGTTCTTGCGCGGATCCTCGGGGCGGGCGCAGGAGGCGTCGGCGGTCCGCAGAACGCCCGGCAAAAAGGCGTCGTCGGAATACGCCCCCGGGCGCGTCTCGGGCTTTTCCGCCCCGCACAGGGCGTGCATGCACGCGACCGCAAAGCCGAGCGCAACCGATACCCCATGTGCAATTTTTGCCATATTCCGAAAAAAGATACGCTTTTGGGCGGGCTTGCCAAGTTTTTATTTCCCGCCGCTACTTTGTGGCGCCCCAGCGCGAGGTGAACGGATAGAAAATTATCAGCGACTTCCCGACCAGCGCCTTTGCCGGAACCTGCCCCCAATAGCGGCTGTCGAGCGAATTGCGGGAATTGTCGCCCATCGCGTAATAGTGCCCCTCTTCGACTTTCACGCTCTTGCCGCCGGCGAGCGCGCCGTCCGCCGAATACCCGCCGTACAGCCCCTCTTTTTTGGCGTTTTTGCCGAATGCCGGAGAGCCCGTTATGGGCTTGCCGTTGCGCAGCAGCGCGTCGCCCTCAACTTTCAGCTCGTCGCCGCCGAGCCCCACGAGCCTCTTTATGTAATACTTGTCGTCCGGAACCCCGTTGTTCATGGCGGTCATTCCGTCGCAGTACTTCGTCAGAAACACTATGGAGTCCCCGATCTTCGGCTTTTTGAAGTTGTACGTGAACCTGTCGACAAAGAGCATGTCGCCGCTTAAAATGTCGAAATTTATCACGCGGTCGCCTCTCTTGACGGGGCCGTAGTTTATGAAGAGCCTGCCGTCCTTCGATACTATCATGTTGCGCTCGTGCGCGGCGTTCAGATACTCTATTATGTCTTTGGCGCCCCCTATCGGCAGGGCCTCCGCTATTACGGAGTCGAGCGAGAAGTCCGCGGGGAGGTTCAGTTCGAGCGGCCGCCCGCCGACCTCAAAGCGGTACTGCCTTTCGCGTGCAGGCCACAGCCCGAAATATTTGCGCACGTTTTTCTCTTCGAAGCTCAGAAACCCTCCCCTGAACCGCGCCGTCTGCGGGGAGTTTATTTCAAGCAGCATGTCGCCGTCCGCCGGAGCTTCGAGCGAATAGTTCCCCGCGCCCTTCAATAGGAACCTCGCCGCGCGCTCGGGCAGGTTGGGCGCGTCCTCGCCCGGCGCGTAGGCCTCCGCCGTCATTCCGTAGAACGACGGATACATCGAGTTCGTCGGTATCTTGAACGGCTGCAAAAAAAAGCTGCGTATGCCGAGCGCGACTATCCCCACGACTATCACCGTGTCCACGTTTTCCGTCCACGACGACGCCGGATAAACCCTTCCGCCGCACTTTTTCATCAGCTTTTCGAGCCTCCCGGAGAGCCCTTCGTATTCCTTCGTTCCGACTTTCCCGTCGAGTATCGCCTCGTCGAGCTCCTTTATCATGCCGCCGAGGTTTTTTGCGTCTTCGGCGTCCATGACATCCCTGCGGTAATTGTACACCTTGCACGCCGTCTCAAAAAGCAGCTTTGCGCTCTTCGTCTTCCTGTCCCTAAAAATCCCGAACATTTTTCTCTCGTGGTTGATTATTTCATTTATTTGGCGCGGCCGCTTTGCGCGGCTTTGAAAATTACGCGTTTGATTTGAGCACTTTGACAAACGCCTCCTGCGGAATGGAGACTTTGCCTATCTGCTTCATGCGCTTTTTGCCCTCCTTCTGCTTTTCGAGCAGCTTTTTCTTTCTGGTGATGTCGCCGCCGTAGCACTTTGCCGTGACGTCTTTCCGGAACGACCCTATGGTCTCCCGCGCGATGATTTTTCCGCCTATCGCCGCTTGTATCGCCACTTTGAACATTTGGCGGGGCAGGATGTCTTTCAGCTTTCCGCAGAGCATTCTTCCCTTGCTCTCGGCTTTGTCGGCATGGACTATCGAGGCGAACGCGTCTATCTGCTCGCCGTTTATCAGGATGTCGAGCTTTACGAGCTTCGACTGTTGGTAGCCCGCCATTTCGTAGTCGAGGCTGCCGTATCCGCGCGTTATGCTTTTGAGCCTGTCGTTGAAGTCTATCAGGATTTCGTTGAGCGGCAGGGTGCAGAACAGCATCACGCGGGTGTCGTCTATGGTGTCCGTCCTCTCGCAGAACCCGCGCTTTTCGGATACGAGCGCGAGCATGTCGCCTATCGATTCGGCGGGTATTAAAATATTTGCCTTTATTACAGGCTCGTATATCGCGGCGATGTCGGTGGGGTCGGGAAGGCGCGAGGGGTTGTCGATTTCGATCTGCGAGCCGTCCGTCAAGTCGAGCTTGTACACGACGCTCGGGTAGGTCGAGATTATGTCGAGGCCGTATTCGCGCCGCAGCCTCTCCTGCACGATTTCCATGTGCAGAAGCCCGAGGAATCCGCAGCGGAATCCGAAGCCCAGCGCCGCGGAGGTCTCGGGCATGTAGGCGAGCGCGGCGTCGTTGAGCTGCAGTTTGCCTATGGAAGTCTTGAGCTTTTCGTATTCGGAGGCGTCTATCGGATATATTCCGGAAAAGACCATGGGCTTGACCTCCTTGTATCCGGCGAGCATCTCCGCGGCGGGATTGCCCGCGAGCGTAATGGTGTCGCCGATTCTCACGTTGGAGACCTCCTTGATATTGGTGACGATATATCCCGTGCAGCCGGCGTCGAGCGACGGTTCGGGCGTCATGGACGGGGTGAACCGCCCGACTTCCTTGACCGCCGTTTTGCGCCCGCCGCCCATGAGCAGAATTTCGTCGCCCGCCTTTATCGAGCCCGAAAATACCCGAACGTAGCAGATGACGCCCTTGTAAGAGTCGAAAACGCAGTCGAATATGAGCGCGCGGGCGGCGGGGTAATCGGCGTTGCGCGGCGGCGGGACTCGCCCGACCACGGCTTCCAGAATTTCGCCTATGCCTATTCCGCTCTTGCCGCTCGCCAAAATCGCGTCCTCCGCCGGAATTGCGAGCACGTCTTCGACCTGCCTCTTGCAGACGTCGGGGCGCGCGCTCGGAAGGTCGATTTTGTTGATTACCGGGATTATCTCCAACCCCTGCGCCACGGCGAGGTGCGCGTTGGCGACCGTCTGCGCCTCGACCCCCTGCGCCGCGTCGATCAGCAGAAGAGCGCCCTCGCACGCCGCTAGCGACCTCGAAACCTCGTAGGAAAAATCGACGTGCCCGGGGGTGTCTATCAGGTTGAGAAGGTATTTTTTCCCGTTGTGGGAATATTCCATCGTGACGGGGTGGCACTTTATGGTTATCCCCCTCTCCCGCTCCAAGTCCATGGAGTCGAGCAGCTGATCTTGCATTTCGCGCTTTTGGATCGTCCCCGTGGCCTCCAACAGGCGGTCGGAGAGGGTGGTCTTGCCGTGGTCTACGTGCGCTATTATGCAGAAATTCCTGATGTTTTCGATATTTTCCATTTCGGATTGGTATGCAAAATAAATGTAAAGGGCGATTTTTCCCGAATTCGGAGGTTTAAGCAAGCACTTTTATGCGGGTCGGGGCGGGGGAGAAATTTAAAAAAAACGGCGCGCCGGGTGAACTTTTCCGTTAGAGGAGTGTCGCAATATGCAATGAAACGCAGAGAAATGTTATCTATTTTGGCAACCGCCGCGGCGTTTCCCGCATTGCGGGCGGTGAGCGCGCAAACCCCGAAAAAGGAAAAGACAATGCAATACACCCTAACGCCCCTCGAATACGGGCACGAAGCTCTCGAACCGTGGATAGACGCCGAAACCGTCGGATACCACCACGACAAACACCAGGCGACGTATGTGGCAAACCTTAACGCCGCCCTCGCCTCCGAGCCGTCCTTCAAATACGATGGCGACGTATGCGGCCTGATTTCGGATCTCGAAAGCGTCCCCGAGAAAATCCGCACGGCCGTCAGAAACAACGGCGGCGGAGTCTGGAACCACGAATTTTACTGGAAGGGCCTGAGCCCGAAAAAGTCGGAGCCCTCCGCAGCGCTCGAAAACGCCGCGAAAAAGTCTTTCGGGGGCATTGACGAGCTCAAAAAGCTGATGTCCGACGCCTCCGTAAAGCAGTTCGGAAGCGGGTGGGGGTGGCTCATCGTCAACCCCGACGGAAGCCTGAAAATCGCCTCGACGCCGAATCAGGACAATCCGCTGATGGGCGCGTACGTCGGGGCGTGCGGCTGCATTCCGATTCTAACCATAGACGTGTGGGAGCACGCGTACTACTTGAAGTATAAAAACCTGCGCGCCGAATACGCCAAGAATATCTGGAATCTCGTCGATTGGAAGCGCGTCGGCGAGCGGTACGAGAGCGCGGTCGACGCCAAAAAGCCGCTCGTCTGACGGGCGCGGAAACGCATTTTGCCATAGCGCAAAAAAGAGCCGGAGGGCGAATGCCCTTCGGCTCTTTTTTTCCGTCTATCGGGTTTGGGAGAGGGCTTTTGAGAAGAAATCGCAGAAGTTTTCCCAGTCGTATTCCACCATGTCGTGCTTGCCCTTGCGCATGTGGTATCCCACGTCGCCGATAAACGGCTTTTCAATCGCAAAGTTCTCTTCCGAAGGAAGGTTTTTTGCGCCGAACAGAGCGTAGACTTTCGAGGCTTCCGCGAGGGAGAGAAATTCGCCGCGCGGGTCGGCCCACAGGTCTTCGCTCGCGCTTGCCACATACAGCGGGCGCGGGGCGACGAGCGCGAGCATCTGGTGCTGGTCGGCGGGCATTTCCGCCTCCCTGCCCGCCCATTTGCGCAGATTGGGCGAGAACCAGAACGGGAACTGCCGAGTTATGGCCTCTACCGTCTCGCCGAACTGCCTGCGCGACAGCGCGGCTCCCATGCAGCCGGAGTCGTTCGACACCGCGCCCGCGAAGCGCCTGTCGAACGCCGCGGCGTGCAGAGCCGTCTTGCCGAGGCGCGAATGCCCGATGGCGACAACCCTCTTTGCGTCCGCCTGCGGAACGGTTTCGAGCGCGTCGAGCGCGCGGGATAGCCCCCAGCTCCACGCGGCGATAGCCCCGTTCATCGGCTCTTTGAAAATCGAGTATACGCTCTGCGGCGCGCCGTCGGCCTTTTCGAGGTCGGGGTATATGTCGCAATAGTAGATTGTGGCTGCGCCGAATCCGCGGGATATTATCTTTTCGTAGGGCCACCTGCGGCTTTGCAGGCCCCTGTATTTTTCAGTCGGCCTGTTGTCGGAAATTTTTATGCCGCCGAGGCTGGTATTGCGGACCCATTCGGGCATTATTATTTCGGGGTCGCCGGCGGTCGCGTGGTTGCCCATGAAATTGAGCCCTACGAACACCGGAGCGGGGTCTGGCGACTTGGGCAGGTACAGCAGCATTATGAAGGATTTTTCCCCCTTGGCGTCCGCGACTGTTATTTTTATCTGGCGGCGCAGGGCCTTGCCGCCGAGGGCGTCGTCTGAGCTTTCGAGTATCTCGAAAATTTCCCTTTTGGGGCGCGGAGGCCGCCTGCCGTACACTTCCGATTCGAAAAACTCCGCTATTTTCGGGCGCACGCGAGATTCCCATTCGATGGCGTCGGAGGCCTTGAAAGAGCCGTCCGGAGCGGCGAGCGCGTCGGGCGGCGGCGCGTTCGGGACTTTCGCCTCGTCGTAGTTTGCGTCGGGCGCGCCGAGAACCGGCAGGGCCGCCAGGGTTATGGCGCATATTGCAGTCGGTTTCATTGCTCCATAAAATGTCGCGGGAGAGCCCGAGTCAACAGATTTTCTCAAACGTATGAGCATTTGGCGCGCTAAAAAATTTAAAACTTCGGAACATTACGCCGATTTCGCGTACTATCATATCGTCTACGGAAGTCGCGGCGGTAAAAACCGGCGGCGGAGGAGAAAAGGCATTATGAAAAATTCTAAGTTTTTGGGAATAGTTCTGGCGGTAATCGGCGCGTTCTGCCTCGTCTATCCGATAGTCGCGTCGGTATGGATTGAAATTGTGGTCGGCGCGTGTTTCGTCGGGGCGTCGTTTTTTACGCTTTTGGGCATTTCCGCCCGCAGGGGCGCGTGGGACAAGGCGTACGGCGCGCTGCTGACGGTCTTGTACCTCGCAGCCGGCATACTTATGCTGCTAAACCCGTTCGAGGGAGTGGTGATGCTCATGGTTATGGTGGGCGCGATTTTCACTTTCGAGGGCGTTGCGGCCATTGCGCTCTGGGTGACGTGCAGGAATTCCCCCAACTCCTGGCTGATGCTGGTTAACGGCGCGGTGACGGTGGCTCTCGGCGCCCTCGCGCTCTTCAATCCCTCCTATGGCGTGTGGTTTATCGGGACGCTCGCGGGCATTGACCTGCTGTTTAGCGGCATTGCCCTCATAGCCCGCGGCGCGGACGCATGAGCTTAGGG
This sequence comes from uncultured bacterium, assembly GCA_905214995.1. Lineage (GTDB taxonomy): Bacteria > Verrucomicrobiota > Verrucomicrobiia > Opitutales > Intestinicryptomonadaceae > Merdousia. Next base: position 10,759 of record CAJMOT010000028.1, on the reverse strand, counting down.
TTTTCCCATTTGCAAACGCGCGCAATCTCCCGCAGGGCCGCGCGCGTTTTCATTTGCGGACGGGAAAGCCGAGCTCGCCGAACATGGCGGAATAGATTTCGGCCTTTTTTTCGAGTTTCATGGGGTAGGCGCGCGACGACGAAGGCATTCTGTAAAATTTCAGATTGCGGCCCGCGAAGCTTATTTTCTCCATGCTCCCCTGTTTCGGGGCGCGGCAGCCCATAGTCTCCGCGGCGGTTTCGGCGGCTTTCGCGCCGGTGCACACGACGGCTTCGCACGCCGGTATTTGCGCCAGAACCGCCGCGAGGTCGACCCTTTCGACGATTTCCAGAAAATTGTCGGATGCGTTGTCTTTCAGTCGATTGACGGCCGCCGCCGTGTCGTATAGCGCAATGCCCGCATATTCCAGAAATTCCGCGATTTTATCTTTGCGGAAGCGTTTTGCGGGGGCGTCCCAAAAGAAGTCGCGGTCTCCGAAAAACGCCAGGCCGAATATGCGCCACATGTCGTTTATGGCGTTTGGGTAGAAGAAGTCCATGCACCATTTTTCGCGCTTCGGCGGAAAGGTTCCGAGCATCAGGACGCGCGCCGATTTCGGCAGAAACGGCTTGAAAGGATGGGTTTCCATGCGGCGTTTCAACAGTTTTCCGCTTTGGAATTCAAGAAAAATCGCGGTTTTGCGCGCGCTCCCGCGCTTTTCCCGCGTCGCGCGGCTAACGGACGAATTTCTTGACTAATTTCCCTTTCCGGGCGAATATCCGCGCTTTACCAATTTGCGATATGCAGCCCGACAAACATTCAATGGAGCGCCTTTGCGCCGCCGCCGAAAGCCTGTACGCACGGAGGTTCAACCAGCTCGGATACCCGTTCGATCAGGAGTCCGGACTCTCCGAGTTTTACGAATGGCTCGCGGGGACGGGGCTCGGAGGCGTGACCCTCATAAACGTGGGCGACCCGTACAAAACCGATTGGGACATGCTCAACACCGACGAGTTCGAGCGCGAGTGTGTCGATTTTCTCGCGGGGGCGTACGGGTTCGGGGACGACTATTGGGGCGTGATTTCCAACGGGGGAACCGACGGGAACATGCACGGGATATATTTCGGCAGGAAGGCTCTCGCCGAAGCTTCGGACATTCCTCCGGTTTTGTACGTCTCCGAAGAGGCGCACTACTCGCTCAAAAAAATCGGCGACATCCAGAATATCGAGACGCGCGCGATACGCGCGAAAGAAATGGGGGAAATGGACGTCTCCGACTTCGCGGACAAGCTCGACCCGTCGCGTCCGGCGATTGTCGCGATAGCAATCGGCGGGACTTTCAAGGGCGCCATAGACGACCAGAAGGCTATTGCGGAGGTTTTGCGCGCGGCGAAACCCGTTGCCGTGTACAGGCATCTGGACGTCGCGCTGTTCGGGGGATACCTGCCGTTTTTGGACGACCCGGCGGCGCGGGAAATCGTTGACGCCTCGAAGTCGGGCTTCGACTCCATCGCTGTGTCCGGCCACAAGTTCTTTTCGCTCAACGAGCCCGCCGGAGTTTTTATATGCCGCAAAAAAGTCCTCGAAAGCGTCCGCGGCAGCCCGATACCGTACCTCAACGGGACGGTTCCTACCATAAGCTGCTCGCGCAGCGGGCTCGACGCTCTCAAGCTGTTTTGGCGCATAAAGTCGCTCGGCGCCGAGGGGCTGCGCAGGCAGGCCGTCCGCGCGCTTGAAATGGCCGCCCTCCTGCTCTCAGAATTTTCCAAGGCGGGGATTCGCGCGTACAAAAACCCCTATTCCAACACGGTTTTCTTCGACCGCCCGTCCGCGCGCGCGGTGAAGAAGTATGCGCTCGCCTGCGGAGAATGCGCCGGTTTCGGAAAGCTGGCGCACATAGTCGCCATGCAGTATTTCACTCCGGAGCTGATACGCTCGATAGTTTCGGACATCGCGGAGGACCGCCCGTGAACCTGACTTTGCGCAGAAGGGACAGGGCGGCGCCGCCGGAAGAGGCGGAAAAGATTTTCGAGTCCGCGGAATACGGGTTTTTGTCGCTCGTCTCCGACGACGAATATCCCTATGCCGTGCCGGTGAGCTATGCGATAGCCGGAAAGTCGGCGTACATTCACTGCGCGCCCGAGGGCAGAAAAATCGACATGATTTCGCGCAATCCGCGCGCGAGCCTCTGCGCGGTCGCCCGCGCCGAAACCGTCCCCGAAAAATTTACGGTGCGCTACGATAGCGCAATCGCTTTCGGCAGGATAACGATTTGTTCCGACGCCGGCGAAAAGCGTTTCGGCCTGCGCGCGCTCGCCGAAAAGTACTGCCCCGGGCTATCCTCCGAGGCCGGAGCCTACATTGAAAGCGCGCTTTCGCGCACCGCCGTCCTGCGCTTCGATTTCGATGGAATTTCCGGCAAGCGCAATCCCGTCCCCGACAATTTGCACAGAAAATGAAAAGAAAGACCGCAAAAACGGCAGCAATCCTATTTTCGTTAATTCCCGCCGCGCTCTTCGCGCGGGCCCAAAATTTCGCGGAAGATCCCGGCGGGTCGGAGGAGGGCGGCGTCAAAACCCTCGACGCGTACGAGGTGACCGCCCTGCGCTTTGCGGATTCCGTATTCGACGTCCCCGCCAGCACGCGGAACATATCGTCCGATGCGATAGAAAAGAGCGGCCTCGTCTCCGTCCCCGACGTCCTGCGCAGGCACGCGGGCGTCAACGTTCGCAACACGGGACCGAGCCCGTTTACCGCGGAGCTTTCCATGCGCGGATTCGGCGAGAACAGCGGCCAGCGCGTCATGGTCATAGTGGACGGGCAGAGGCTCAACACGCTCGACCTCTCTTTCATAAACTGGGCGCAGCTGCCGCTCGAGAACATCGAAAACATCGAGGTCATGCGCGGCCCGCAGACCGCCGCATACGGAAATTACGCCGAGAGCGGGGTGGTGAAAATCACGACAAAGCGCTGGAACCAGCCGGACGCCGCGAAGATAGGAGGGTTTTTCGGAACCTACGGCGAGTACCAGGGGTACGCGCGCGCCTCGCATTCCGACGGCGACTACTACGCCTCCGCTTCCGCAAACTACTACCACAACAGCGGGTACGTGGACAATTCGCTCAACTGGAACAAAACCGCCGCCGTAGCCGCCGGCGCAAAGCTCGACGAGCAGAACGGCATCACGTTTTCCGCGAGCGGCGGCGACGAATTTCTGCGCTGGGCCAACCCGCTTTCGTCATACTCCGAAATGATGCGCGACCCGACCTCTAATTCGGGCGTTTCGAGCGAAAACAACCTCAATTTCGCGACCGTCGCCGCCGCGCTCGAAAATTCATCTTCTTTTGGCGAGGGCGCAATCCAGATGGGCGCCAATATGCGCGAGGTCGACACTCTCTTTCCGTCTTCGTGGGCAGACACGTCGAACAGCGTCGTGCTGTGGACGGCGTCGTTTACGCCGCGCTACCGCGTCCTGCTCGGCTCGGGGGACGAGAGCTTCGCCGAGGGCGGGGTCGACTTCTATTACGACAACATGTCGTCGAAGCGGTATTCCGACGGGGGGTATTCCGATAAAATAGGCTCCACCGACATTGAGCGCGTCACGGTCGCCCCGTGGCTCGGCGGGAGACTTGCGATAGACGACGTGTTTTCGGTGACGGCCGCGGGAAGGTACGAAACCGCCCTGAATTATGTAGACCACTATTCCGCCGCTCCCTACGACGAGAGCAAAAATTTCGGGGGATTCGCGGGGCAGATAGGCTTCAACGCCAAGCTCGACGAGACTTGCAACGTCTATTTCAGGTTCGACCAGATTTACAGATATCCGGCCATCGACGAAATGGCGTCGTACTGGGGGTACGCCACCGACGCCTTCAATCCCCTCATCGACCCCGAGCGCGGCCAGAACTATGAAATCGGCGTCAACTTTGCAAGCGGTCCGTGGAGGGCGAACGTCAGCCTGTTTTTCATGCACCTCGACAACGAGATAATGCTCAACCCCGCAACTTACGCCTCCGAAAACATCGGTTCGACGGACAGGTTCGGCGCGGACGTGCGGTTGGCATACGAGCTCGAGCATTTCGGCGTGTCCACGGCGTGGGCGTTCGTATCCGCCAAATTCGACGGCGGAGAATACGGCGGCAACAGAGTGCCGCTCGTCCCCGCGATAGTCTCCACCACGCGCGCGTGGGTTCGGCCGGTTGAATTTTTGGAGCTCGCCGTGGAATACGAATGGGCGAGCGGCCAGTACATGGGCAGCGACTTCGCCAATTCTCAGGAGAAAATGCCCGCCGCGTGGACTCTGAATTTCGTCGCGAACTTTTTCATAACTGAAAACGTCCGCGCCTTCGCCGCCTTCAACAATGTCACCGACGAAATCTACGCCTCATACGCAGTCCATTCCGCCTACGGAGATTCGTGGTATCCGGCGCTCGGGCGAAACGTGAGGGTAGGGGTGGAATTCAAATTTTAAAGGGCGCGCCGGACGCAGGGCGCGTCCGGCGGACCCGCAAGATTTTGCGGAGGTCATTTCGATATGGCGGCGTCCACCTCCGAAACCATTTTTTTGAGCGATTCTATGCCGCCGCCGGAGAGATACCAGCATTCGGGGTCGAGCATAATTATGCGGCCGTTCTTGGCGGCGGAAGTCTTCGCCACCAAAGCGTTGTCGAGAAGCCGCGCGCCTTTCGTGCGGACGCCTATGGCGGCGGAGCGGTCGACTACGAATATTATGTCGGGATTGGCGACGGCGATGTACTCGTAGTTCACGAGCTGTCCGTGTATGCCGGCTTTTATGCGCGAATCCGCCTGCCGCATTCCGAGGGCGTCGTGGATTATCCCGAAGCGCGAGCCCGAGCCGTACGCGCTTATCTTGCCGTCGTTCGTCAGCAGCACGAGGGCCTTCATGCCGCATTTTTGCGCCTTTTCGCGCGTCTTCGACACAGCCGCGCCTATTTCGGCTACCGCCTTCTCGGCCTCCTTTTCAAGCCCGAAAACTTTCCCGAAAAACTTTATGTTTTTTTCGCCCTCTGCGAGCTGGTCTTTCGCGATGCCGTTTACCAGATATACCGGAGCGATTGCGGAGAGCTCCTCGTAATAGTCCTGCTGCCTGCCTGATATTATGATGAAATCGGGCTTGAAGGCGTTTATCGTCTCGAGATTGAACTCCTTGACGCCGCCGATGTCGACGTATTCGCCGCCCTTGAACTTCGCCAGATACGACGGAAGATTTTTCTTGGGCAGCGCCAGTTTTGCCCTGACGCCGAGGGCGTCGAGGGTGTCGAGCGAGCCGTAGTCGAGAACGGCCGCGCGCGCGGGATTGAGCGGTATTTTCACCTCCCCCTTTGGGTGCGCCGCAGATGCGAAATCCGCGGCGAATGCGGGGGCGGCGAGAAACGCCGCGAATGCTGAGAGCGCCAGTATTTTATTTTTCATATGCTTGTCCTCAAAAATTCCAAATTTTCATTCGTAGTAGACGCACAGTTTTTTGCCTCCGCGCTCCTCCACGGCGATCTCCATGTCGTACACGTCGCGCAACACCAGCGGGGACATCGCCCCGTCCGTCGGCCCGCAGTAGAGCATCTTCCCGTTTTTGAAGGCCGCCACGAAATCGGCGTAAAACGAGACGAAGTTGATGTCGTGGATTACTATGACGACGCTCTTGCCTCTATCTCTCGCGAGCGTTCTGACGAGTTTCATGACTTTCGCCGCCCGGTTCATGTCGAGGTTGTTGAGCGGCTCGTCGAGCAGTATGTACTTGGTGTCCTGCGCGATCGCCATCGCTATGTGGGCTATCTGCCGCTGTCCTCCCGACAGCTCGTCCAGAAAGCGGTTCCGCAAGTCGGATATGCCGGCGCACTCCATGGCGAATTCGACCATTCTTCGGTCTTCCGTTCCCGGGCGCCCGTTGCAGTGGGGGAACCTCCCGAACTCAACGAGCTCTTCCACCGTGAGGCGCGCGGGCGTGCACGGATTCTGAGAGAGAATGGCAAGCCTCTTGGCGAGCTCGCGGCTCTTCCACGAGCCGAGCGGGACGCCGTCTATTTCCACGGTTCCTGAGGTCGCTGGGATCAGCCGGCTTATTATGTTGAGCGCCGTGCTCTTGCCCGCTCCGTTGCCGCCGATGAATGCCGTTATCTTCCCCTCGGGCAGCGACGCGCTCACGCCGTCGAGAACGGCGGCGGAGCGGTATTTTTTTGAAAGGTTCTTCAAGACTATCATAAGCTTCTGTATTTGAGCATAAGATATATGAAATAAATTCCGCCGGCGAAGTTTATGACGACCCCGAGGGGGACCGCGAAATTCAAAACCCTCTCCGTCACAAGCATTCCGAAGGTCAGGACGCACAGCCCCGCGAGTATCGCGCCCGGGACGAGGACTCCGTGCCGGTATGTCGGGAAAATAAAGCGCGCGAGGCTCGCAACTATGATTCCCAGAAATGTCACGGGCCCCACGAGCGCCGTCGAAGCCGAAGTGAGCACGGCAACCGCCACCATCGACTTCAAAACCGCGCGCCTGTAATCCACGCCCAGCGCCACCGACTGCGAACGCCCGAGCGTCAGCGCGTCGAGATTCCGGAAGTCCGGCAGCATCCACAGCGCGGCGGCCGCCACCGCCGCGGCCGATATGCCGAGCAGCCCTACGTTTATGCGGTTGAAGCTCGCGAACATTCTGCCTTCGAGAACGGAAAATTCGCTCGGGTCGATTATGACCTGCATGAAGTTCGACATCCCCTCGAAGGCTATGCCGAACACTATGCCGACGAGCGCCGCATAGTAGACGCTCCCGTCCCGCCTGCGAAACATGAGAACGAATATGAGCGCGCACATTCCGGACATCAGCGCGACGGTTGCGACGAACTGCGGCGGGCCCGCGAGCTCGCCGAGCCCGCCGCTGCCGCAAAAATAGATGACGAGCGTCTGCAAAAACACGTAAAGGTTGTCGAGCCCCATTATGCCCGGAGTGAGAATGTAGTTGGCGGTGACGGTCTGGAATACGACGGCCGCCATGCCGACGGACACCGCCACGAGCGATATGCCGGCCAGCACTTTTATGCGGCGCGGAAGGCTGTAATCCCACGTTTCGGCGGAGAGCCCGGAGAGCGCGTAATAGAGCGCGAGCGCCAGAAACGCGATTCCGAGCGCGGCGAAAGCGGCGGCAAACGCCCTGCGGCGGCTGTTCGGCGCGCTATCCATGCCGCCTCCTTCCGAGCAGGAGCGCCAGAAACACGGAGCCCCCGACAACGCTCAAAATTATCCCGACCGGAATTTCGTACGGGCTTATCAGAAGCCTTCCGAGCATGTCGCACGAGAGCACGAGAACCGCTCCAAGCCAGGCCGTATCGAAGAGTATCCCCCTTACGGAGTCGCCCCTGAATATGGAGACTATGTTCGGGACGACGAGCCCGACGAACGGAATGTTGCCGACCCCGACGATTGTTATGGAACTCACCACCGAGACTATCACGAGCCCCGCGCGCACGATTGCGGAGTGGTCGAGGCCGAGGGAGATGGCGGCGTCGCGCCCCATTCCGGCTATCGTGAAGCGGTCCGCGTAGAAGTACGCCAGAATCATGAACGGAATACCCATGTACAGAAGCTCGTAATTTCCGAATATAACGAGCGAAAAATTCCCCTGGAGCCAGGAGGCAATGTTTTGGACGATGTCGCACTGGTACGCGAAAAACGTCGCCGCGGCGTTCACGACGCCCCCGAGCATCATGCCCGTGAGCGGCACGAGAACCGAATCGGCGCGCCTTATGCGCGACGCGAACGCAAGAAACGCGGAAGTCCCGACGAGCGACACCGCAAAGGCGCTTCCCACCCTCAGAAGCGCCGGCGCGTCCGGGAAGAGAATTATGGCGGCCATCACCCCGAGCCTGCACCACTCCATCGTCCCCGCCGTCGTGGGCGAGACGAATCGGTTCTGCGTTATGCGCTGCATGATGAGCCCCGAAATCGCGAGGCTGCCGCCTGCCACGAGTATGCTGGCGAGCCTCGGAACCCTGCTCGTCAGGAGTATCCGGAGCGACTCCCCTCCGCCGCCGAAAATCTCCGCCGCGGAGAGGTCGGCAACCCCGACGAAGAGCGACCACAGCGCGAGCGCCGCCAACGCGAGCCACTGGACAATTCTCCACGCCATCGCATCAGCGCGCGACCGCCGCGTCGAGCTCTATTTCAAACAGCAGGTCGCCGCGGCACACGTCGGCCTGAATCCAGACGCACGGCAATTTTTCGAGCCCGCGCGCCTTCCGGATTTCGGCAAAGGCGGGTTCATACGCCGCGTCCTTCAAATACGCCACGGAGCGCAGGACATCGCCCCAGCCCATGCCGCGCGACTCCAATATGGCTCCCGCGACGTCGAGGGAGAGGTTTATCTGCCCCCTTATGTCGCCCGCATGAGCGGTCTTTCCGCCGGGCTCGATGCTCGCCGTGCCCGAGATTGTCAGATACCGGAAGCGAGGATGGGAAAACTCCGCGGCGCGGCTGAACGAGCTGCGGTAGTCGAGCGCCGGGCATTGCAGGGGCGAGGGAACCGCCGAGAATTTCGCGTCGGGCCGCTTGGGGAGAATCGCAAAGGCCCTCGCCATGACAGCCGCCCCCTCCGCATTGCGGGAGCCTATTCCCGTGCTCGCGGGCACATAGCGGCCGAACACGCCGCGCTTTTCAAAAAACGCGTCGCGGGCGCGGTTGAAGTCTCCGTACCAATCGAGAATGCCGTCGTTGTAAAACCACGTGCGGAACACGTTTGAAAAATCCATTCCGGCGCCTTTCAGCGCGCCCTCCATCGCGCCGAACACGTCGAGCGCCTGCCCGTATTTCGGCCCGGACGGGTCGCGGGGGAAAAGCCCGCCCAAGACCGCGTAGCGCGCGCAGTCGTCCTCAAAGCAAATGCCGGCCCGCCTTCCCTCAAATTCCAGCCTCCGGACCCCCGCGCCCGAAACGGCCATAGCCTCCATTCCGCGGTAGAAGCCTTTTTCGCCCGTCTGGGTTCCGAAAAAACGCGTGAGCCCGCAGGAGGGAAACCCGGCGGCTCCGGCGGATTCCCCGGCGTAGAGTTCGGCGACGGCGAGGGAATCGCCGCCCGCGACCGAGGCGAGCAACTCCGCCCCGTCGGAGATTTCGCCGCCCTCCGCAACCGCGAATCTGATTTCCGCGGACTTTGCGCAGAGCGGCAGCGCCTTTGAGGATGTTCTGAGATTTTTTCCGAAATTATTGTCCATAAAATCGCCGTTTCCTTAGTCTACAAAGCCTCCAAAAACTCTATCAGGTCGGACCTCTCCTTGGCGGAGAGCTCCCTGAACCTCTCGCGGGCGAACTCGGCTTCGCCGAAGTGCCACAACACCGCCTCCTCGAAGTCTCTCGCGCGCAAATCGTGGAACATGTCGGTGTGTCCCGCGGTCTTGCGCATCAGCCCGCGCCCCCAGAGCGGCGGCGTGCGGAATGTCCTGAAACGCCCGCGGTTTTCCTCGCCCATGTCGTGCATCAGCATGTCGGTGTAGGGGCGGATTGTCTGGTTGGAGTACCCGGGCAGCGGGGGATAGAAGCCGGTATTCCATTCCGGCTTGTGGCAGGGGGGCAGCCGATTTCATAAAAAATCTTCTGGCCGTTTTGAACCTCCGGACGGTCGAGCCCGCGCGCCGCGGGAACCGCAAGCCCCCTGTGCCAGACCATGAAGTCCTCGAAATCCTTCCGCGAGAGCTCCTCTATTTTGCGCCTTTTCAGCGGCGAGGTGTCGATGCCCATCTCTTCCTGCTTTGCGAGCCACTGCGGGGTGGCGTAGAGATCGGGCCTGTCTTTGCGCGTGACGTTTGTAGTGTTGTAAATGCCGTTTGAACCCGGGCCGTTCTCGAGGGTTGCGCGGTCGCAATGCCATGTGAATTTGCCGAGCCTCCTGCTTCCGTCAGGCTCCTCAATCCACTTGCCGCGAATCCCCTTGACCGGCCCCGAGAACGAATGCTGCCGCCTGTGCTCGCTTAGTATCGACTCGTCGCTTATGGCGTCCAAAAGTCCCGTGCCGTATATGCCTATGGTGGACTCTATCGACACGCGGTAGTCGTCCGGAAGCGGAAGGATGGGGCCGATTATGTCGGCGGTCGGGTATACGAGCTTTCCCTCCGTGGGCTTTCCGGAGTTGTACGGAGATCCGTCGGGATAGCGGTTGCCGTGCCTGTCGACAAATTCACGCCATTCGATTTTCACGCCGCGGGCATAGGGGAGGTACGGCTTTACCGCATGGATTTGCAGCATGGGCGTATACCCTTCCGCAACGCTTCCGTCGGGGCGGTGGACGGTGGCGATGTAACCGTTTCCGTATTCTTCGGCAAAATTCGCCGTGCGCCTCGCCCTCCCGTATCCCGGGTGGCAGGCTATACACGAAGTCTTCATGTATGTCGGCCCGAGCCCCCCGAACGGCATGTCGGAATCTTCCACGAAATTTCCCTCGAAAAACGCTTCGCCCGCATTGAAGCGCTTTTCAAGCCCGGCCTCTATAACGGCGGGAGACGGCTGCTCAAAAGCGCGCGAAGTCGCCGTGAACACGGTTCCGGATTTTCCGCCCAGATAGTACGCGGGCCCGCGTTTTCCGTCGGGCGTCCTGTGCGGCGGCGGGACGGTGTTTACGCCCCTGTTGACGTGGCAGGAAATGCACGATTTTGCGACAAATTCGGGCCTTATGTTGCCGAATCCCGCGCCGGAGCCCGCCCGGGGATCTTTGAGCGCGGCGAGCGGGACGCGCGGGTGCCCCTCGACTTTTGCCGCCGCGGGCGGCATGAAGTCTTTGC
>CAJMOT010000027.1 GCA_905214995.1 uncultured bacterium | reverse complement strand
CGCTCCCACCGGCGGCTTTCCCCAAATACTCGCTCTTCATCCAAAATCATTACGCTAAATCGGGAACCTTTGGTTTTTTAAAACGAACTCCGAAATGTGGGGATAGCCCTATTGCGAAGCAATGGGCTTAAGGGGCTGCGCCCCCTTCAATGGCTGGCGGCCCGTGCCGCCCTCGCTCTTCATCCAAAATCATTACGCCAAATCGGGGAAGCTGGGGTTTTGTGGAACGAATCTCCGGAAGTGCTGACGACCTCTTATGGGAGGTTCGTTTTTTTGTGGGGAACGGGGAGGGGATAGAAGCATTCGTAAGGGGCGTCAGCCCCTTCTATGGAAGCGGCATTGCCGCCCCCTGGCGATTGGCAAAGCCAATGCGCCTGCCCCCGAAGTTTCCGCATATGGAGTTTTGCATATATCCGAATAAAATGCCAACGCATTTTATCCTTCCTGAAAGCCTTATTTTATAGCCTCGCTGCGCTTCGGATAAAATAAGCTTTCGCTTCCATTGAGCCAAATCGGGAAGCTGGGGTTTTTCAAAACGAACTGTGAAAGCGTTGACGAACCTTATATGGGAAGTTCGTTTTTTTGCGAGAGAGGATAGGCGAATTGTAAAGCGATTGCCGTAAGGAGGCTCTGTCCATTCAATGGCTGGCATCCTATCCCGCCCCTCGATGTGGAAGCGGGAATGATGCCGCTCATATCTGCCTGCGCGCCATGCGCCCGCCTATATGTCCATCATGCTTGAATCGTCGTGGAGGTTTTCGTCCTCGGGGATCACGTCGGAGAAAGTTTCGGAGGAGTTGTTCGCTTTCAGGGATTCTATTTCGTCCAAAATCTTTTTCCTGTCGCGCACGAATATGAACCTGTCGCTCGAAAGGCTGTTGAACACGTCGGTTATGAGCTCGCGCGGGGGGCGGCGCATTTGCAGGAGGCGCAGAATGTGCTTGTCGATGTTGGTGGAGTCGCCAATTTTTATTTCATTTTGCACCAGCCTTATGAGCGCCATCTGGTATCTCGGAAACTTGTTTACGGCGTGTTCGAGTATGGAGTGCGCGACCATGGGCGCGTTGAGCCTGTCGTATCTCCTCGCGGTCGCCACGAGCACTTTCGGCGATATGCGCGAGCGTTTCAGAACGTCGGATAGCAGTATGTTTGACATGTTGGCGTTGCCGGTCGCATAGTAGGCGATTGAGCGTATTGCCGACAGGACGTCCTCATAGCGTTTGGTCCACGACGGCTTGCCCTTCAGTATGTCCTCCGAAAATTTTACCGCGCCCGCATAGTCGCCGTTGGTTATCATGGTTTCGAGCAGCAGCAGGCAGTATGTCCCCGACGGAAAGGCCTGGCGTATGGCGTTGTCGTAGATTTTGCGCATCATCTTGATGTCGCCCTTGTCGGCCGCGTAGTTGGCGAGGTGTATCATCGCAACATTGTTGGCCTTGTTGAGCTCAAAGTATTCGTCGAGCATTTTTGACAGGTTTTGCGCGTCCCCCGACTTTTCGAGCAGCCTGATCAGCTCGAGCTTTTGCGTGGCGGAGAACGGGTCTTCCGCCTGCCTTAGCACGGAGTACCTTCTGGCAGTCTCGATGTCGCCCATGGCGGTGTAGTAGTTTACGAGCAGCGCGTACATCGGGTTTTTTTCGGAGGGGTATTGGAAGTTGTCCTTGATTATTTTTATGGCCTCGTCGCGGTTGCCCATTTCCCACTGGTTTTTCGATAGGCGCAGTATGCCGGGCAGCGACTTTTCGAGCCCGTATTTTTTGAGGTATTCCTCGGACTTCTTATAATTGCCGTGCATGGCGTAGACTGAGGACATCGACATCGCGATATACGCGCGCACCTGCGGATTTTCGACCTCGACGCCCTTTCCTCCCGTGAGGAGCTTTTCGCCTACGGCGATTATCTTGGTATCTTCCATCCTGTCGAGCAGCAGCCGCATGTAGAGGCGGATGAAGTCGAGGTTGTCCTTGGAGTGCATTATACCCTGTTCAAGCTTTTCTATGGCGATGTCCGGCCTGCCCATCGCCACATATATGCGCGAGAGCTGCAGCCTTCCCTCGACGTTCTTGGGGGCGCGGTTTATGCCCATCGCAAGATTCATGAAAGCCTCGTTGAAATCCGACATTTTTCCGGATTTCAAGATATTCAGCGCCTTTTCTATATTGTAGTTGCCGACTTTCTCGCGGTGCGCCCTCATGTCGAAGGGGGCGACGGCGGCGTCGTAGACCGTCATGTCGTCAAATCCCTTGGAATATTTGAACACGAAGTATATCGTGGCGCTGACAGCCGTCCACGCAAGCAACGCGAGAACCGCTATAAGTATCGCAAGCCTCCCCCAATTTACCCTAAACGACCACTTGTTGTTCTTTCTGACGCGCGACATCAGGCCGAAGAGTACGGGCTGCGCCTCGGCAGAATTGCTTTTCTGTATTTTTATTTTGTTGGCGGGTGCGCTCATGTCGGAATGCGTGGGTGGATTGATTTATATGTTGCGAATTATCGGACGGCCGGAAGATCTTTCAATATTATTTTTGTTTCCGCGCGAAACCCGCTTCGCGCGCGCAAACGGCTAAAAAATAAAAAAAGAGCGCGGATAAAAGTGCTTGACAACGCCGCGAAGAATGAAAATAATCGCCTCATTAAAAATTCGGAAACACCGACACGCAGATAACCCCAAAGGCAAATTTAACAAACGAAACGAAAATGAAAAAAATATTCGCAACATCCATATTCGCAATGGCCGCGCTTTCGTCCAACGCCGCTCCGTTGGTTACCATCGGCGACCAGCTCGACCTGTTCTTCAGAGGTTCCGTGACCGGCAGCTGGAACAGCAACGTGACGTATACGAGCTCGAGCAACAAGATAAACGACTATGCTGCGATATTCCGCCTCGGCGCGGAAGCCGACTACGGCCGCAACAGCAAGTTCAAGGCGAATGTTAAATTTTTTGAAGACTTGACCCGCTACGCCCAGCACAAAGAGTTCAACTCCAACCTCGCGCACGTCGCGGCGACCGCCTCCTATACCGAGCAGGTTCTCAAGATTGACGCGAATTTCTCTTTCGACCAGCGTTTCCAGAATACCACCACCACGATTCAGGACAACGCCCTCGTCCGCTACAACGAATACAACGCGGGCATCAATGCCACCTATAACTTCTCCGACAAGCTCGACGGCGAAATCGGCGGCATGTGGCAGTACACCGAATACCTCGGCAACTGGTCCAGCGAATACTCAGACGTCGACGTCTATTCTATTCCCGTCAGTCTCCTTTACAGGATAACCCCCAAGATTTCCGCCGGTCTCACCTATCAGTATCGCTATACTGAATTCAGCGGCGGCAACCCGCTCAATGTTCTCTTTGGCGGCGACACCCGCAACGACCACTTCGGCGGCGTCACGGTTCGCGGCGAACTTCTCCCCAAACTCACCGCAATGGTTTACGCCGGCGTCACCTATCGCGATCCCTCGGGTTCGGTTCTCGTAGACGACCAGGACGACACCACTTTTGCGTTTAGGGCCACTTTCGGCTATGAAGTTTCCGAAAAGCTCGGACTCTTTGCCACCGGTTACCGCGACTTCGGAAACGGCGCTTCCCGCCAGTCTGCCATCAATTCTGGATGCGAAGTCGGCGCCAACTATTACTTCTCGGAATTCATCCGTTCGACGGCCAGCTTCTCGTACGTCAACAGCAATTACGCCACTTACAATGGATATGACCGCGACGACGACACTTATGTCGGCCGCATAGGCATCTCCTACCTGCCGAACAAATTCATAACTCTGTCCGCCAATTACAGGTATATGAACAACTCCTCGAATATTTCGAGCTGCACATATAACCAGCACTTGGTCGACATCTCGGTTGCGGTGAAGTACTAATCTCCACCGCTTAAAAAATCCGCCTCTTTCGTGGGGCGGATTTTTTTGTGTCCTTATTTTTCCGCACCTGTCGCATTCTCGATTGCGCCATTTGGTTAATAGAAGAGGCTTTGCGTCGCCTATCGGATTTTTGCGGCTCTCGCATATTTAAGCTGAATTTTGCGCTTTGGATTTTGCGCATTGCCGGTTCTTTGTCGTTGCGTGCATGCTATGTCCGCGGCGGACAGGATTTTCCTATGCCGTTCTTTTGATTCGGCATATGTCCGCCGCGCGCAAATTTCATTTGCGCCGCGCCCTTGCCGCGTCCGGGATTGCCGTCCGTTTGCGTTTGAAGCGGAAATTTCTTTGGGCTCTTATTGCAAAAGCTGCAAAAAACGTTTCCGGTTTGGCTGCGCCTTTGGCGTCATGACGTCGAACCAACCGCCTTTTGCGGCGAATTTTGGGTTTTTAACCGCGATATTCTGGGTTTCCGCGCCTTTTCCTTTCCGTTTTCGGACGGTTTGGAATTTGAAAATTTCTTTGCCGCAATCGCCAAGCGTTGCCTATAAAATTGCTTCTGTTGCGGTTTTCGCTGCTTGCCATGCGGTCTATGAGCTCCACGAGCTCCCTCGGCACGCTTATGGAAATCTGCACGCTTTTATGCCTTTTATCTGGATTGGGTTTTTTGCCCATAGTTTTCCATTTTTGGAGTTGTGATATTTGGCGGCTGGCAAAGTCAGAGAATATGCTGGATATTGAAGAGCGCGGGGATTTAAAGGTAAAATAAAAAATACTAAATATATCATTTTGTTTATATAATTTTCCAACTATCCTTTTAAATAAAGGAAATTGAAAATATTTTGTTGACGATATTAATATTACTATTTTTATCAAACCGCATAGTTCCCAATAGTCCAATGACGGATTCAAGAACAAAAAATGCCAAGCAATTCGACCGCCTTTCATTCAAATGCGCGGGCGGAAAATTTAAATGCGGGCATGTGTATGTCTCGTCCGTCTGTCGCGACGCCGTGTGCGGGAGCGATGTGGATATAAGGCTGCTTTTGAAGAGGCATGTGAGAGGCGATTGGGGGATTTTGCCGGACTCCGAAAAGCGCAAAAACGAGGAATATTTTTCGCATTCCGGAACGGGCGGAATATTGAAGAGCCTTTACCAACTTCCGGGCGGGGACAAAATCACGATTATGACGTCCGTCAAACACATGGAGACGGCAGTGTTTCTGACGAGTGAAAGCGCCCGCTTAAAGGATATTTTTGAAGGGGTTTGATTTGAAGAGCCTCTTTGAAACCAGCCAGTTGAAAAAGGTTTTTGCCGCGTCGAGCTTTGATTTCCGCGTGCTTGCGGCGGCGTTCTCCGAGGATTTCCCGAAAGCCGCCGTTATTTTTGCGGGCGGCGAGCCGAGTTTCAGGCTGTTTAGAAAACCGAGAAGGCTTTTATATCTTGAAATGGTTCCGGCGCCGCGGCCCCTGCGTTCAAGCTCCGACAAGTAGCATTGCACAATATCTTTAAAATCCGAGTCTTGGGAAAATCTCTGGGCGGTTCCGCAATTCCATTTTTCGATTATCGCCCACACCGCTTCCGGCTTTATGACCTCCAATATCGCAAGTCCCGAATCGACCGTTTTAATCAGGTGATCCGCCATTTGGGATTGTATGATTTTGTCGGAAGGCTTGCCCATATTGACGATTTGCAATTTCCGAAATTGAATCGCTTCGGGAAGTTTTCAAGATAAATATGTTCGCGCGCCGGCCGAAATCCCCGCCGCGCGCGTTTTGGAGGGCGCGGAAGCCTCCGGCGGCGGCGGGCCGCGCGGCGCTTAACGGGCGTTTCCTCTTGACTTTCGGAGCGGCAGATCCATTCTCTAACGGCGACAATCGGGTTGGAAAACAGTCCCACGATTGCCGTGCAACTATGAATAAAACGTTAAAAGTACTCGTAGCGGATCCCATATCGCCCAAGGGCGTGGAACTGCTGAAACAGAAGGGCTTCGAAACCGTCGAAGCCTACGGCTCGACCCCCGAACAGGTGAAAGAGCTCATAACCGATGCGGACGCAGTAATCGTCCGCTCCGAAACCCATATCACGGCGGACGTGCTCGCGTGCGCCAAGAAGCTCAAGGCCGTCGGCCGCGCGGGCGTCGGCGTCGACAACATCGACATACCCGCCGCCTCGGAGAAGGGCGTCGTAGTGATGAACACCCCCACGGGCAACACCATCGCCACCGCCGAGCTCACGTTCACCCACATTCTCTGCGGCACGCGCCCGATATCGCAGGCAAACGCCTCCCTTCACGGCGGAAAGTGGGACAGAAAGTCCTTCAAGGGCACGGAGCTTAAAAACAAGACGCTCTCCGTTCTCGGAATGGGCAGAATCGGCGCGGAAGTCGCCAAGCGCGCTATGGCGTTCGGAATGAAAGTGCTCGCCTACGACCCGTTTCTGACCGAGGCTCGCGCCAAGACTATCGGCGTCGAGACCGTCTCTCTCGAGGACGCATTCAAGCGCGCCGACTACATCACCGTCCACATGCCCCTCACCGAGGCCACCAAGTACATGATAGATGAAAAGGCCTTTGAGATGATGAAAAAGGGCGTGCGCGTATTCAACTGCGCGCGCGGCGGCATCATCAAGGAGAGCGCGCTCGTCGCCGCCCTCGAGAGCGGCAAAGTCGCGGCGGCGGGGCTCGACGTCTACGAGTCCGAACCGCTCGCCAAGGACAGCCCCCTTCTCAAATTCCCGAATCTCGTCCTCACTCCCCACCTCGGCGCGTCCACGAAGGAGGCGCAGGAGAGCTGCGGCATAGAAGTCGCCGAAGTCATAGCCGACGCCCTCACGGGAGGGGCGATCCGCAACTCCATAAACAAGCCCAGCATCGACGCCGAGTCCATGAAGCAGATTTCCCCCTATCTGGAGCTCTGCGAAAAGCTCGGGCTCTTTGCGCAGCAGCTCGCCGACGGGCCGGTCTCCAAGATATCGGTAAAATATTTCGGCAAGCTCGGCGACATCGACAACAAGCTGCTCACGCTCGCCGTCCAGAAGGGGTATCTCTCGAAGATTTCTGAAAACGCCAATGACGTCAACGCCCCGGCAAAGATGAAGCATCTCGGCATTGAGGTAGAGAGCGTCAACAGCTCGTCGGAGGCGGACTATTCGGAGCTCGTGGAGGTCGTGGCGCACTGCCAGAACGGCGAAGTCCGCAGCGCGGCCGGAACTGTCATGGGCAAGAGCGCCCGCCCGAAGATCGTCAGAATCGACTCCCACGAGGTCGAAATCAACCCCCACAACAAGTGCGCGATTCTGCTGCGCAATCAGGACACCCCCGGCATGGTCGGCGTGATAGGTTCGATAATCGGCAAGTACGGCTGCAACATCGCCAATATGACGCTTTCGCGCGACGAAAACGGCGGAATGGCGTTGAGCGTCTACGAGCTCGACGCCCTCCCCGCGGAGGCGGCTGTTGCGGAGCTGAAGGCGCTCGACAAAGTCGAGGCCGTCAGGGTGGCGGATTTTT
Source organism: uncultured bacterium (assembly GCA_905214995.1). GTDB lineage: Bacteria > Verrucomicrobiota > Verrucomicrobiia > Opitutales > Intestinicryptomonadaceae > Merdousia. Next base: position 14,609 of record CAJMOT010000027.1, on the reverse strand, counting down.
CCTAACATGGACGTCTCCGGATTTTTCATAACGGCGGCGGCGGGATACCTGCTCGGGTCTATTCCGTTCGCCGTCATAATCGCCCGCCTTTGCGGAGTCGACATCCTGAAGGCCGGCAGCGGAAATCCGGGGGCTACGAACGTTAAGCGCGTCTGCGGCAAGACGCCCGGAAATATCTGTTTCGTTCTCGACGCGGCAAAGGGGTTTCTCGCCACGGCGTGGCCCCTGTATCCGTCCGTGTTCGGCGTCCAGTTTTCCGATCCCCAGACGCTCGGATATGTCGGGCTGTGCTCGGCAATCGCAGGGCACAGCTTTTCCGTATTTTTGAAATTCAGGGGCGGCAAGGGGGTCGCGACCGCGATCGGCGGGCTGCTCGCCGTGATGTTCTGGGCGATTCTTGCGGGGCTCGCAGTGTGGGTGGCGGTCTTTTACGCGAGCCGCTACGTTTCTTTGGCGTCACTCGCGCTCGCCGCGGCGCTGCCGGCGGCGTCGTACATAATATATCCGTCGATGGCGGGACATTTCTACATATCGCTTGCGATAGCGGCGGTCATAATTTTCAGGCACAGGAGCAATATCGCAAGGCTTATAAAGGGCACAGAAAACAGGTTTTAGCCTCCCGCGCCGCCTTCCGCTTATGAATACTTGCAAAAAGACTTTTAGAATCGGATTTATCGGGTTCGGCACCGTCGCGCAGGCGGTCTGGAAAAACCTCGACGGCGGCAGGCTCGCCGCGCGCTTCGGCGCGGACTACGAGCTCGCCAAAGCATGCGTGCGCGACGTCTCCAAAAAGCGCGCCGTCGAAATCTCCGCCGATAAAATCGTTTCCGACCCGTACGAAATCATAAACGACCCTTCGATAGACATAGTGTGCGAGCTCATGGGCGGCACGGGGGCGGCGTTCGACTACACCGTCGCCGCCCTGCGCAGCGGCAAGACGGTTGTGAGCGCGAACAAGGCGGTAATCTGCGCGCGCGGGGCGGAAATCTTCGCCGAGGCCGCGAAGTCGAAGGGCAGTTACTTTTTTGAGGCGAGCGTAGCGGGGGGCGTCCCGATAATAAAGGTTTTGCGCGAGGGTCTCGTGGCGAATTCCTTTCCGCTCATCTACGGAATTTTAAACGGCACCACCAACTACATTCTGACGCGAATGGAGAGCGAAAACGCCGACTACGAGACGGTGCTCGCCGACGCCAAGCGGCTCGGGTACGTGGAGGCGGACGACTCGCTCGACCTCGACGGCATAGACGCCGCGCACAAGATTTCCATACTCGGCTATCTCGCGCACGGGGTGTGGACAAAGCCGTCCATCGTAAGCGGCATACGCCGCGTGAGGCTCGAAGACATGGCGTGGGCGAAGGATTTCGGCTACCGCATAAAGCTCATAGCCGCGGTCCGTTCCATGGATGGCGGCGCGCTTTTCGCGTCGGTCTATCCCGCGCTCGTTCCCCTCTCCGACGCCGTTGCCAACGTGAACGGGGTATACAACGCCGTCGTCATATCGGGCGACGTAGTTGGGCGCACCATACATATCGGCCGCGGAGCGGGCGGAGATGCGACTTCAAGCGCCGTGATAGCCGACATATGCGACGCCATAAAATATATTATGGGAGAGCCCAAATCGCTCGCAATAGCGGCTCCGGATAACGCGCGCGCGGCGTCGCTCGACGAGGTTTCCGGAAAGTTCTACATCCGCATGGAGGTCGCCGACGAAGCGGGAGTTCTGGCGTCGATAGCGGGGGTATTTTCCGACGCGGGAATTTCGATAGAAACCCTCATGCAGCGCTCCTGCGAGAGGGACGGAAGCGCGTGGCTGTTGCTCACGACCCACGACACGACGGAGGGCGCGATAAAGAAGGCGTGCGGCGCGCTGATGGCGCACCCGAAAGTTTCCTCCGAGCCGTTTGTCTTGCGCTTTGGATATTGAGATTGCCCAGTGCCGCCCGCGGGGCGGCTTTTTTGCGCCCGCATTTTGCCGCCGCCGGGATAATGCGCGGACGTTTTGCCGGACGATTTTGCGCCCATGCCGGCCGCCGCCGAGTTGCGGGGAAGTCTGCGCGCTTTTGTCCGTTTTTTGCGTTGCCGGCGCGTTTGGAGGCAGCCGACGGAATTGCAAGTTTTCGGAACAGCGGCGACGGAAATGTGTCATATTTAATCGGCAGTGTGCGTTTTTGGCACATTGCGGGTTCTTTTTGATTTTATTATAGTTTAATTTTCAATATGTTGCATTTTGGCACGCCAAATGCTACACCGGAGGCATATGAGTATCAATCCCGAAAAACTTACAGAAAAAAGCATAGAGGCCGTCAACGGCGCGCGCGAAATAGCAAGGGGCAGGGGCAACACCGAAATCCAGCAGATACACCTGCTCGCAAGCCTCGTCGCGCAGGAGGGCGGAATCGTCGGCGCCCTGCTTTCCAAAATGGGCTCCGACAGGCGTTCGGCCCTCGAGCTCGGCATAAGGCGCGCGCTCGACTCCCTTCCGAAAGTTTCCGGATCCAATTCCGAGGCGTACATGTCCAATTCGTGCTCGCAGACGATAGAGCGGGCGGAGGAGATCGCCAGGCGCATGCGCGACGAATACGTTTCGACCGAGCACCTGTTTTTGGCGATAGTCGAAAAGCCGGAGCCCGCCCAGATGGCGGATCTTTTCAGAAGCCTGCGCATAACGCGCGAGTCGGTGGAGTCGCTCGTCAGGCAGATGCGCGGCAGCGACCGCGTGACGAGCAAAACCCCCGAGGACACCTATGACGTGCTCGAAAAGTACGGCGCGGACTTGGTGAAGCTCGCGCGCGATGGAAAGCTCGACCCCGTGATCGGCCGCGAGGACGAAATCAACCGCGTCATCAGGATTCTGTCGCGAAAGACGAAGAACAACCCCGTGCTCATCGGAGAGCCCGGCGTCGGCAAAACGGCAATCGCCGAAGGGCTCGCCCAGCGCATAGTGCGCCGCGACGTTCCCGAGGGCCTTAAAGACAAGACCGTTTTCGCGCTCGACATGGGCGCGCTCATCGCCGGCGCAAAGTACCGCGGCGAATTCGAGGAACGCTTGAAGGCGGTTCTCAATAAAATCAGGGAGAGCGACGGCAAGATAATCCTCTTCATCGACGAGCTGCACACCATCGTCGGCGCGGGCAAGACGGAAGGTTCGATGGACGCCTCCAACATGCTAAAACCCATGCTCGCGCGCGGGGAGCTGCGCTGCGTGGGCGCGACCACCCTCGACGAATACAGGCAGTACATCGAAAAGGATCCCGCGCTCGAGCGCCGCTTCCAGAGCGTATACGTCGCCGAGCCCGACGTGGAGACTACCATTTCCATACTGCGCGGGCTGAAAGAGCGCTTCGAGACGTTCCACGGCGTCCACATACAGGACAGGGCGCTCGTGGAAGCCGCGAAATTGAGCGACAGGTATATCTCAGGCCGCCAGCTTCCGGACAAGGCGATCGACCTCGTGGACGAAGCTTGCGCGAGAATCAAAACCCAGCTCGACTCCATGCCGACCGACCTCGACACGATGCTGCGCAAAGTCCGCCGCCTCGAAATAGAGGAAAAGGCCCTCGTAAAGGAAAAGCACGACGAAAAGCGGCTCGAGGAAGTCCGCAGGGAGCTCGCGCAGCTGCGCTCCGATTCCGCCGCGATGAAGGCGAAGTGGGAGGCTGAAAAGGAGTCAACCCAGAAAGCCGTCGTTTTGCGCGAGAAAATCGAGGCCGCGAAGCTCCGCATGGAGCGCGCCGAGCGCGACTACAACCTCACCGAGGCCGCCGAAATCAAATACGGCGAGCTCCCCAAGCTCGAGGAGGCTCTCAAAAAGGCGATGGAGGCGGAGCGCGACGGCAATTCGCTCATAAGCGAGAGCGTCAACGGCGAGGAGATCGCCGCCATCGTCGCCGAGTGGACGGGCATTCCCGTCAAAAAGCTCGTCGAAAGCGACAAGGAAAGGCTTTTGAAGCTGCCGGAAATCCTCCACCACAGGGTTGTGGGGCAGGACGAGGCGGTCGAGAGCGTTGCGAACGCCATACTGCGCTCCCGCGCCGGCATTCAGGATCCCAAGCGGCCTACGGGCACTTTTCTGTTTCTAGGGCCTACGGGCGTCGGCAAGACGGAGCTCGCGAAGACCCTGAGCGAGGCGCTGTTCAACAACGAGGAAAACATGGTCAGAATCGACATGTCCGAGTACATGGAAAAACATTCCGTCGCCCGTCTGATAGGCGCCCCTCCCGGATATGTCGGCTACGAGCAGGGCGGCCAGCTCACCGAGGCCGTCCGCCGCAGGCCGTATTCCGTCGTGCTCTTCGACGAAATCGAAAAGGCGCACCCCGAGGTTCTCAACACCCTTCTGCAAGTGATGGACGACGGCGTGCTGACGGACTCGCAGGGCCGCAGGGTGGACTTCAAGAACACCGTCATCATCATGACCTCCAACATCGGCGCGCGTTTCATCACCGACGGGAAAATCGAGGCGGACGGCTCGCTCTCCGAATCCACGCGCGAGGGCGTCATGGCGGAAGTCAGGGCGCACTTCAAGCCCGAGTTCATCAACCGAATCGACGACATCGTGATATTCAAGGCTCTCCAGCTGCCCGAAATCGTGAAGATAGTAAAGCTGCAGATAGACTCCCTCAACAGGAGGCTCGAGCCGCAGTCGATAAGGGTGGAGCTCACCAAGGGCGCATACGACTTCCTCGCCGAGAAAGCCTACGATCCGCTCTACGGGGCCCGCCCGCTCAAACGGGTTGTGAACAACAAAATCGAAAATCCCCTCGCGCGGGCGATAATCTCCGGAAAAGTCGCCGAGGGCGGGGTGATGAAGTTTACAGAAAAAGATTTGGCGTAGCGCGGGCAAACGCCGCGCGCGAGAAAATCAGCCGTCCGGTTTTGAGAGTCTCCGGCGCGGCGTCCGGCCTAAAAAACTTTCGCCTCCGCGTTGCCGCGGGGCGAAAGTTTTGTTTTTTTTTGCGCGTGCCCGCGGTTTCGCAAAAACTTTCGGAACTTTTTGCGCTTTTCAGGCGTCGGAAAAAAATATGAAAACAAACGCGATTTTTTCGGCGTGCGCGGCGTCGGCCGCGATGTTTGCGCTGTCCGGATGCCTAAGCTACGACGATTCTCCGACAACCCACTGGAACGCCCATTCGCAGGCGGGAATACCCGTCAAAACGCGGTTGCGCGGCGACGACAGCGGCTTCAGATTCTTCTTCATAGGCACGAGCCCGTCGGAGCAGACCGCCATAGGCAATCTCTACGCCGCGGCGGAGCGGGAGGGGTACAAAATAGACGGCTCTCCCTATGCTTTCCAGAATATGTATTCCGAGTGCAGCGGATTTCTGTACCCGTTTATCGGATACGGATACCTGACCGTGTGGGCGGACTTGTACAAGTACGACTACAAGGGCACGGACTACGGCGTTCAGGAGATCGGCAATCCGGCGGCGGCGTCAAAGACTACTTATTCGATTTTCGACAGCCTGTTCAGATAGCCCAATCGGGCGGGCGCGCCGCAGTTTTCCGGCGAGTTTTCCGCGCGGTTTCAGCTTTTGAGGCATAGCGCGCTGAACTTTGCGCGCTTTCCCTCGACGCTTTTCGACACGCCGATGATTTCCGTCTCGTATCCCGGGAAAGCGGTCTCAAAGTCTTCGAGCGCGGCGAGGTAGTCGCGCACGGCGATACCGCTGTCGCCCCACGTCTCCCCGCCCAGTATCAGCGGCGTTCCGGGCGGATAGGGAATAATCGCGGTCGCCGCCGTCCTGCCCGCGAGCCCGCGGACGGGGACGTATTCCGCGCCGCCGTCCACTACGCGCCCGAATGCAGCGGAGGGCTTCATGCGCCGCTCGGGAAGCGTCCGGAACGCGCGGTTCATCTTTTCGACCATGCGCGTTTCCGAGATAAAGGCGTGCATTTTGTCGCAGTGCGCGCGCAGCCCTTCTTTCCCATAGGCTTCGGGGAACTCGGCGGCGAGCTCGGGGGCTGCCTCGGCGAGCGGCGCGTCGGCGTCGTACATATCGGCGAACTCGTCGAGGGCGTCCAGAAGCCGCCCGTGCTGCGCCTTTTCTATGCCCAGAGAATGCAGCAGCAGGAAGGAGTAAAAGTCCGTCTTTTCGCAGATAATCCCCCGCGATTCGAGGAAGCGCGAAACCGCCTTTGCGGGAATCCCTCGCGGCGCGGCGCAGGAATTGGCGTCAAATCCCGGAGTTGTTATCGTGATTTTCAGCGGGTCGAGCATCGCGGCGTCGGGCTCACGCATTTCGGAGAATCCGTGCCAGCCGTCCCCCGGGCGGATTATCCACGGCGAACGGCTTTGGGAGAGGAAAGAGGGGTCGGCCTCCGCGAAGGGGATTTTGCCGACGCCGGGGATCTCGGCAAAATCGGGCTGCCAGACGCCGAAATACCATCCGCCGCGCGCTTGCGCCCGCAATTTTCTCCGGACTATTTCGAGCCTTAGCCCGACCGCCAGCCGCAGAGTTTCGCCCGTAAGCCTCTCTCCCGCCTCGGCCATTATTGAGGCGGCGGCGTCGAGAGACGCGATTATGTTGTATTGCGGCGAGGTCGAGGTGTGCATAGCGTAAGTTTCCTCGAGCGCGCCCGCGGCCGGGGAGGAAAGCCTGCCGCGGCGCATGTGCAGCATGGAGCCCTGCGAAAACGCCGCGAGCATTTTGTGCGTCGACTGCGACGCGAACACGGGGCAGTCGGCCCTCTCCGCGCCGAGCGCGCAAAACCCCGCGTATATCGGCGAGAACTTCGCGTGCGCAAACCACGCCTCGTCGAAGTGCAGATTGCGCGCGGGCGGATTTTTTAGAAAGTGCGAAATCTCCGCGCATACGCCGTCGTAGTTGGAGTTTGTGAGCGTCAGAATTTTCGGAGTCCTCCCCTTCGGCCCGGGGGTTTCGGCAAGGAGGCGGCGCATATTTTCTCCGGAAGTCGCCCTCCACGGAATCGGGCCGGACATGCCCATTTTGTTTCTTACCGGCCTGATATACGCGGGTTCGGCGCCCGTGGAAATCAGCGCGTGGTAGACCGACTTGTGGCAGTTTCTGTCGATTGCGGCAATGTCGTTTTCGGCGGCGCACGCCTCGATTATCATCCGGTTCGCCGCCGACGTCCCGCCGAGCACGAAATAGGTTTCGTCCGCGCCGAAAGTTTTTGCGGCGTTGCGCTCGGCCTCTCCGATTTTTCCCCCGTGCCCGAGCAGCGACCCGAGCTCCTCCACCGAAACCGACATGTCGGCGCGGCACATGTTTCTGCCGACGAAGTTCCTGAATTCGCGGCCGGTCTTAGACCTCAAAAAAAAGGCCCCGCCGTTGTGCCCCGGGGTGTGCCACGCGCTGTCGCCCCTTTCGGCGCAGTTTTTGAGAGCGTTGAAAAATACGGCGTTTGGAGTTGATGGATTGTCCAATTAAAGCTTTCCGGTTCTGGCCGCGCCGCGCGCGGAGTTGCGTTTTTCCGCCCCGTCGCCGGAGCGCGGGAGCGGCGCGCGGAGAGCGCGCCCCCGTTTTTTTTAATTGCTCCGTTAAGGAGAAAAATCCCCCGAAAGTCAACAAATCATCCGCCGCGCGCGCCCCTTTCGGCGAAAAATTTTTGAGGTTGCCTTCGCTTTTAAATGCGTGTTGAATCGCGCGCATGAGACATATCGCATTGCCCCTGTTTGCATGCCTCGGATTTTGCGGTGGATGCGCTTCGCAACCGTCGGGCACGGACGCCATTGAAAAGCCCGCGGGATTCGTTGCCGCGTGGGATTTTTCGGACTCTTTCAAATCGCGCTGCGGGCGCTATGAGATGAAAAACGTCGGCGGCGTGAAAATTTCCGAAGGGGGGCCGGTTTCGGGCCGCTGCGCGGAGTTCGACGGCAAAAATTACCTGACTCTCCCCTACGCCGATACGGGCGCGCTGAACGTAAAGACGAACGCGGTGACGGTCGTCGCGTGGGTGAACTGGTCGGGCGAGGGCATAGGGTTTGTGGGCGGAATGTGGAACGAGCATTCCGACGGAGGAAAGCGGCAGTACGGTCTGTTCGTGTCGCTGCCATACTACAACGGCGGCGACCAGGTCTGCGGGCACATCTCCAGGACCGGCAAGCCGACGCCACCGTTCCCGTTTTCGATAGACTATTCGGCGAGCGCGCAAAAGGTTCCGCACGGCAAGTGGGCGTGCGTTGCCTTTGCCTACGACGGAAAATACATACGCTCCTATCTGGACGGGAAGTTCGCCGAGAGGCCGAGAGAGCTCATAGACCACACAAAGGGCTTCCCGGGTTATCCCGACGGGTTGGTGCAGTCTAAAAATCCGTACTATTTTCCCGACGGCATAGGCGACAACGGCTCGGACTTCACGATGGGCGCCGTGCTTTTGAAAAAGGGCATGGGCAATTTTTTCAAGGGCAGGATAGGCGCCATCGCGGTTTACGACCGCGCGCTTTCGGGCGCGGAGCTCTCGGAACTCGCCGCGGCGTATCCGCTCGAATAGCGCGCCGTCAAGCGATTTCCGTTTCCGGCAGTTTGCCTTGCAGCATTTTCCGGAATCCGGCGGCCGTTTCCGGAGAAGTAGGCGCCACGCCTTCAAGCTTGTAGTCGAGCCCGAGTTCCCGCCATTTTTGCACCCCGAGCGTGTGGTAGGGCAGGAGCTCCACCCGTTCGATTTTGCCCTCGAAGGGTTTCAGGTATTCGCCGAGCTTTTCGGCGTACTCGGCGTCGGCGGTTATGCCGTTTACGAGCACGCACCTTATCCGGACCCTCTTTCCCGCCCCGCATATGCGCTCGAGAAATTTTCTCGGCTTTTCGGCGCTTTTCCCCGTGAGGGCGATGTGGCCGTCCGGATCGGCGTGCTTGACGTCGAGCAGGAACATGTCGGCGAGCTCGATGATTTTCTCCGCCTTGGCGTCCAAATCGGCGCAGCCGCAGGTGTCTATCGCCGAGTGGACGGAATTTCTTTTCAGCAGTTCCAGAAATTCGATCAGGAAGTCCGGCTGCATTAGCGGCTCCCCGCCCGAGATCGTGACCCCACCGCCGGACGCGGCGAAGAACGCCGAGTACTTTTTTATTTCCGCGAAAATCTCCCCGGCGGACATCAGCTTTTTTGCGCCCGCCGCCCACGTGTCGGGGTTGTGGCAGAAGATGCAGCGCATCGGGCACCCGTGCAGAAAGAGCACGAAGCGTATGCCGGGCCCGTCGAGCGTGCCGGCGGTCTCGAACGAATGCACCGCGGCTTTCATTGCAACCGGAGGGCGCGGGGCGGGTTTCAATCCGCGCGCCGCGCGCGCAATTTCAGAGCTTGGCGTGGAAGGTTCTCGAGATCACGTCGAGCTGCTGGGGCCTGGTGAGCTTTATGAAGTTCACCGCGTACCCCGAAACGCGGATCGTCAGCTGCGGATATTTTTCCGGGTGGTCCATCGCGTCCTCGAGCACCTCGCGCCTGAGCACGTTGACGTTCAGGTGCTGGCCCTTGTTCGCCATGTACCCGTCGATCAGCCCGCAGAGGTTGCCGATTTTCTCGGCCTCGGACTTTCCGAGGGAGTCCGGAAGTATCGTGAACGTGTTGGATATTCCGTCTTTGGCGTCCTCGAACGGAAGTTTTGCCACCGAGCAAAGCGACGCGAGCGCGCCGCTCGTATCGCGGCCGTGGAGCGGGTTTGCGCCAGGAGCGAAGGGAACGCCCGCCATTCTGCCGTCGGGAGTGTTGCCGGTTTTTTTGCCGTACACCACGTTGGAGGTGATGGTGAGAATGGACTGGGTGTGTATGGCGTTTCTGTACGCGGGCAGCTTGCGGATTTTTTCCATGAACCGCCTGACGAGATCCACCGCGATGGAGTCCACCCTGTCGTCGTTGTTGCCGTACTTGGGGAAATCGCCCTCGATTTCAAAGTCCACCGCCACGCCGTTTTCGTTGCGTATCGGCCTAACCTTGGCATATTTTATCGCCGACAGCGAGTCCGTCACGACCGAAAAGCCCGCTATGCCGCACCCGAGCTTGCGCACGACATCCTTGTCCATGAAGGCAAGCTGCGCCTTTTCGTAGTAATATTTGTCGTGCATGTAATGGATGATATTTAGCGCGTTGACGTACGTGCGGCTGAGCCAGTCCATCATTTTGTCGAACTTTTCCATCACCTTGTCGAAGTCGAGGATTTCGTCCCTTATGGGCTCAAAGCCCTTGGCGACGAGAACCCCCGTGCGCTCGTCCACGCCGCCGTTTATGGCGTACAGCAGCGCCTTGGCGAGGTTTGCGCGCGCTCCGAAAAACTGCATTTCCTTGCCGATGACGAGCGGCGACACGCAGCAGGCGATTCCGTAGTCGTCGCCGAAGAGCGGGCGCATGAGGTCGTCGTTTTCGTACTGTATGGAAGACGACTCCGCCGAGGTCTTGGCGCAGAATTCCTTGAAGCCGCGCGGCAGCTTTTCCGACCACAGCACAGTGATGTTGGGCTCGGGCGCGGGGCCGAGATTGGAGAGGGTGTGGAGGAGCCTGAAAGAGTTTTTCGTGACGAGCGTGCGGCCGTCTTCGCACATTCCGCCGACGGATTCCGTCACCCACACGGGATCCCCGCTGAACAGGTCGTTGTATTCGGGCGTGCGGAGAAAGCGCACCATGCGCAGTTTTATGATGAAGTCGTCCATTATCTCCTGCGCGCGCGACTCCGTTATCTTTCCGCTTTCGAGGTCGCGCCGCGCGTATATGTCGAGGAACGTCGTCACGCGCCCGAGCGACATCGCCGCGCCGTTCTGGTCCTTTATCGCCGCCAGATACGCGAAGTACGTCCACTGCACGGCCTCCCTGAAATCGGAGGCGGGCTTTGAAACGTCTATGCCGTAGGAGAGCGTCATGCGCTTGACGGCTTCGAGGGCGGCTATCTGCTCGGAGATTTCCTCGCGCTCGCGTATGACGTCCTCCGTCATCGGCGAATTGTCGCTCGAGGCTTTCTGCCTTTTCTTGTCGGCGATGAGGCGGTCGGCGCCGTAGAGCGCGAGCCTGCGGTAGTCGCCTATGATCCTGCCGCGCCCGTATGCGTCCGGAAGCCCGGTTATTATCGCGCTCTTGCGGGCGGCGAGAATTTCCGGCGTGTAGGCGTCGTAGACTCCGGCGTTGTGCGTCTTGCGGTACTTGGTGAATATTTCCTTTACCTTTTCGTCCTCTTTCAGCCCGTAGGCCTCGCACGACGAGTGTACCATTCTGTATCCCCCGAATGGCATTATCGCGCGACGCAGGGGCGCGTCGGTTTGCAGGCCGACGATGATCTCGCTGTCCCTGTCGATGTATCCCGCCTTGTGCGAGTCAACCGCCGACGGGGTGGACACGTCCGCCGAGAGAAGCCCGTTGTTGCGCCGCTCCTGTTTCATGAGCTCGAGGACTTGCCCCCAGAGTTTCAGCGTCCTTTCGGTGGCGGGCTCGAGAAACGCGCCGTCGCCTTCGTACGGCTCGTAGTTGAGGCGGATGAAGTCGGCAACGTCCGTGCCGCAGCTCCATGCGCCGCGTTTAAACGATTTCCATTCCTGTGCGTTGTCGGAGTCGGTCATATTGTCTTGTTTTTGCGGGCGCTTCCGCGCCCATTTTTATCGAAGTGTGTAAGTCCGGTTGAAAGTCTCACGCCCCGAAATAGAATATCAGGGCGGTTATCGCCGTAGGAAGCGCGGTTCCGCAGAGCAGGAACTTCGGCGATATGCCGTCTTTGAAGTGCGGCTTCATCACCGAGAGCCCCGCGAGGTTGGGGGCGTTGGCTATCACGGTCAGTCCGCCGGCGGCAACCGCGCCCGCGACGAGCATGTATTTCATGCTCTCGGTGAACCCGGGCACGAGCGATGCGAGGTATGTTATCGCCGCGTTGTCGTTGAACGCCGAGAGCGCCATTCCGCCGAGGAAGAGCTCGCGGTTGCCGAGCCCCGCCAGCACGGGCTCTATCCACCAGCCTTGGAGTCCGCCGTGCGCCACGAGCGCCGAGAGGAACACCGCCACGAGTATGGGGGACTTGTAGCGCAGCTTTTGGGAGTAGGCGGACGTCACGTCGCAGAAGGCGATGAAAGTCATCAGTATGAAAATCAGGATCACGGGATAGTGCATGGCGAGCACCGCAGCCGCCAGAAAGCCCATGTGGAAGGCGCGCAGCCACACCGGAGACGGCATTTCCGCGACATGCAGCGACGTGTCGGCCTTGCGCCGCGCCTCAAGCTCGGCAAATTCGCGCCTGAAAAAAACGTAATACGCGGCGGTCGAAAGGCATATCCCCGCGACGGCTTTGGCGCCGAACGTAGAGATCATGTAGGCGGCGTCCCACCCCCAGGTTCTCGCCACCATCAGCACGGGAGGGGCGGCGAAGTGCGTGAGCGTGCCCCCCGCGGACACCGCCATGAAAAGCAGCCCGACCGTTGCGTATTTCAGCCTGCCGGAGGGCGAAAATTCGAAGAATTTGGACATCAGAAGCGACGCGGAAATCGTTATTGCGGCGGGCTCCGTTATTACCGAACCGAGCAGCGGCCCTATGCACATTATTGAAACCCACCACGCCCCGACGGTTCCCCCGCCGAGAGCCGCCGCCCTGCGTATCGCCCATGCGGCGGAATCGACTATCGGCTTGCTCGCGGATATCAGCATTATAGCCATCACGAACAGCGGCTCCTCAAACTTGCGCTCCGCGTAAGTCATGGAGTCCAGATACGCCGACAGGCCGTCCCATCCGTAGGCGTACCAGAAGCCGGCGAAGAGCGGCACGAGCCACATGGCGAATATTATCTCGACTTCCCCCAGCAGATGAAAAATTTTGGAAAATATGTCGCGCGCCTCGTCGCTGGCGTCCGTCAGATAGAAAAATCCGGAGCCCTTTGAGTCGTTTTTTATGAAGTGGGCCATTTCAACGAAGTATCTATAACAGAAAGTGTGGACTACGGCGCACAGAAAAACAGCCGTCGCGTAGAGGTTGAAGGGCGCGATTTTCACCCTTTCGCGAAGGGCGTCCCAGAGGGATGACGCCTGCGGGTAGTCTTCGAGCGCGATCGGGTAGGGAAGTTCGGCGCCGGCGGGCAGGGCATTCGCCGCCGCGAAAATAATTGCCGAGATGAGAATGTATTTTTTCATTTCCCCTTTGTTTCGGAGCGCGGCCGCAAAGTTCCGGAGCGGCGCGGAAATCCCATTGCCGAAACGCTCCCAAAAATCAATCCCGCGGTCAACCAAATCCGAGGGAAAAAATGTTTAACAGTTTACCGCCTGCCCCGCCGCGTGGGTAGGGCGTCCGCGGGCGGTTTTTTGCCTTGCGCCCGCGCTCCGGATCGGATACGGTTTCCCTTATGAAAAGCATATGGGCGTTCGCCGTTTTGGCGTTTGCATTTGGGGGAGTCTTCGCCGCGGAGCGCGCGGAGATAGAAGTTAAGTTCAAGGACGGAAGCTCCGCAAAGTCCGAGAGGTTTCTGGATTTTAAAGAAGGGGCGGCGGTTCTGAAAATTCCCGCCTCCGAAATCGACCCGCGGACGGAATCGATTTCCATAACTCCGGATTTCGCGCGCGCGAAGGCGGGCGACGAGGGCTATATCGTAATGCCCAACAGTCTCATCATACCGTTTTCGGAGCAGAAGGACGCCTCTTTCACCCCGTACAGCACGAGCAAGAACGAATGGCATCTTCCGATAGGCGGGATCAAAAAATCGGACGGGGCGTATTATTATATCGTAAACGGGCTTCGCCACGAGCACGCGGCGCAGGCGCGCGTAAAGGGCGGGGAGTATTCGCTTTCAATCGTATTCAACATCGGCAAGATGGCGTTCAAGCCCTACGAGGACATAGAAGTGGAATTCCGCCGCCTCGACGGGAAGGATGCGGACTATTCGGCGATCGCGCGCGATTACAGAAAGCGCCTTCTCGACTCCGGCGCGTGCAAGCCGATTTCCGACAGGCTCGTTCCGGAGCTCGAATACGCCTGCGACGCCCCCGAGCTGCGCGTGCGCTTGGCGTGGAAGCCCGCCCCGCCGAAAATCGAGGAGCAGACCGTCGAAAACGAGCCCGAGGTGATCGTAAAGATGACGTTCGGCGAAGTGGAGGATTTCATATCCAGGCTGAAGGCCGCCGGCGTGGAAAAAGTCCAGATTTGCCTCGTTGGTTGGAACGTCAGCGGGCACGACGGAAGGTGGCCGACCGCGTTCCCCGTGGAGCCCAGGCTCGGCGGCGAGGAGGGCCTTAAAAAGCTGGTAAAGTTCGCCCAGTCGCAGGGGTACCAAATCGTATGCCACACCAACAGCACCGACATTTACAGCATCTCGGAGGACTGGAATTCAGGGGCGCCCGTAGCGAAAAAGCCTGACGGTTCGCTCCAAAAGAACACGTGCTGGAGCGGCGGGCGCATGTACAACCTCTGCCCGAAAAAGGCGTGGGAGCTCGCGCGGCGCGACCTCCCGAAAGTCGCCGGGCTCGGGTTCAGGGGGCTGCACTACATCGACGTGATTTCGATGATTCCGCCGCACGAGTGCGCCGACCCCGCCCACCCGTGCACGCGCGCCGAGGGCGAAGTTTACATGAACAAAATCATGGGACTTGCGCGCTCGCTCTTCGGGGGAGCGGCGTCGGAGGGGCCGGCGTACTTTGTGGCGGGAAACGCAGACTACGGCCTGTACATACATTTCGGACTTCTCGGAAAAAAGCGGCTG
>CAJMOT010000026.1 GCA_905214995.1 uncultured bacterium | reverse complement strand
GAGGCTTTTGGGTTGAATGTTGAGAAAGGTCGAAGGGCGTCGGGGCGCCGTTTCGGCGCGCCCGGAATATCCGCCGCGCCGGCAGTCCGCGTTGGGGCCGCGGCCTGCGCCCTTGCGCGGGGTTTTCGAGTTTGTAAGATTTTCTTACAAACTCCCGCAGGGCCCGCGGGCGCGGCTTTCGGGAAACCGCCGCAGTCCATGTCAGCTGAAGAGCTTGCGGGCGGCGGCCTCCTGCGCTTTGAGCAGCGCGCGGGCGAGGATGTCGCGGTGGAAGAATTTTCTGCCGCCGATCCTCTCGTGCGGTATCTTGCGCATCAGCTGGTATCGCCGCCAAACGCGCGGGTCTTTTATTCTGCAATACGCCATGGCCTCGGCGTTTGTCATCAGCGGCGAATCTATATTGGGAGAGTTCATTTCGCGCCCCTTTCGCTATTTTGCCTATTTTTATCAAAAGTTGCCAACCTTGTATCCAAAAAAATCAGCTGCCTGATGTATTGGCTACGATTAAGATAGAGCGACTTAGCCTTTTGGTCGGCGACTGCGAGAATTTCTTTCGGGAGCGAAATCCCTACAAGTGCTATTTTCTTGTTTTCTTTGCTTTTCATACTTTTTCTAAATTGAAGTACATTTTGGCAAAAGTTGCCAACCAGTCAAGCGAATTTTTATAAATTTTGTTGATTTCTTGAAAAAAGTTGCCAACTTACTGCCTATGAAAGAAAAAAATCCAAAAAATACAGTCGGTATTTCCTTCTCTTCCGAAGCCGAACTTCTTGCAAACGCAAAAATCCGCATGTGCGAACTCGGTATACGCTCTTTCTCCGAATACGTGAAGCAGCTCATAAAATACGACTTGGGTTTGCCGAATTACATCGGCCAATATATTTCAAAGAATATCGGGGTTGTAAACTCAAAAACTACCGCGGAAGATTCAGCCTTTGCGGCCGCATTCGCAGCCAGACACGGCAATCGCAAGCGCAATAAAGACGCGTCTGCTTAACCGCGCAGGTATAGTCTCGATCCACGCCATGACCTCCAATGTTGTAGAGGTCTTTTTTAGTCTCTCCAAGTATACCCCTACCACATAGACGTCAAACTCGGCCTGAACCCCATTCATAACAAAACTCTAACGCCTTTTTACATATAAAACAACCCTAAAAAGCTCCCATCAACCCGAAAAATCTTATAAAATCCTAAAAATTTCTTGAACGGCTTTATGGAAATTATAATAATAAGTACATGAATATATCTAAAAAAGATTCAGAAAACATTCAAAACGGAGTATTGCGCTATCAAAAAATACTTGCCGCGGCAAAAGCGCGCGATTTAAACGAGTCGGATACCGTAACAATCATAGCGGACATACTCAGCGATGTTTTTGGATACGACAAATACCTTGAGATAACGAGCGAACTTGCCATTCGCAACACTTTCTGCGACCTCGCAGTAAAGGTAAACAATAAAATAGAGTATCTTATCGAATGTAAATCCGTCGATACGGAACTAAAAGATAACCATTTGAAACAGGCGATCGATTACGGAGCCAACCAGGGTGTAAATTGGGTAATACTTACAAATGGCATCGTCTGGAAACTTTATAAGATCAGATTTGAAAAACCGATAGGCTACGATCTTGTCGTACAATTTGACATTACATCCCTGAATCCGAGAACGGAAGATGCTCGGGAATTGCTGTATATTCTCCATAAATCGGCCATCGAAAAAAATCTCAGGCAGGAGCATTTCGAAAAATCCCAGCTTATAAATCCCTATACTATCGCCCACGTCCTCGTTTCAAAACCCATTATAGGCGCACTTAGGCGCGAGATTAGAAAATTGTCGGACATAAAGCTTGATGAGAGCGAGTTGACAAAAATACTTCTAAACAGCGTTGTCAAACGCGACTTGATAGAAAGCGATACCGCAAAGGAGGCGGAAAAGACCGTGAGAAAGCTTCAAAAAAGCCTCGACAAGAAACTTGCCAGAAAGAGGGAGGATATCGCCGCATCCATCGGTATGCCCGCCGTTCCAGAGCCCTCTCCTATTCAGCAAGAGGCCCCGGACACAGGAACTGCAGGGTCTACTACTGCTTAGTAGCTTTCCTAAATTCCATATGCATTTTTTCAATAGCCCCAAACGGCTAAAAGACAGTTTCAGTTTAGCTTTTGCTATTTTTGCAATTATTGGCACATTTTTGGCTATTTCCAACATAACGCTCGATTCTATTTTGGGAAATGATTATAATTGGATAACAAAATTATTGATAGTATGTTTAGTTTTTGCAGGCATTGTATTTATTTTCTATGTCTGCAAATATCTTATAGCCCAAAGGGGTATTTCAATAGATATTAGGGAAATAAAAGTCAATATTAGACAAGGGAATATATTTACAGAATCAGGATGGAAAGTTATACCATTTAATGAAAATTATGACACTGATGTAGATGATATAACCATTGCCCATGATACATTAAATGGCATGTTCATAGATAAATATGTAGATGATATAGATGAATTAAGGCGTAAGATTGCCCAAGAAACAGACGATAACACAATATATAAAAGAAAAACCATAAAAGGAACTCCAAGATATCCGTTAGGCCGAATTATTACATATAAAGATTATATGCTATTGGCATTTTCTCGCTTCATTAAAAACGAAGCGCGCCTTACCCAAAAGGATTATGAAGAATGCCTCAGAGTTATGTGGACGGAAATATGCAGAACTTATGCCAATAAGCCCATATTTATTCCACTCTTGGGATCGGGTATAACGCGGTTTGACGGAACCCCCAACAAATCTAGGTCAGATCTTTTAAAATGCATGCTTTGCACGTTGAGAACAAGCAACGTATGCATAAATCAGCCAATTACCATAGTCCTCACAAAAGAGACATTGGAAAAAATAAACCTCTACGAAATAAAATAGAAATTTATGACTTATTACAGGACTAGAACATATATTGCCGGAGACTGGGATGGAGACAGAGAGGCTATAAATCAACTTTATAAATGGGGTAAGAGCGACCAATGGGATCTTTCATTTCCCGATGCGCATGAACTCACACAAGCCCGTGACGATAGCTTGAATTGCAACATAAAAAGATCGCTTGCCACGCGATTGAACGCCTCCAAAACTTTTGTCCTCGTCGTGGGAGATAACACAATTAACCTGCGGAGCGGAAGTTGCCAATACTGCGATTCCAAGAATACATGGACTGGCGCTTGTTCGCGCGGATACAATACAGACGATCGCAGTTATATTGAATTTGAATGCGAAAAGGCGGATAAGGACGGGCTGAAAATTGTTGTATTATATAATAATACATACGTAGATAGAAACAAATGTCCGGAATCTCTACGCTGGAAGGGAACGCATGTAGCAATGGTATTATGTTACTTGCTTGGATACATTCCTTATTGGAATTATAATGCCGTAAGGGAAGCGCTACAAATGCAATAGAAACTTGTTATACATGAGCCTGAATTCTTGATCTCATTCTTTGAGTAAGCCTAATTTGAGTGAGAGTCGGATACGCCCTAAGAATTTCGTTATATAAATCCCTTCCATCCTCGTCGATAGTAATTGTAACGACTGCCGCGAATTTTATTTGTTCAATCTTGGAATATCTCTGAATTAGCCGCAACTTTATAAAGGGGACACTAAAACTAGAGGCTCGTCCTGTTGCCGATTTTTTTACGATAGGCTCCCATTTGAGGTTTTCTTCCCTCAGATCAGATTCAATTTTATATTGTTTAACGCTTGCCCTTTTGTTTTCGGCATAGAAAAGAATACTCTCAATACAGGATTTTGTATAATCCGACGTATTGGTAATGTCCACATCTGGCAACGCCGCAATAGTCCAATCAATCCTTATTTTCTTCCCGCCCTTACAATTTTCCGGAATGGGAAGTTTTAACATAACCAACTTATTCGTAGATAATTCACCTTGGCATAATATAGTAACGCTTTGCGGAGAACAATATAATATAGACTCTTCCGAATCTGGCACGATCCCATATCCCATTTCAACTGTCGGCCTTTGCGCATCGCCTGGATATTTTGCCGCATGAATCAACAATGCGCGCGAAAGAAGCGGCGTTGACGTATGAAATCCATTATCTATCGAAGCGCCCAACGCGGTTACGATTGGCGTTGAAAAACTGGTACCCATAGCCGATATTAATTTCCCATGCTTCAACCCCAAAAGTTGAAAAGGCATATCCTCAGAACCTCCAAAAGCCATTATATCAGGTTTTATTTTCCCCGATTCACGCCCTGGGCCTTTACACGAATACGGAGCTCTTACCCTATCCCCATTTATTACCGTATACGCACCAATTCCCAATCCATTTACCATATCTGACGGAGCCTGAATCCGATCAAAGCCAGAAATGTCCCCATCGTTGCCCACTGCGGCATAAAATGAAACATTATACTTATGGGCGAGGCTATCCAATACATACGTGAATCTTGAAATATTGTCATCCTCAATTGGCCCCCTTGGTCCAAAGCTCAAATTGTAATGTTTAATCTCAGGATGGCTTGTTACAGTTTTTTCAATAATATCAATCGCTTCATACAATTCAAAATCGGCAGAATCAGATGTTGGAAATACTCTAATGCTACGAACCTTGAAATTTGGAACCGGAAGCGATTCGCGCCGTTGATATTTATTCATTGCCCCATATAATAAGGCTCCGGCAACTGCCGTACCGTGAGAAACTCCCAAAATATTCGGTTTTGTCTTTACCGAAAGAGCGTTGTCTTCGACAACATAATTTTTCAGAAACGGGTTTGTTGCATCAACGCCCCCATCAAAAAGGCCAACTTCAAATGTGTTGTCTGGAAGCTTATCATTTGGCGGCAACGGCGCATCTAGATTTTCATCGTTTCTTAACGGACAGAATCCGATCGATCCGATAGGATGTATAGCTCTTAGAATATTTGATTTTGCAATATCTTTCAGGGTTTCTTTTCCCGCTTTACAGGAAACAAAGAAAGGCGCATCGGGATATGTTCTAACTGCAATATTTGTAGCTCCATATGTTACGAGAAGATTATTTATATACGCCGATTCATTTTCCGGATAATATTGGGAACGATGAAATATAATTTCATAAGAAGATACTCCTTCTTCTGAAATTGAAATTTTCTCCTGCTCGGTAAGTTGGTTTATTTTTGAAATCTTACATATCGCATCCGCAAATTTTGGATTTGTTTCGTTCCCATCCAATTCTAACAATTTAAGAAAATTGCTGAATTCCGCAATTTTACCCGAAAGAAATAATAGTCGGGATTCCACCGTCTTACGCCCGCGCTTACTAAATTTTCTAAGCTTTGACTCGCTCTTAACCTCGCTAATTGACGCCTTATAGTTTCTGGACCCGATAGTCTTAACGCCGGTAAATGTTTCTATTATGCCATGCGGGCTATATGATTTCGCTATAAAATCCGGAAAGAGTCTTGCGCACATTACCATCTCATCACCCAAACGCAACTCACCGGAATACCGGCCAATATTTTGAATCTGCTCTTCGATTTGTTTCTTTAAACAAATTCTATGCGTATTGTAGCTATCGGGAACTGCCGGAGATCCTCTGCGACTCTTTTCTCTCATCGGAAAAATGAGAGATTCTCCATTTGTCAGCAGCAGTCTTTTATCTCTATTACCCATAATATTACTTGCTTATATGATGTTGTACCGTGCTCGGCGCTTTGCCTGTAATATTTGAAATTTCTCTAATAGTCATATAATTGTGCATATCTTTAAAAATAGATGAATAAAATTGCTTCGAAGCGTTCAAATGGCGTCTTAAACATTCAACATATAGGCATTTCGATAACGGATCGCCTGTCAAAAGGTGGCGTCGAAGCGCGGAACGGAAAAACGAGACAGCATCAGCGCAATTGCAGCCAACAAGCGCGCGAGAAATCGGGTATGATAAACTTTCGACAGAATCTGAATAGAAATTTGAGAACTCTTTTTTATATATTTCCCTTATTATTTCAACCGACGGCAAGGGCATATCTATTGTCAAATCAAAACGCCGGTTTATGGCAGGATCTAGCAAGTGCGGATGATTCGTAGCGGCTATTATGATTGAGTTTAAATTCCATTCTTCCAATTCTTTTAACAGCACATTGACAATTCGTTTCAGTTCTCCGACTTCTGAATCGTCATCTCTACGCTTGGCGATAGCGTCAAATTCATCCAATAGCAAAACGCACGAATTATTTCGCGCAAAATCTAGAACTCTCCTTAGGTTTTCACCGGTTTTACCCAGATAGCTAGATATAGATGTCGCCAAATCCAATGTTGCAATGGGAATTTCAAGCTGTTGAGCAATCCATTTTGCCAACATCGTCTTACCCGTACCAGGTTTTCCCGTTAGAAGAATTTTCTGAGTAGGCAACAATCCATTTCTTAGCAAAACGTCCCTTTTCGACTGCTCCCCAAGGAATTGGTCTATTATCGATTTAACTTCATCGGACAAAATTGGCGCATCGCTTGAGATATTTTCATCAACTTTTACCAAAGACAGTCCCAAGTCCCGATCCGCGGGGGGCAACATTGAAACAGTTCTAAGTTGCGACGCCCCCGATACATGTTTCCTCATTAAAGCCGCAACTTGTTCATAAAATTCCCTATCGTTCTTTGCTAATCGCAAGAGTTTAAGACATATTAATTCGGATTTTTTTATATCGCCGCTCAACGCCGAGCGAGCCAAAGCCACAAGCAAATTGCTTTCTGTTCGATTAATGTTTATATTTTTCATTTTATCGAACATTATTACCCTTTATAAACAAAGCTTTGTCAAGTATTTTGTTCGATACCTAAAAAACACAATACAATAGAGAAAACTTGCCAACAATCAATCGCATGGCAAGATCTCAAAATAGGCCTTGGCGGTTTCCTTGTCTACGAGCGCGTCAAAATATCTGTCTTTGAGGACCTGTTCGCTATTGCGCGTAATTTTGGAGGTTCTGGCGGAGTCGAAATAGAGGCTAAGGTGGTATGTGGAAAAGCTGTGCCGCGAGAAATTCTCCGGCAGGCCCAGCCTCTTGCCAAGCGCCGTCCTGAGGGTATTTGACGGCCTTTTGATGGGCGTATTTTTGTACTTTTCAAGCCAAACCCAAAGGTTTTCCGGCAGGTCTTCGAGGGTCCACGCCTTCTTTACCTTCCCGATTTGCGCGGGAAATACTATCTTTCTTTCGTCGTAGCGGAAATATTCGTCTTTCATGCGCGGCGCCTCTTCAACCCTGATTCCGGAAAAGAGCAGCAACGCGAAAAATCGGCAATATTGGGGGTATTTCCTCTCGAGAAGAGACATAAAAGCCCTCGCCTCATCGACGCTAAGCGATCCCCTCTTTCGAATTCCGGCAGTTTTTTCCGCGATTAACTCGTCTCCGTGAATCAGCCTTATCGGATTTTCCGCTATCGCCCCTTTCTTTATGCAAAAGTCCAGAATTTCGGATATTGTACCTTTCCATAAAGCGACAGTTTTCGGGGCGCCTTTGCTTCTTAAATAGGCCAGAAGAGCCTGCGGTGTCACATCGGCAAACGCGCCGAAATGTTTCTTGAAGTCGGCCACGCGCCCCTTTATATGAGTATATTCCCCCTCCGACAAAGTGCCGGAATCGCGCCTGTTCTTTTTTATCTCGTGGTATTTGTCCGCCAATTCGTGCAGGTTGTACTCGGAAAAAAACCGCCACGCTTTCCGGACGGACTGCAAGAGAGTTTTGCCCCTGGGAAGCGCGTCCATAGCGTCTTTTATATCCTTGATTTGCTCGCCGGAAAGGGAGATAAAATATTGCAAATCCATTTTTCTGGCGAGCTTCCAATTGTCGAGATAGTCCAACGCCTCCCTTTTTGTGGCAAAAAAGCGCCTCTGGCGTTTTCCGAGTACGGTAATATCGACAACCCACGGAGACCTGCGCCCTGAAAGTTTAAATATATTTTTGACGCCCCCCTTAATTTGCCCCGCACTCATAACGCGAAACACAGTGGCAATTTGGTGGCAAGATTTCAAACAAAAAAACGCATAATCCGCGCACCGTCCGCGCATATTGCGCGCTCCAACAAATCGGCGCAAGTCGCTTGTTTAAGGGAACAAGAAAGCCGCAACCCTTTTGGGAAGCGGCTTAAAAAAAATCGAGGTGAGAGGATTCGAACCTCCGGCCTCTACGTCCCGAACGTAGCGCTCTACCAGGCTAAGCTACACCTCGCATTTTTATTCTCTCCGTTATGTCGGTTCCCGCGCCGAATACAAGCTTATTTTCCGACAATTTTATTTTCGCCGGACGCGGCGGCAGCCGCGGAAGGAGGGCTGAATTTGTAAAGGCAGAGCGGCAGCGTAAGCAGCTGGCTGCATACAAATGCGAAAAACCAAAACCATCCGCCCTCTATGAAACCGTACGCATGCAACCCAACTCCCATGAGGTTTACGCCGAACCACGCCCACGCCGCCACGATGTTCCCGAACACCGCGAATCCGAGAAACGCGCGGTCGCTGCACAGCCTCATGCTCCTGGCGTGTATGGCCGCCGCCGTCCACAGGACTGTCATGAGCGCGCCGTTCTCCTTGGGGTCCCACCCCCAAAACCTGCCCCAGCTCATATCCGCCCAAATTCCGCCAAGCATCGTTCCGGCAAAAGTAAACATCAGCGCAAAGCAGAGGACGGCGAACACCGTCCGCGCCGAATCTCCCGTCATCGCCCCGAAATTTCCGCGCGAAAAGACGTTCGCCACAAGCCTCGCCTGCGCCATAAACCCCGCCAAAAACACTCCGCAATAGCCGACCATTATCGTCACGACGTGCGCGGTCAGCCAGAAGTTCGAGTTCAGGACGGCGCGCATCATGCCCATGGTGTCGCCGCTGTACGGCAGGTTCATCGCGACCACAAGCGACATCAGCCCCGAAGCGCACGCGGCGACCGCCGCCGACACGTATTTTTTTCTGAAATATATGTACGCCCCGAGAACCGCCGCCGCCGCGCCGGCGAACACCAACGACGAGTACAGGTTCGTCACGGGCGGGCGCATTTGTATGTACATTCTAAGGGCGATGCCCAGAACCTGCAAGAACGCCGCAAACGCCATGAACACCGCCCCGACAGTCCGCAGCGCAGCTTCGCGCGAGGAAAATATTTGCGAAAGCCCGAAAGCGGCGAGCGCGAAAAAGTAGAGGACGAACCCCCCGAAAAACGGCGACAGGGCGTTCGCGAAATTTTCGACTTTCAGCCTCAGCCGCTGCAATCCTCCCGACTTGGAAAAGATTTCATCGGCCTCGGACAGCGCGCTTTTGGCGGAGTCCGAGTCTCCGGCGGCGATGGCGTCGCACGCGCGCGCGTAAACTTTCAAAAGCCTCTTGGAGAGCTCGGAAGCCTTCAAATCGAGCATTGCCTTTGACGGGGTTGAATACCCCGAGCCAGAGGAGATGGAATTCACGGCGGCGTCGGGATACGCGCCCTCGAATTCGGCGACGCCGCGCAGGTATTCGAGCATGGCGCTCGCGCGGGAGAGCTTGGCGGGGTCGGGCTCACGCTTTTCCCCGCGCGCGGCCTTGAGTTCCGCGGCGGCCTCATCGACCGCTTTCCGCCAGTTTTCCACGCCGGATACCGCCGATTTTTCCCCGGGGGCCTTTACCGAAAAAGCGTTTGCCGCCACGGCGTACGCGAGCCCCTTTTCGAGCGCTTCCGCCGCGGCGGAGGCGAGGGGCGGATTGCCGTCGGAGGAGGCGGCCTCCTCGACTCTCGCGTAATTTTTGGCCAAATCGTCGTACGAAAAATATCTGCCCGATACGCCGAGAATCTTCTGGAGATCCCTGTTGTCGGTGCGCATCGTCTTTTCTCCGGCGAGCCGCGCGGCGTCCGCCGACAGCGTCCAGAGCCATTTGGATGACGAAATCTTGCCGCCCCCGACCTTTGCGGTCGCGCTGCCGCTTATGGATTTCAGAACGTCCGCCGACGCGCTCGAAACGGGCATCACCCTACCCGCTTTCAGGACGGGGAGGGAGCCGAAGCTCGGGCCGAAAAGCGAGTCGTAAAGGGGGTCGCCGAGAAATGCCTGCCACACTGCGAGGGGCGAAAGCGCGACGAAAATCGAAAACAATGCGCCGAATGAAAACGCCGCCTTATTCATCTCCGCCCCTCCCTTTCTCAAAGAGCCTCGGCAGGAACATTATCGCCATGCCTATAAAAGTCGCCCCGACCGCGAGCCACGGCAGAAGCCGCGCCGGATTGCGGACTGCGGCGAGCACGCTCGTCCTCCCGCCGTCGCCGTACGACATCTGGTAGAAAGTCCAGCCTCCGAAGGAGCCCGGGGAATTCATCGACACGACCTGCTCCGACTTGTTTTCGCCGCGCGAAAACTCAATCCTGCTCGAAAAGCTCTTCGGGGTCGAGCTAGAATCCCAATGCTCGACGGAAAAATCCGCGAGCTTAACGCTGAACGGAAGCTTGACGGGCTCGCCCGCCGCGCCCTCTTTTGCTCCGACCACGATGGTGTCGGACGACATTCCCTCGCGCAGCACGAGCGAGCCCTCCACCCTCATAAAATACTGCAACGCGCCCGAGACGATCAGGAGAACGAGCGCCATATGCGCTACCGACGCGCCGAAGCCGAAAAGCCCCCCGCTGACGTACCGCCAGCCGCTCGCCAAAATGTTGACGACCGCCGCAAGCCCGACGAGCGCGCCGCCGAAGAGCGGAAATTTCAGCGGGCCGAGCGAGCCGACGCAAAAAAAGCTCTCGAAGTATTCGGCCTGCGCCGCGGCGACCCCGATTTCCCTCTGCGCGAGCGTCGCAACGAAAACCAGAAAAGTCGCGTAAACCATCAGCCCCACGGCGAGCCTCTTCGATGAAGCTAGGGCGTAGAAAAATTTCAGCGCGGCTATTTTCATGCCTCAGACGTTGAACCTGAACAGCGCCACGTCGCCGTCTTTGAAGAGGTAGTCCTTGCCCTCGAGCCTGTACGTGCCGGCCTCGCGCGCCTTGTGCACGGAGCCCGCCGCAACGAGGTCGCCGTATGAGACAACCTCCGCCTTGATGAACCCGCGCTCGAAGTCGGTGTGGATAACGCCCGCGCACTGCGGGGCGGTCATGCCCTTTTTGAAAGTCCACGCCCTGACCTCCTTCTCGCCCGCGGTAAAGTAGCTGGCCAGCCCCAGCAAATCGTAGGTCTTCCTGATCAGCTCCGAAACCCCGCTGTCCGCCGCCCCGAGCTCCGCAAGGTACTCTTTGGCCTCCGCCGGCTCGAGCGACGAAAGCTCCTCTTCTAGCCGCGCGCATATGACGCACGAATCCGCGCCGTGGGAGAGCTTGGCGAACTCGCGCACTTTGGCGACATACCCGTTGGACGCCCCGCCGTCGCCGATGTCGGACTCCGCGACATTGCATGCGTATATCACGGGCTTTGAAGTCAGGAGAAAGAAAGATTTTATCCGCGCGAGGTCGTCCTCCGAAACGTCCGGGAGCGTAATGGCGGGCCTGCCCCCGTCGAGGTGCGCCATCAGCCGCTTCAAGAGCTCGACGTTCTTGACGGCCTCCTTGTCCATGCCCTTGGCTTTGCGGGCGTTGGATTCGAGCTGCTTTTCGCAGCTCTGCATGTCGCTCAAAACCAGCTCGGTCGTTATGATTTCTATATCGCGGACGGGATCGACGCTGCCCATGCTGTGCAGAATATCGCCGTCGTCGAAGCACCGGACGACGTGCACTATCGCGTCGACCTCCCTGATGTTCGCCAAAAATTTGTTGCCGAGCCCCTCGCCTCTGCTCGCGCCGGCGACGAGGCCCGCGATGTCTACGAACTCCACCGCCGCGGGTATTATGACGTTCGTCTTTGCGATCTGCGCGAGGGGCTTGAGCCTGTCGTCCGGAACCTCCACGACCCCGACGTTAGGCTCTATCGTGCAAAAGGGATAATTCGCCGCCTCCGCCTTTCTGCTGCGCGTGAGGGCGTTGAAAAGGGTGCTCTTGCCCACATTGGGCAGCCCGACTATGCCTGCTTTTAACATTTTTTATTTTTTTTGAAATTTCCGGATTTTGCGGCGGAACGCCCGCTGAGGATTTGCGCCGCGCCCGCAAGGCGTCAATCCCGCGGGCCGTACTCTATAGCCCCGCCCGCGCGCATTATCGTCACGTGGTTTTTGCCGTCCGCGCGCGACGACTTTTCGGTGCGCCCGACCGTTTGGGCCGCGATTCCGAAAGACTCCGAAATTTCCACGACCTCCGCCGCGTCGGACTTCTTGCAGTAGACCTCCATGCGGTGCCCCATATTGTAGACCTCGAACATCTCCCTGTCGGAAGTGCCGCTCGCCTTCTGTATTGCCCTGAAAATCGGGGGAACTTCCATGAGGTTGTCCTTGACGAAATGAACGCCCCTGCCGAAGCGCACGCACTTGGTCTGCCCGCCGCCCGAACAGTGCACCAGCCCCTTTATGAGTCCCGGGCGCTTCTTCATGATTTTCATTATCACGGGCGCGTAAGTCCGCGTGGGCGACAAAAGCGCCTGCCCCACCGTCATATTCGAACCCTCGAGGGGGTCGTCGAGCCTGTGGGGGCCGCAGTATACGAGGTTTTTGTCGGTGTTCGGGTCGAAAGTCTCGGGATAGCTTTCTCGGTAGTACGGGCACAGCATGTCGTGGCGCGCGCTCGTCAGGCCGTTTGAGCCGATTCCGCTGTTTTCAAAGTCCTCGTACGCGGCCTTGCCCGCCGATGAAAGCCCCACTATCGCGAGCCCCGGCTTTATGCCGGCGCCCGATATCACCCTGTCGCGGCGCATGACAGCCACCGCGCACGAATCCACCACTACCGCTCCGGTGAGATCGCCCACATCGGCGGTTTCGCCCCCGCCGGAATAGATTTTCACGCCGAGGGAGCGCAGGCGCGCGACGAAGTCCTCCGCGCCGTTTATGAGCTCCGCAAGGGCCGCGCCGCCGAAATTGCGGGCGTTGCGGTTGACGGTGTTGGATATTAGAATCCTCTCGGCCGCCCCTATGCAGAGCAGGTCGTCGATGTTCATCACAATCGAATCCTGGGATATGCCCCTGAAAACCGAGGCGTCGCCCGTCTCCTTGTAGTGGAGATAGGCGATGATAGATTTGGTTCCGCTGCCGTCCGAGTGTATAACGTTGCAGCGAGTCTTCGAGCCCGTGAGGTAGTCCTCCGTGATTTTGCAAAAAGCTCCCTTGAAGAGCCCCCTGTCGAGCCTGTCGACCGCCGCGTGGACTTCCTCCTTGCCCGCCGAAACTCCGCGGGCGGCGTATCTGCCGTTTGTCTTTTGGGATTTCATAAAAAAGTCATTCGCCGACATAGCGCGAAAAAAACTCCCTCAATTCGGCGTAGTCGCGCGCGACGGGAAGGTCGGGATTTTCCGCCGCGAATTTGTCGGTGGGGAGCGCCGCGCGGTCGGCGGCGCGCAGCATGGAGAGGTCGTTGTAAGAGTCGCCGGTGGAGATCACCTCGAAGTTGAGCGAGCGGAAGGCCTCGACCGCCCTGCGCTTCTGGTCGGGCATTCTGAGGCGGTATCCGGATACCGCGCCGTCGGGGGCGATCTCGAGCTCGTGGCAGAATAGCGTCGGAGAGCCGAGCTTGGCCATGAGGGGCGCCGCGAACTGTTCGAACGTGTCGGACAAAATTATCGCGCGCGTCCTCGACTTCAACCAGTCCATGAACTCCCGCGCGCCGTCGAGCGGCTCGAGCCCCGATATGACGCGGCTTATGTCCGCGAGCTTCACCCCGCGCTCGGCGAGTATGCCCAGGCGGTAGCGCATTAGCTTGTCGTAGTCGGGCTCGTCGCGGGTTGTCCTGCGCAGTTCGGGGATTCCCGCGGCGTCGGCGAACGCTATCCAGATTTCGGGGATGAGCACGCCTTCGAGGTCGAGCGTTGCGAGATTCATTTTTGAGAGCGGGCGGATTGTTTTTATCGGCGCGGGGCGTACACGAAGTCCGCCTCCTTTGCGTTGAAAGACGACGTGTGGAGGGGCTTTTGGCTGTTGGTTTCGGTGTCTACGACATACAGCCTGCGGGTATTGCCCTTGGACTTTGTGCATATCAAGTGCCTGCCGTCGTTGAGCCACACCGCGCCCGAAGTGTTCTCGCCCGAGCTCACCCATTTGGACGAGCGGGACGCAAAGTCGTACACGGCGACCTGAAAGCCCCTGCCGACCGCCGCGGTGAAGGCGATTTTGTTAGGGTCCCGCGGGTTCCAGGAGGGCTCGGAGCAGTAGCCGCTCATGCGGGTGTTGACGCGCCGCATCTTGCCTCCGGAAGAGGGCATGGTGTAAATCTGGGGGCCGCCCATGTCGTCGCTTGCGAATACGATTTTCGAGCCGTCGGGGGAAAATCCCGGGGAGCTCTCTGTTGCCTTGTTATTGGTGAGCCTCCTGAATCCCCCGCCCGAAGCGTTGGCGATCCACACCTCCGCGTTGCCGCTGGAGGTCAAAATGAGGGCGACTTTCGAGCCGTCGGGAGAAAACGACCCTCCCGTATTGCTGCCCTTGAACGACGCGAACACCCTCCGCGTGTTGTTCGCCAAGTCTATGGAGTACAAATCCATAAATCCCGTCCTGTAATAGCCGGTGTAGAGGATTCTCCTGCCGTCGGGCGAAAAGTGCGGCATGAGGGAGTCCGACTTGTCGCGCGTGATCATGCGCACGTTTTGGAACACGATATCCGAAACGCATATTTCGGAAGTCTTCCAGTCGTCGGACGAATATGAAAACGCTATCGTGCCCGCGAAAAATCCGGGCGAGCGCAGCGTGCGCAAAACGGCGGCGTCGCAGGCCTTCATTAGGGCCTCGACCGCGCTTGAGCCCCCGCATACGCTCTCGAACGAAAGCCCCTTTGAAATCGCGAGCCTGACGGAATTGGCGCCCGCGGGAGAGAAATCGAACACGAACTGGGCGTTCTGCTGCGGAACGATTTTATAGCTCCCGTGAAGGCCGAACGCGCGCTTGGCCAGAGCCGCCATATTAGCGTCGGGAGAGGTTATCGCGACGGAATACACGGGCACGCCGAGCCGCCCCGCCTCCGTCTGGACGGTGCCGGCGTCTATGTGCGACTGCCCGAGGGCTGCCGCCGCGACAAAAGACGGCAAAGCGGCTATAAAAGTCCTTCTTAACATATTGCGCCGAGTATTTCCAAAAATGCGCGCTTTTCAATATCTTTTTGCCGCGCGGGAGGTTTTTTCGGCGCGAAAAAACGGAATTAGGCGAATCGCGCCCGCGCCTCCTCCTCCCCGACTTTGCGGCGCAGAGAGCGCATTTCGCGGACGATGAAAAACAGGGTTGCGAAAAACGCGCTTATGTCGCCTATCGGGAAGCTCGCCCACAGCCCTTCGAGCCCCAGAATCCGCGGCAGCAGAAGCATGGCGGGCACGAGGAAGATTATCTGGCGGAGGGTTGTGACGAATATGGAAACCGCCGGGCGCTTGGTGGCCTGGAAATACCCCGACGCCACAATGTTCGCGCCGATAAACGCCATGCCCGCGACCATTAGCCGCAGCGCGCCCTCTCCGGTGGAGAGCAGCGGGGAGTCGGAACCGAGGAACAGCTCGAATATCGCCCCCGGGAAGAGCTCCGCAAGCGCAAATCCGGCGGCGCACACGGCGGTGGCTGCCCACAGCGCGCGGGAGAACGCGCGGCGAACCCTTTTGAAATTTTTGGCGCCCCAGTTGTAGCCGACTATCGGCTGCACGCCCATGCTGAGCCCGACTATCGGCAGGAAGAGAAAAGTCGTCACCGTGGTGCACACGCCTATCACCGCGAGCGCCGACTCCGACCCGTAGGAGCGCGCCTGCACCACGAACACCGAAACCGAGAGCGCCGCGAACGCCTGTATTATAAAGGACGGCGAGCCCGCGGACGCCATCTGCCTCAAAAGCCTCGGGAATGCGCGGACGTTGCGCAGGCGGATTTTCAAAAAGTTCCTCCCGCTGAAATAATATCCCATTACCCACGCGGAAGCGCACGCCTGCGCTATGACCGTCGCTATGGCGGGCCCCCGCACGCCCCAATTCCACTTCACGAGGAACAGCCAGTCGAGAAACACGTTCGTCGCCCCTCCGATGAGAATTGTCGCCATTGCGACGACCGGCCTGCCCTCGGCGCGCACGAGGTTGTTCACCCCGAAGGAAATCTTGTCGAAAATCAGCCCGCCTATGATTATGGAATAATACGCGCAGGCGTCGGGGAGGATTTTTGGAGTCGCCCCGAAGAACGTCAATATTTGCGGCATGAACGTGAGCGCGACGGCCGCCACGACCGCGTAAAAGACGCCGAACAGAAACACCGCCTGCCCCAGAAATTTTTCGGCGGCTTCGCGCCTGCCCGCCCCGAGGCATATCGAAATCATCGTGGCGCTGCCGTGGCCGATCGTCATGGCCACCGCGAGCAGAAAAAGTGTCGGAGAAAAGCACACCGTGATTGCCGCGAGCGCGTCCTCGCCGCAAGTGCGCCCCACGAATATGCGGTCGGCGACATTGTAGGAGGCGTTCACGACAGTCGAGAGCATCGTGGGCATCGAATAGCGCACGATGAGCTTCGATATCCTCTCGGTGCCGAGAGCCTCGACGTGGGCTGCGTCCATACGGCTGCCGGCGCGCTACGCCCTGACCCTGAAAAAGATCCTCTTGCCCGCCTGAACGACGGCGGAATCCGCGGGCCGCCGGAGCGCCGCGAACGGATCCGACACCCTCTGCGAATCGACCTTCACCGCGCCCTGCTCAATCAGCCTGCGAATCTCCTTTTTGCTCGGGAAAAAACCGGTCTTTGCCATGATGTCGGCGAGCCTGCATTCGCCGGATTCGGCAACATCCGCCCATTTGAACTCCGGCATGGTCTCGGGAATTTCGTTTTTGGAGAAAACCCTCTCGAAGTTTTCAAGCTCTCCGCGCGCAATCTCCGCGCCGGCGAACTTTTCGACCATCAGCCGCGCGAGTTCCTTTTTCGCCGCCATCGGGTGCCCCGATTTGAGGGCGGCAATCCGCTCGGGCGAATAGAGCAAAAGGTATTGGTAGTACTTCCACATCGTGTCGTCGCCTACCGACATTATCTTTCCGAACATCTGGCGCGGGTCGTCGTTGAATGCGATGTAGTTGTTGTAGCTCTTGGACATTTTTTTCTCGCCGTCGAGCCCCACCAGCAGCGGCATGGTTATCACCGCCTGCCCCGCCGCCCCGCGCTGGCCCTGGAGATCGCGGCCGACGAGGTTGTTGAAAAGCTGGTCGCTGCCTCCGAGCTCTACGTCGGACTCCACCATCACGGAGTCGTACCCCTGCACGAGCGGATAGAGGAACTCCACTATCGAAACGGGCGTCTTGGAAGCGTACCTCTTCGCGAAGTCGTCGCGCTCCAGCATTCTGGCCACCGTCATCTTGCGCGCGAGCTCCAGCGCGTCGCCGAACGACATCTTTGAAAACCACTCGCTGTTGCGGTGCACCTCCGTGCGGGACTCGTCCAAAACCTTGAACGCCTGATCGAGGTACGTGCGGCTGTTTGCCTCGACCTCCTCGGGGGTAAGAACCGGACGCAGGGCGGAGCGGCCGCTCGGGTCGCCGATGCAAGCGGTGTAGTCGCCTATAATCAGAACGGCCTGGTGCCCGAGATCCTGAAACTGCCTCATCTTGTTGAAGACCACCATGTGCCCGAACGTGAGGTCTGGGCGCGTCGGGTCGACTCCGAGCTTCACCCTGAGCTTCCTGCCGGCGGCGAGCTTTTCCTTCAAATCTTCTGCGCCGATGAAAGTCTCGGCGTTCTGCGCGAATATTTCGAGCTGGCTTTCAATTTCCATATGCAAAAAAAACTTCCCGCCAACTTATCCCCCGAAAATTCAAAATGGCAACACTTAATTTGGCGCAGCCCGTTTGCGCCTCCCAAATCTTTGGGCGCCCCGCGGAACAAAGCGCGACGCAAGGCGCGGAAAATGCGCCCCGCCCCATGAAAAACTGGCGGACAAACCCGCGTTGGAACGCCGAATCCGGCGCGGTTTGCCGCTCCGCCCTAACGGAAATATAATCAAAAAAAGCTGGATTTGCGGAATGAAAATGCGATAATTCCCCGTAAACTGCGGAAGTTATAATAAGAGATTTCCGCGTTTTGCGAAGATGCGTCCGGCGCGGTTCGCGGCCGCCTTTTCGGAACTTCCGCGCCGGAAGCGGGTCAAAACGCCATCGCCTAAAACTCCGAAATATGACAAGACACAACGTAATCAGCATAATCATGGGCGGCGGGCGCGGAACGCGCCTCTATCCCCTGACAAAATACCGCTGCAAGCCGGCGGTTCCGCTCGCGGGCAAATACAGGCTCGTGGACATTCCGATAAGCAACTGCATAAATTCGGGCTACGACCACATATACCTGCTGTCCCAGTTCAACACCGCCTCCCTTCACAAGCACATACAGCAGACCTACAAATTCGACTCTTTCGGGCAGGGATTCGTGGACATCCTCGCCGCCGAACAGACCGACACGGGCGGAAACTGGTACCAGGGCACCGCGGACGCCGTGCGCAAAAATATGCACCACTTCGAGCGTTACCAGGGGGAAAACGTCTATTACTTAATCCTCTCCGGCGACCAGCTCTACCAGATGGATTTCACCAAGATGATAAACGCCCACATCGAAAGCGGGGCCGACATCACGATCGCCGCCAAACCCATGCCGCGCTCGGAGGCTCCGAGCCTCGGCGTCATGAAGGTGGACCATGGGCTCAATATAGTGGAATTCGCCGAAAAGCCCAAGGATCCCGCGGTGATAGACTCCTTTCTCGTAAGCCCAAGCGTGATTTCCGACATAAAGAATCCCGATCCCGCGGGCTATTGCATGGCTTCGATGGGCATATACGTGTTTTCGGGAAAGATTCTCGAAGAGGCCATGGGGGGAACGGAAATGGACTTCGGCAAGGAGATCATTCCAGGAATGCTCGGCAAAAAGAAGCTCCGCGCGCACGTATTCAACGGCTATTGGGAAGACATCGGCACGATACGCGCGTTCTTCGACGCGAACCTCGCGCTCACCGACGACGTCCCCCCGTTTGACTTCTATAAAAAAGGCAAAACCGTATATACCCACAGCAGGTTTCTGCCCGGCGCGCGCATATTCGGCAGCCGGATCGAAAGGTGCGACATTTCCGACGGATGCCTCATACGCAACGCCTCCCTCGAACGCTGCATTGTCGGCGTGCGCTCCATAATAAGCGAGGGAACGTACATGAAAAACGTCATAATGATGGGCGCAGACATGTACGACTTCCACGGCAAAAACAAATCTCCGCGCCTTGGAATAGGCAAAAACTGCCACATAGAAAACGCCATTATCGACAAGAACGCGAGCATCGGCGACAACTGCTGGCTATCGCCCGACGGAAAACCCGACAAATGGGAATCCGAAGGGCTCTATGTGCGCGACGGCATACTCATCGTCACGAAGGCGGCGGTGATTCCCGCAGGCACCCGCGCCTGATTCGCGGAACGCTTGCGGCGCGGCATTGCGCCGATGGAATTCTCCGAATTTTAGATGTAGACTTCGCGGGGGTTTCCGGGGCCGTTATCAGGGCCTATCATGCCGCGCTCCTCCATTTCGTCGATGATTCTGGCGGCGCGCCCGTAGCCGATGCCGAGCTTGCGCTGCAAGAGGGAGGTGCTCGCCTTTTTGTTGGACTTTACGACGGCGACGGCCTTGGCGAACATCGGGTCGTCGCCCTCTTCGCCGCCCTCGGAATCCCCGTCCTCCTCGCCCGCGCTCTCGATCTGCTGCTGGACATCCTCGGCGTAGTCGGGCTCGCCGTTGACTTTGAGAGCCTCGACGACGCGCGCAATCTCGTCGTCGGACATAAAGGCGCCTTGCGCCCTTACCATTTCCGACGAGCCGTTGTTGATGTAGAGCATGTCGCCGTAGCCGATGAGGGTTTCGGCGCCCTTGTGGTCGAGAATGGTGCGGCTGTCGATTTGCGAGGCCACCTTAAAGGCGATTCGCGTGGGAAGGTTGGATTTTATGAGGCCGGTGATGACGTCGCGCGAGGGGCGCTGCGTGGCGACGATAAGATGTATGCCGGCGGCCCTCGCGAGCTGCGTAAGGCGCGCTATCGAGCCCTCCACCTCTTTGCCCGCGACCATCATGAGGTCGGCGAGCTCGTCTATTATGCAGACTATGTAGGGGAGCTTTTTCTTGGGAATCTCGAACCCGTCGCCGTCCGAATCGGGCGATTCGCCCTCCGGAGAGGCGAGCGCCGTGCGCTCTTCGGGGGTCATTGCGGCGTCGCTCTCCTCGGCGAGCTGCGCGGCCTGGGCGTCCTTGAGGATTTTGGCGTTGAAGCCCGCAATGTTGCGCACGCTCGTCTCCTTGAATATGCGGTAGCGGCGCATCATTTCCGAAGTCAGCCATTTGAGGGCGGCGGGAACCTTTTTCGGGTCGGTGACGACGGGAATGAGCATGTGCGGCAGGGAATTGTACATCTGCATTTCGACGACTTTCGGGTCTACCATTATGAAGCGCAGGTCGTCGGGGGTAGTCTTAAAAAGCAGAGAGAGTATTATGGAGTTTATGCATACGCTCTTGCCGCTGCCGGTTGAGCCCGCAATCAGCGCGTGGGGCATTTTTGCGAGGTCGAGGACGATGGGGACTCCCGTGATGTCTTTGCCGAGGGCGACGGGAATTTCCGCGCGGCTCTCGTTCCATTCGCGCGACTCTATGATGTCGCGCACGCGCACCATGCTCCTGTGCTTGTTGGGGACTTCGATGCCGACGGTCCCCTGCCCCGGGATCGGGGCGATGATGCGGACTTTCTGGGCGCGGATTCCGAGAGCTATGTCGTCTTCGAGGCTCGCGATCCTGTTGAGCCGGACGCCCGTGGCGGGGCGGACCTCGTAGCGCGTGATAACGGGGCCTGACGAAGCCTTGACGGGATTTACGGATATTCCGAAGTCGGCGATTTTTGCGACGATTTCGGACATGCGCTCCTCGTAATTTTCGCGTCCGCCCGGGAGCTCGTCCTCCGCCTTGTCGAGCAAATCCACGGACGGGAATACGTACCCGTCGCGCGTTTTGGCGGGAAGCTTGGCCTCGTACTTTTCGGGCTTGAACTCCTCCACCCGCAGGGTTTCGGGCTTGGGAGGCTTTTGCGGGCGCGCGGCTTTCACGCCGCTCAAATCTATTTCGGAGGGGCCGTCCGGAGCCGCGGGCTCGGCTGCGGGCGGCGGAGTTTCCGCGGGAGGCTCTCCCGCTATGCCCAAACCGCCGGTCAAATCTTCGCCGCCGGACTCGCAAGGTTCCGCGCGGAGCTCAATATCCGAATCGTCTTCTTCCGCATAGCGCTCCGCAAAGTCTACGATGGGCTCGCCCGCCGCCGCGGGGCGCGTTTTTTTCCCGAATAACGGCATCCGAGCGGCGGATTCTCCCAATCCCCCCAATCCGGACAAAACTTCTTCCGCGGCATTCGCGGCTGCGGCTGCCTCCGCTCTGGTGGGTTTCGGAAGCGGCGGAGCGGGTTCGGGAACGCGGGATTCCGGAACGGGCGGAGTAGCCGCCCTCTCCCGCTGCGACCGCCGCCCGCGGGAAGCCGCAGGCGGCATCTGCGCCTCCGAGCTTTCCTCCGGCGCCCTATTGCGCCCGAACGACAGCGACGGCAAAAACGCTACGGCTTTAAATAGAATTTTGGCGGCTTTCCATAAAAACGACGGCGACTTCTTGGCGACTCCGATAAGCTCGCATGCGGCCTCCGCAGGGCTTTCGACGAAGACCGCCACCGCGCAAAACAAAAACAGGGAGCCCGCGATTGCCGCGCTTCCGAACACGTCGAAAAACGGCTTCAACAGCCCCTCGAAAACGGCGGTTCCAAAATTTCCGCCCCAGCCGCGCGGCCAGAACACGCTCGATTCTCCGGACTCCCCGACGCCGCCCTGAAGCGCCGCGCAGAGGACGGAGAAGAACAAAATCCCGCAGACTGCGCATAGGAGTTCGAGAGCCGACATTCCGCGAGCGCGCCTACGCCAGAAGAGAATGCCCGCCCAAAATAGATAAATCGGAATCGTGTACGCCGCCGCCCCGAAGCACACGAGCCCCAGAAGGGTGAAAGTCGCCCCGAATTTCCCGCAGAGGTTTTCAGTATATATTTCGGTCGTATTGAGCGCGGACTCGAAATATTCTTTGAAGAATATGTCCTGGCTCGGCGCGTACGAGAGAGCCGAAACGGTAAGTATGAACGCCGCGAACAGAAATACCGTGCCCATTACGGGCCGCCTGCGCCCGACGACTTCGCCGAGCTTCTGTCCGCGCTTTTTGGATTCTTTTGCCATTTCAAATAAAGGGTTGCGCGGCGCGCGCGCCGCGCCGAAATAAAGGAAATTATATAATTCCCCGAAGGCGGGGCGTGTCAAAATTTTTTATCGAGAAGCTTTTTGGCGTGGGCTATCGCCGACTCGGAATTTCTGTCTCCGAGCATCCGCGCGAGCTCCGAAACCCGCAGTCCGTCGTCGGCGTCTATCCTCGATATCGAGACGCTCGTCGAAGTTTTCGTCTGCGACTTTTCGACGAGGAAGTGCGAGTCCGCGCGCGCCGCGACCTGCGGCAGGGGCG
>CAJMOT010000025.1 GCA_905214995.1 uncultured bacterium | reverse complement strand
CCGCATTTTCGGCCCGCCATACGTTGTTGTTATCTTTTGTTGAAAAATTGTTTATTATCAGCCGCGAGCCGCGGGATATTGAAAACTCCATCACGCTATTGGCGTTAAATTCCAAATTTTGCATTATATTGTCCGCAAAAACGTTCATTTTTACAGTAGCGCCGGTATTTGAATCTATCGAAACGACGCGCAAATTTTCCAACAGATTTTCCCCGCGGAGATTCACAGTCATTTCCCCCGGCCCGACCCTCAATTTCGGCGCGGAAATCCCGCCGCCGTAAATATCCCAAACGCCGTTTTGCGCGTAAAGGTGCATCGCCCCGCTGTCAAACGAGCCGCTTTCGCGAAGCGTCAAATTATCCACCCTGAAATAGGAATTGACGCCCGCCGAAGGTATAACGGACACCGCCCCCGCGAGATCCATATTGCCAATATTTACCGAAACTCCCCAATACGACGGGATATATCCCGTAAAAGTCAAGGATCCCATTTCGCCGATATTCACGATTCCGGATCCGCCAACAACCGCCGCCCACCCGGGGTAAAGGAATTCGGAGAGTCGACAATAAGCGTTCCGGCGGAATCTTTCGCGCCTATGTTTATGACGCCTTTATTCGTCAAGGCGCCCCAGTCGTTTTGCCCGTATGTGACGGTTAAAATTCCCCCTCCGGAAATATTCAACACCCCCGTTTCGCCTATCTGGTATGTGCCGCCCCATGTATTGCCGACGCCTTCGGAACCGGTCAGGTCGTATTCCCCGCCAAGCGGCGAATCCGGAAGGGCAAGGGAAATTTTCGACTGGGCAAAAAACGCCGCCGCGAGAGAAACTAAACGAAATAAAAATGAGACATCTATTTTCATAATAATTTTAGGACTATGCGGGAGCGTTAAATATGTCAAGCTTTTTGAGCAATTTCTTAATAAAGTTCCTCCAAACGCCCCCACTCGCCGGATTTCTCCAACCCTCTGCGC
Source organism: uncultured bacterium (assembly GCA_905214995.1). Classification (GTDB taxonomy): domain Bacteria; phylum Verrucomicrobiota; class Verrucomicrobiia; order Opitutales; family Intestinicryptomonadaceae; genus Merdousia. Next base: position 22,059 of record CAJMOT010000025.1, on the reverse strand, counting down.
GCATTTTTCCATCCCGCTTTTACCGCAAACCCGCGTTTTCGCCGCCGAAAATAGCCGCCCGCGCGCCTATTTCTTCCGGCGGACGATAATAATTCCCGAACAAAATACCCGCCCGCTGCCGCTTGCCGCCGCCCCGCCCCTCAACGCAACGCCGGAGATTTCCCAGCCCGCCATTACCCCAAAAAACGCTCCGGCGCAAACCGGAGCGTTTTCAGGAAAAGCCAATTTTAAAAATGGGCAGATTAGTCTCTTCTCCGCCGCGCGGCAAATGCAAGCGCGGACGCGCCCAATATCGCCGCAGCAGCCGCGGGTTCAGGGACGGCGGCAAGCGAAAGGCGCAAAGTCAGGAGTCCGGACGCGAAATCCTCCTCCAAGAGTTCCACGCCAACGCCGGCGTCGGCTACTTTTAGCATATCCATCACCTCGCCGACGGCAATATTCGTCGAACCGAATTCGAGTATGGTATAGTCGATGTATTCGACGCCCGAGACCTCGAGCCACGCCCCCAAATCGGAGGAAAAAATATTCAACTCCAACGCGAAATTTCCGGCGATATACATTTCGTTTTCAAACACTACCCTATCGCACCCATCGAGTTCCGAAAAATCGAACCTCATTTTTCCCGCGCTGAGCCAGGCGTTGTCGAAATATGCGCTTCCGACTTCGCCCTGGGCTGCGCCCGCCGCGCTGAATACCGCGCCGGCGCCGTTTACTTCCAGATACCCGCCGCTCATTCCCGAGTGCATGCCGATGCTCAATTCGCCGTTAGCCACCGAAACGCTCGTTATGTCCGCATTGGCGTAAGTGACGTAATCGTAAGCGTATTGCTCCGCGGAGGAAAAATGCAAAATCTGCTTTCCGCCGAAAGAAATCCGTTCCCGAGGCGTTGACATTTTTTACGAGCGCGCCCGAATATTCGCTCGTTCCGGCATTTGTGAACGTCAAATTAACGTCCACTTCGCTCGGTGTCAATTCAATGTTTCCGCTTCCGCTCAATCCCCCGAAAATGCGGTTGGCGGAAACCCATCTATTGGAGTCCCGCACGAGCATAAGATGCGATCCCGAAAACGCGAGCACCCCGCCAACCGCGACATTGCCAAAGCGATTGAACGAAAGCGCGCTTACAGTCTCTCCGGAGAAAACCATATCGCCGCCGACTTCGAGGGAGCCGCTGTTGCCGCTCCCGACGAGCCTCAGTCCCAATCCGCCGTTGAGCGAGAAATTAAAATCCCCGCCCACGCTTATGGCTGCCCCATCCGCGAGGTTGAAAATCACGGCGGTCGTCGCAGTGGACGTGGAAGCGCTTATATTGAAGTCTCCTTTAGCGGATAGGGTTTGATCCCCGGCTATCGAAAGCGTATTGTTCGACCAATTATTGTTTCCGGCAAATTCGAGCGACATGTTGACGCTCTCCGCAACGACGGATTGCGAAACGGAAAACGCGGTCGAGGCCGAACCTCCCGCCGGAACGCTCCATTCGATATTCAAGACGTTTATGTTTTCGGCAGTCTCCGAGACGCTTCCCGAAAACTCCTCGCCGGATGGCGAACCTGCCTTCCATATGGAGGCGTCGGAAAGTTCTACCGCGCTCCCCGACGTTTGGGAGCCGGAATAGTACAGTTCCGTTTGGGTTTGCCGGCAAAAAGCGGCGCACGATGCAAACGCCAAGGCGCAAAAGGCCAGGCGGCGGAAATAAGATTGCTTTCTCATAATATTTCCGTGGGTAAATGAGAGAATTAAAAATGTCAAGATTAAAAAAACAATTCATTGCGCCGTTTTTTTCCCATTAAAAAATTGTGCGCACATTATTTTTCCAACGCCCCAGCCCCCGTCGACATTCCCGCCGCAAATTTCCGCCCGAACGGAATCCGCCGTTTGCCCATTTGCCTTCCAACCGCCGCCAAAGGCCGCCGCGCCAATAAAAAATTTGAAATCTCGGCAAAACCTGCGATTATATTTTGAATGGAAAAAATAATCGGAGCGCTTTTCGATTGGGACGGCGTCGTCGCGGACTCGGGCGCCGCGCACGAGGCGAGCTGGAAGGAGCTCGCAAGGCTCAACGGCCTGCCCCTGCCCGAGGGTTTTTTCAAATCGACTTTCGGCAAGCGCAATCTCGAAATCATAATGGACATGCTGCGCTGGACGCCCGACCCCGCCGAGGCGCAGAGGCTCTCCGACCAAAAGGAGGAAATCTACCGCGCGGGAATCGCAAAAAACGGGCTTCCGACGATACGCGGGGCGGTCGCATTCGTCCGCGCGCTGAAATCCGCCGGCATACCGCGCGCAGTGGGTTCGTCCACCCCGCGCGAAAACCTCGAACAGGCGCTCAAAGCGCTCGGGATGGAGGGCGACTTCGACGCGCTCGTCACATCCGAAGACGTAGAGCGCGGCAAACCCGCGCCGGACGTGTACATAAAGGCCGCCGGCCGCCTCGGGCTCGACCCGCGCGAATGCGCCGTATTCGAAGACTCCCTCGCGGGGATAGTCGCGGCGGCGCGCGCGGGGGCGAAAAAAATCGCCCTGTCAACAACCAACCCGAAAGGCTTCTGGGAAACGCGCAAAAACCCCGAGGAGAAACCGGACCTCGCAATCCCGGACTTCTCCGACTTTTCTCCGGAAAGCCTGCGCAAAATATTCGCCGCCTGACGCCGCCCGATGGAGAAAAGACTCTTCAAGCTCGCGAGCAAATACGCCCCCTCCGGAGACCAGCCGCAGGCGATAGACAAGCTGTGCGCGTCGATAGGCGCGGGGGCGAAATACGCGACGCTCGTCGGCGTGACGGGCTCCGGCAAGACGTTTACGATGGCGAACGTCGTCGCGCGCATGAACCGGCCGGCGCTCGTTATATCGCACAACAAGACGCTCGCCGCCCAGCTCTACGCCGAGTTCAAAGAGTTCTTTCCCGAAAACGCGGTGGAGTATTTCGTAAGCTACTACGACTATTACCAGCCGGAGGCATACATTCCGCAGACCGACACTTACATAGAAAAAGACTCCTCCGTAAACGACGAGATCGAAAAGCTGCGCATATCGGCGGCGGGCTCGCTCGTCTCGCGCCGCGACGTGATAGTGATAGCGACCGTCTCATGCATATACGGGCTGGGCTCGCCGGAGGACTTCCGAAAGATGATGGTGCCGCTGCGCCCGGGGCTTGCTATGAAGCGCGGCGAGCTCGTCGAGAGAATGACCGACATCCACTATTCCCGCAACGACACAGCCTTCGAGCGCGGACACTTCCGAGTCAGGGGCGACGTCGTGGACGTGTTCCCCGCGTACCTCGACACCGCGCTGAGGATAGAGTTCTTCGGCGACGAAATCGACGCACTTAAAAAGATAAACCCCGCAACGGGGACGCCGCAGGGCAGGCTCGACAGGTTCGACCTCTACCCCGCCTCGGGATTCGTCACGCCCAAAGAGAGCATAGCCGCGGCGATCCCCAACATACGCGCGGAACTCGAGGAGCGCGTTGCGGAATTCGAGCGGCAGAACAAGCTCATAGAGGCGCAGCGCATAAGGATGCGCACCGAGCAGGACATCGACATGCTCGCCGAGACGGGTTTTTGCACCGGCATCGAGAACTATTCGCGCCATCTGGCGGGGCGCCCCGCGGGTTCGCGCCCGTGGTGCCTGCTCGACTTCTTTCCGAAAGACTCGATCCTATTCATCGACGAAAGCCACGTCACCTGCCCGCAAATCCGCGGCATGTACAACGGCGACAGGGCGCGCAAGGAGCGGCTTATCGAATACGGGTTCAGGCTGCCGAGCGCGCTCGACAACAGGCCGCTGCGCCCTAACGAATTCGACTCCCTCACGGGACAGACGGTATTCGTATCCGCCACACCTTCCCCCTTCGAGCTCTCCGTGAGCGACGCCGTGGCCGAGCAGATAATCCGCCCCACGGGCCTGCTCGACCCCGAAATGATAGTCCGCCCGATCGCAGGGCAGGTGGAGGACTGCGCCGCGGAAATCAAGGCCGCCGCCGAAAGGGGCGAAAGGGTGTTCGTCACCACCCTTACAAAGCGCATGAGCGAGGAAATTTCCGACTTCCTGCGCGAGAGCGGCGTGCGCATAGAATACCTGCACTCCGACATCGACGCGATAGAGCGCGTGGAAATCCTGCGGCGGCTTCGCTCTGGCGACTTCGACGCCCTCGTCGGCGTCAACCTCCTGCGCGAGGGGCTCGACATTCCGGAAGTCTCGCTCGTCTGCATACTCGACGCCGACAAGGAGGGCTTCCTGCGCTCCGCCACAAGCCTGATCCAGACGGCGGGGCGCGCCGCGCGCCACGAGAGCGGGCGCGTGATACTCTACGCCGACAACATGACGGGTTCGCTCAAAGCCGCGCTGGAGACGTGCGGGCGGCGCAGGCAGATCCAGAGGGAGTTCAACGAGCTCCACAAAATAACGCCGCACAGCGTGACGAAGCCGATACAGCCGTCGCTGGCAAAGCGCTCCGAGGCGAAAATCGACGTCTCCAAAAAATCGAAGGGCGAGCTCGAAAAAATCATCGCGGAACTCAGCGACGAAATGCTGGAAGCCGCCGACAGGCTCGAGTTCGAGCGCGCCGCCCTCCTGAGAGACCAGATAAAATTCCTGCGCTCAAAGCGGGCGCGTTAGATTTTCGGGCAATTTTTCAGCTCCCTTTAAAACCCTCCCCCCGCGCGCCGCAGCCGGCGGGGCGCGTTTTGCGCTTGCAATAGCGCGCGCCTTTGAAAAAATCGCATGAATATGAAGAGGCTTTTTATGATACTGGCCGCGTTCGCCGCGGCCTCGCTGCCGGCCGCCGAAAAATTCGATCTGCAAAAGAAGACCGAGGCCGCCCAAAAGGGAGACGCCGAAGCGCAGAACGAAATCGGCGAATACTACGCCGACGGCGGCGGCGGGGACTTCGCCCCTAACTACGAGCTCGCCGTGAGGTGGTGGGAAACCGCCGCCAAGAACGGCAGCACCAAGGCTCTCACGAACCTCGGGGCGGCGCTCTTCGGCGGGAACGGGGTGCTCGCCGACGTGCCGAGGGCCGTGAAAATATGGAATGAAGCCGCCAAGCGCGGAGATCCCGACGCGCAGTTCTTCCTCGGAGTCGCATACTGCAACGGCAAGGGCGTGCTGCGCGACGTGCAGACGGCCGTATTCTGGTGGGAGCGTTCCGCCAAACAGGGCAACCACCGCGCGCAAAACAACCTCGCTTTCGCCTACGCGCGCGGCGAGGGGGTTTCCCGCGACCTCAAAAGGGCGTTCGAGCTCTGGAAAGCCTCCGCCGAAAAGGGAAACCTCGTCGCGCAAACCTACCTCGGGCTGTGCTACTTCACGGGCGACGGAACCGAAGTCGACCAAAAGAAGGCAGTGGCAATATGGACGAGCGCCGCGGAACACGGAAGCGTGGAGTCGCTGCGGTATCTCGGCATCGCCTACACATCGGGCAAGGGGATAAGGGAGGACAAAAACGCCGCCCTGCAATGCTTCATCCGCGCGGCGCAGCTCGGCGACGAGGAGTCCCGCAAGGCCGCCGACAAGCTTCGGTTGGATCTGTCTACGAATAAACCCGAAAGCGGGGCGAAAGACAAATAGCGGACCGGCGCAAAACGGGGGAATGCCGCGGCGTTTTTCCCCAGCGCAAACGGAATTCATACTTTAACGCAAGGGAAGGAAACGCATATGATTAGGAAAATTACAGCGCTCGCACTGGCGGCGTGCGCGCTCTCGCTGGGCGCGGCGGAAACTGAAAACTGGAACTTCGGTTGGAAGTTTTATTACGGGAAAAATCCAGACGCTTTCAAGAGGGACTTCGACGACTCCTCATGGAGAAAGCTCGACCTGCCGCACGACTACCAGATAGAGCAGCCTTGGGCGGTTCCGTCCGAAGAGGAAATCAAAAAGAACGGCGGAAACCTCAAAAGCAGGGGGTTCAAACCCTATGGGGAGGGATGGTACCGCAAGGCGTTCCGCGCGGATCCCGAATGGAAGGGAAAGCGGGTGATACTCGACTTTGAAGGCGTCATGACGGTCTCCGACGTCTACGTAAACGGGCAAAAGGCGGCCTCCAACGAATACGGATACTCCGGATACGAGGCGGACATATCGAAATTTCTCGACTACGGCGGACAAAATGTCGTGGCGGTATACTCCCGGGTCATGGGAGGGTCGAGATGGTACACCGGCGGCGGAATTTTCAGAGACGTGAAACTCTCGATAAAGGATCCGGTGGCGGTGGCCCGGCACGGACTGTACATAACGACTCCGAAAGTAGGCGAAAAATCCGCGATAGCTCGCGTCTTGGCTGAAATCGAGAATTCCATCGGCTCCCCGCGCAAAGTTTCGGTGAGGGCGGCGGTATTCGGACCGGACGGCGCGGAGATCGCATCGGCGGAAAGGGAAACCGATATTCCGGCAAACTCCGCATCGACCGCCGAGTTCGAATTTGAAATAAAAAACCCGTCGCTGTGGTCGCCGGAAAATCCCGCGCTCTACTCGGCGGCCGCCGAAGTGAAAAGCGGCGGGAAGCTCCTCGACGCCCAAAGGGAAAATTTCGGGATAAGGAAAATAGAATTCACGCCGGAGAGAGGCTTTCTGCTGAACGGCAAAAAGACCTTATTGAAAGGCGTCAACCTGCACCACGACCTCGGCGCGCTCGGGGCCGCCGCCTACGCCGCCGAATTGGAGCGCCGTATAAAGTTTTTGAAGTCCATAGGCGTAAACCATATCAGAACCGCCCACAATCCGCTTTCGAAGTCGTTTCTCGACCTCGCCGACAAATACGGCATACTGGTGACCGACGAACTCTTCGACAAATGGGACGACTGGTTCGTTGGAATGCGCAAGAAGTTTGACGAGGTCTGGCCGAATGCCGCCCGGGAGTTCATACGCCGCGACAGAAACCGCCCGAGCGTCGTCATTTGGAGCCTCGGCAACGAGCTCAACAGGCAGACGCGGAACGACGAATACGGCGACTACGGGGTAACGATGTACAAAAAAATGCGCGACTTCTGCAAAAAATTCGACGCCTCCCGCCCCTATACCGTCGCGCAGTTTCCCGCGCGCGAGGGCGGCATAAGAAGCAAGGATGCCGGCTGGGAAACCTCCAAACCCGCAGAGCTCGCCTTCGCCACCGACATATCGGCGCAAAACTACACATGGAGATATTTTGAAAAAGACGCGAAAAAATATCCTGAAATGATTTTCTACCAGAGCGAAGCGGCAACTTGGTCGCTGGGCGAAAATTATTTCGGAATGGATCTCGACAGGGTAGTCGGGTTGGCATACTGGGGGCCGATAGCGTATTTCGGCGAATCGTTCGGCTGGCCGTCAAAGGGCTGGGGCGACAAAGCCTTCATCGACACCGCCCTCAACCCGATGCCGCAGTGCTGGTGGGTAAAGGCGAATTTTTCGGAGAACGAACCGGTCGTGCACATAGCCGTACTTGAAAATGCAAAAGACAGAGTGGTCGTCCACAACGATGCGGTCGTGGGCCTGATGCCCGAAACGGAAAATTGGAACAGGCCGGAGGGCTCGAAAGTTTGGGTTGCGGTCTACACGAACGCGGACGAGGCGGAACTCTTCCTCAACGGAAAGTCGCTCGGGGCAAAAAAGAACACGCGCAATCCGTTCAACAGGAACAAGATAATCTGGGAAAATATAGCCTATGAAGCGGGCGAGCTCAAAGCCGTCGCGCGGACCGACGGCAAAACGGTCGGGGAATATAAAATAGAAACCGCCGGCGAGCCGCGCGAAATAGTCGCAACCGCCGAAAATCCCGATTGGAAGGCCGACGGCCTGGATCTCCAACACGTCGCGATAAAGGCGGTTGACAAAAGGGGGAGAATCCATCCGCTCGCCTCAAACAAGCTGAAATTCAAGGTTGAAGGCCCCGCCTCCCTCATAGGCGTCGACAACGGGGACATCAACAGCAATGAAATGCATACGGGCTGCGAACGCTCGCTCTACTGCGGCAGGGCGTTGGCAATTTTGCGCGCGGGCCGCTCCGCGGGAGAAGTAAAGCTCGTTATTGAAGGGGAAAACCTCCCGACGAAAACCGCGGCTTTAAGGCTAAACCCCGCAAATTAGGGAAATGACGCATTCGGAAGGGGCGGGGAAACGAAAGGCTGCGGAGAAACTTCATCCATTCCGCCTCCGGCGTTCCGGCAAATTTTTCAAACCGGCCGGGCGGAATTGAAAAACGAAAGACATATGCCGGCGTCTCGCGCAAAACCCCGCGCCGGCGCGCCCGCCCGCCGGAGGCAAAAGCGGCAGGGCGCTTTATTATTCTTGCGTTTTTCGGGCGGCGGAACTTTATTTGCCGAATGAACTTCAATCTCCCCAAAGAACCCCTAATGACCGTCGAAGGGCTTCCTTTCAAAAGAGTCTCCAAGGGAAAAGTGCGCGAAAACTTCGACTTGGGCGACGAGCTCCTTATAGTCGCGACCGACCGCATATCCGCGTTCGACGTAATAATGCCCAACGGCGTGCCCGGCAAGGGCGTCCTGCTCACCATGATAAGCTTGTGGTGGTTTGAGCAGGCGGCGAAAATCATGCCCACGCACCTCGTCGAAAACCACGGCGAGCGCGTGCGCGAGCTGCTCAAAGACTTCCCGCAGCTGATAGGGCGCTCGATGATAGTAAAAAAGCTCAACCCGATGCCGATAGAGGCCATCGTCCGCGGGTACCTTGCCGGCAGCGGCTGGAAAGAGTACAAACAGACGGGAAAGCTCTTTGAGTTCAAGCTCCCCGCGGGAATGAAGGAGAGCCAGAAACTCCCCGAACCGCTTTTCACGCCGACTACGAAAGCCGCCGAGGGGCACGACATGCCGATTACCAACGCGGAATGCGAAAAGCTCCTGGGACGGGACATCTTCGGGCGCATAAGGGACGCGAGCCTCGCGCTCTATGGGATGGGCGCGAAAAAGGCGCAGAGCTGCGGGATAATCCTCGCCGACACGAAGTTTGAGTTCGGAACCGACTCCGACGGCAAAGTCTATTTGATAGACGAAGTTCTGACGCCCGACTCCTCGCGCTACTGGCCCGCCGACAAGTATGAAGTCGGCCGTTCCCAGCCCTCTTACGACAAGCAGTATGTGCGCGACTGGCTTGAAACGCTCGATTGGAACAAGCAGGCTCCGGGCCCCGTTCTCCCGCCGGAAGTCGTGCAAAACACGATCAAGTGCTATTCCGAGGCCCTCTCCAAACTCATGGGGCAATAGGAGGGCGTTTTTCCAAAAAACGAAAAACGGCCCGCATTCGGGGCGCGCAATCTCCGCGCCCCGGAGGGGGCATGGCGGAAAAACCTCCTGCCCGCGGCGGGCCGCTCCGTTTTTTTGCAAATTCCGCAAAAGAGCCCCGACCCGCCTCCGTAAAAAACCGTTCCGCAGCAAACTGCGCCTGCGCCAAGAGACAAGTTCCCGGCGCGCGGCAAATTTGAAATTCGCGGGAATCCGCCATCGGGCAAATGCGGATTCCGCGCGGCCCGCCCGCAGGGGGACAAAACTTTGCGCAATTTCAAATTCGCAGCAAACCGCGCCAACTCCGAGATGAAAGCCGGCAAAAGCGGGGCTTATTTTTCGCGCCCCGCGACAAATTCCCGAAAAAAGCAAAAATGTAAAAAGGGAGCGGGAGAGAGAAAGTTGGGCTGTAAGCCGGATTCTGTAGTCCCCGAAGGAACCGGCATTCATTTATCTGCCCCCTTGAAAAGGGAGCCCCCGCGAGGGGTGCGACATACCCAATGCGTTTGAACGAGCAGTTCCGCATCCTATGTTGTCTTGCACCGGATTGGGTTTTCAATGCCCGCGAAGATTGCTCCCGCGGCGGTGGGCTCTTACCCCGCCTTTTCACCCTTGCCGCTAGCGCGGCGGTTTGTTTTCTGCTGCACTGTCCGTACGCGCGCCTTGCGGCGCGCGCCCCGCCCTTTCGGACGGAATCCCGCTCTGTGGTGTCCGGACTTTCCTCCCGCGGACAAGCCGCGGGCGAATGCCCGCCCAAAATTCTCAAAGAACTCCCCTTTTCGGTATCGGCGGATTCGGGATTTCCGAAAGCCCCGCCCGATTCTCGCCGAAATTAAAGGGTTGCGGATTCGGATTGCAAGCGCAATCGCGCGCGCGGCGAAAAATTCGTCCGGACTGCAAAAGCGGAATTTCGCGGTCCCGGGCGAACAGCGCCGCAATTTTCGCGCCGCCCAAATCCGCCGCCGCTTCAAAACCGAAAAAACGCAAAAAAAATCCGGACGGCAAAGCCGTCCGAGAAAAGAAAATTCGCGCGCGATAGCGGAATGCAACGGGGAAGCCAAGCCGCGCCCGACGCCCCCCAGACTTTCGCCCGTTGCCGGCGCCGCGGGAGAAAAAGCGGTTTTCTCCCTCTATGCGTCCCGAAAATTCCGCGCTCCTCGGGTCAGCCGTGAGCGAGCTATGGAAAATCAAACCCTTCCCCGCCCCACTTTCGGAATCGGCTTATGCCGCGCGCTACTCTCCGATTCTCGGGAAGAGAATTTCGGGAGCGGAGACCCGCGCGTTTTCAAGGCGCGCAGACCACTCGATATTGCCCTCGTACCTGTCTGCCCCGGGTTGACCGAGAAGCGATAGGATTTTTTCGGACACCGAAGGCATGACCGGCGCGAGCAAAACCGCCGAAATGCGCAACGCCTCCGCCATGTTGGCGAGGGAGGTTTCGAGCCTCGCCCTGTCGGCGGGATCCCCGCTCTTGGCGAGCTTCCACGGGGCGCGCTGCTCGGCGTACCTGTTTATCGCGCGGACAAAGGAAAAAATCTTTTCGAGGGCGATGTGGAACTGCATTCCGTCGTTGAGCTCCAGAACCTCGGGGGCGGTCTCGGCGGCGAGGGTTTTGAGCGATTTCTCAAAATCCTCCTCGACGGAAGCGGGCGCGACAACCCCGCCGCAGTAGCGTTTCAGCATGTTGAGCAGGCGGCTGACGAGGTTGCCGAGGTCGTTGCCCAAATCGGAGGTGTAGCGGGTTGCGAACAGATCCATCGAGAAATCGGAATCCTGCCCAACGTTCATCTCGCGCATCAGAAAGTAGCGGAAAGGGTCGGCGCCGAACTTCTCCGCCAAGTCGAGAGGATTTACGATGTTGCCGAGGCTCTTCGACATCTTTTCGCCCGACGACATCCACCAACCGTGGACGAGCAGCGACTTCGGCAGCTCCGCTCCAATGGCTTTCAGCATAATCGGCCAGTAGACGGAGTGCGGCGGCACGAGAATGTCCTTGCCGATGACGTGGAAGTCGGCGGGCCAGAATTTGGCAAATTCCTCCGTGCCGTAGCCGACGGCGGAAATGTAGTTTACGAGCGCGTCGAACCACACATAGGTGACGTAGTTTGAATCGAACGGCAGCTCTATGCCCCATTCGAGCCTCTCCTTCGGGCGCGAAATGCAGAGGTCGTTGAGCGGCTCTTTGAGGAACTCCATAACCTGCTTGGCGCGGAAGCGCGGGTAGATGAAAGTCTCGTGGGTTTTGAGATATTCCACGAGCCACGGCTGGTAGGCGCCGAGCTTGAAAAAGTAGTTGCTCTCCGTGATCTCCGCGACTTCGCCGAAGATCTCCGGCCACTTGCCGTCGACCTTGTCCTTCTCCTGCAAAAACTGCTCCTGTCGGGCGGAATAAAACCCCCTGTACTCGGCCTTGTAGATTTCCCCGCGGTCGTAGAGGTCTTGGAGGATTTTTTGGACTACCGCCTTGTGCCGCGGCTGGGAAGTGCGGATGTAGTCGTCGTTGGAGACGTTTAGGATTTTGCAAAGGTTCTGGAATTTCTCCGCCTGCCTGTCGCAGAGAACCGACGGCTCGACGCCCTCGCGCCGCGCGCTCTGCTGCACCTTCTGCCCGTGCTCGTCGAGCCCCGTCAGGAAGTAGGTAGGTATCCCGCACATGCGCTTGTGGCGGACGACGACGTCGCTCAAAATCTTCTCGTAGGCGTGCCCGAGGTGCGGGGAGCCGTTGGCATAGTCGATTGCGGTGGTGAGATAGAAATTTTTGTCCATAAAAAAACCGATGCATTGAGATTAGCGCAAACGCGCGGTTTGAAAAGCTTTTTTTGCGCGCGAATACCGTTGACGCCCCGCGCCGAAACGCGGTATGTTGCCCGATTATGAGATATATGGCGATTTTTGCGCTGCTATCACCGCTGCTCTTCGGATGCTCCGGAACCGGCGCGCCGAACGCGGAGCCGTTCAGGGCGGCAACGTTCAACTTGCGCCTCGCCCCGACCCCGACGGCGAATGCGTGGGACTTGCGGCGCGACGCCGTGGCGGAGCTCGTAAAAAAGCGCGGCTTCGACATATTCGGCACGCAGGAGGGATTCTTCCGCCAGCTCGACGACATAAGCGCGCGCACGGGTTTCAAATATATAGGAAAGGGGCGCGACGACGGCGCAAGAGGCGGGGAAACCTCCGCCATATTCTACAACCCCGCGCGCTTCGAGCCGCTCGGCTCCGGCGACTTCTGGTTTGCGCCGACGCCCGACAAGCCCGTCAAGGGCTGGGACGCCGCGTGCAAGCGGATATGCTCGTGGGGGAAGTTCCGCGACCTCAAAACCGGCAAAAAATTCGCCTTTTTCAGCCTGCATTTCGACCACAAAGGCAAGACCGCGCGCGCGGAATCCGCAAAGCTGCTCGTAAAAAAGGCATCGGAAATTTCGGGGAACCTGCCGTTTCTTTGCGTCGGGGACTTCAACGCAACGCCTGATTCCGAACCGATGAAAATCATATTTGCCGCAAAGTCGTTCAAAGACTCGCTTTCCGTTTTGCGCGGCGCGCCCGAATCCGCCGGCGGAACTTTCCACAATTTCACGGGCGCGCCGAAGCGCGACAGGATAGACTACATTTTCGTCTCCGAAGGAGTCGGCGTCCTGAGCTACGCCGTGATAAGAGACTCCGTCGCCGACCTCGGGCTGCCCGCCAACCCGAAGGCCGCCTACCCGTCCGACCACTTCCCCGTGGCGGTCGACGCCGTTTTGGAATAAGGGTTGTATCCCGACCGCAGTCGGCGCGCCGCCGGAAATGCGGGGCGCGCCTTAAAATTTTTGTGGAAATCGCGCGGGAAAAGTGTTTTATTTCCCCAATTATTTTATATGGGCGGACTGTCCGCCCGAATTTACAACGCTACATATTCTATTTATGGCAACACTCAAATTTGCAGTTCTGCCCGGCGACGGGATCGGGCCCGAAGTCATGGAAGCCGCCCTCGGCGTGCTCAAAGCCGCGTGCGCAAAGGACGGCGACGCGCTCTCCTACAAAGTCTGCGACGTGGGAGGGGCGGCCATAGACAGCTGCGGCAAGGCTCTTCCGGAATCCGCCGTTGAGGAATGCCGCAATTCCGACGCCATACTCTTCGGCTCGGTCGGCGGCCCGAAGTGGGAAAAGCTCCCGCCCAACGAGCAACCCGAGCGCGCCGCCCTCCTGCCGCTCCGCAAAATCTTCAAGCTGTTCGCCAACATACGCCCGGGGCTCCTCTACCCGCAGCTGGCGGACGCCTCGCCGCTCAAAACCGAGCGCATACCCGACGGAATCGACATCGTGTGCATACGCGAGCTCACCGGCGGCATATACTTCGGCGAAAAAAAGACTTTTGAAATCGACGGCGAGCCCGCCGCGCGCGACGTGATGAGCTACCGCAAAAGCGAAATCGAGCGGATTGCGGACGTCGCGGGGAAAGCCGCAATGTCGAGGGGCAAGAAAGTCTGCTCCATAGACAAGGCAAACGTCCTCGAAACTTCGGTGCTCTGGCGCAAGACCGTATCGGAATTTTTCGCCAAAAACTACCCGGAAGTCGCGCTGTCGCACATGTACGTGGACAACGCCGCCATGCAGCTGGCGCGCGACCCCAACCAGTTCGACGTTTTCTTCACCGAAAACATGTTCGGCGACATCCTCTCCGACGAGATGGCGGTGATCTGCGGGTCTCTGGGAATGCTGTGCAGCGCGTCGCTGGGGGTTGCGAAAAATTCGGCGGGCGAGAAATTCGGCCTGTACGAGCCCGCCGGCGGCACCGCGCCCGACATCGCCGGCAAAAAAATCGCCAATCCCTGCGCGCAGATACTTTCCGCCGCCCTCATGCTCCGCTACTCCTTCGGGAGGGCGGCGACCGCCGAAAGGATAGAAAAGGCGGTAAGGGATACCGTATGTTCGGGCGTCCGCACGGGCGACATCGCCTTCGGCAAAAACGCCGTCTCGACGGACGAAATGGCAGCCGCTGTGACGGAAAGGCTCTGACCCGCCCGCGGCGCCGCGGGGATTTGCCCCGCCGCCCGCCGAAAAAAAACGCCCGGCGCGCCCGCGCCGAAAATTTTTGCGAAATGACCTCCTCCGAAATAAGAAAAAGCTTTCTCGACTTCTTCAACTCGAAGGGGCACACGATAGTGCCCTCCGCCTCAATCATGCCGTCCTCGCCGAACCTGCTGTTCACGAACGCCGGAATGAACCAGTTCGTGCCGTATTTCCTCGGCGAGGAAAAGGCGCCCTTCCGCAGGGCGGCAGACACCCAGAAGTGCATACGCGCCGGCGGCAAGCACAACGACCTCGAAGACGTCGGGTTCGACACCTACCACCACACGTTCTTCGAGATGCTCGGCAACTGGTCGTTCGGCGACTACTTCAAAAAGGAGGCGATTGAATGGGCGTGGGAGCTGCTCACCCGCGTTTGGGGCTTCCCAAAGGAAAGGCTGTACGCGACCGTCTACGAGCCCGCCGACGGCGAGCCCGCCGAATTCGACGCCGAGGCGCACTCTATCTGGGAAAGGATTTTCAGGGACGAGGGAATGCCGCCGGAAGTCCACATCAAAAAGTGCGGCAAGAAGGACAATTTCTGGATGATGGGCGAAACCGGCCCCTGCGGACCGTGCTCCGAAATCCACATGGACCTCACGGAAAAGGGAGATACGGGCGGATCTCTCGTCAACGCGGGCTCGCCATACTGCATTGAAATCTGGAATCTGGTATTCATGCAGTTCAACGCCGAGACCGACGGCACGTTCCGCCCGTTGAAGAGCAAGAATATCGACACCGGCATGGGCTTCGAGCGAGTGGCGGGCATAATCGCCACCACAAAGAACTTCACGGACTTTTCGCAGCTCGCCTCCAACTACAACAGCGACCTCTTCACCGACATTTTCACGCACATATCGCACATGTCGGGCAAGACCTACAAGGGGACTCTCCCCGGAGACCCGCGCGACATGTCCTCGCAGGAGCTCACCGACTGCGTGTTCAGGGTGCTCGCCGACCACATACGCACCATCACTTTCTCCATAGCCGACGGCATCATTCCGGGCAACGAGGGCCGCAACTACGTCCTGCGGCGCATACTGCGCAGGGCGGTGATGTACGGCAAGCGGCTCGGGCTGGAATACGGATTTTTCGCAAAGCTCGCCGAGCCCGTCATACAGAAGATGTCGCCCGTATTTCCCGAGCTAAAAGAACAGAGGAAAGTCATAATTAAAGTCATAGAGAACGAGGAAAAGAGCTTCGCCCGCACCCTCGACAGGGGATTGCAGCTGCTCGACCACATCACGGTGACCGAGGGAAGCATATCGGGCGACCAGGCTTTCATTCTCTACGACACCTACGGCTTCCCGCTCGACCTCACGCAGCTCATCGCGCGCGAGCGCAACATGCCCGTGGACGAAAAGGGCTTCGAGGCCGAGATGAACAAGCAGCGCGAAAGGGCGCGCAACGCCCAGACGAAAGAGGTCATAAGCGTATCCGACGCCGCGGAAGTCGAGCACGCCACTCAGTTCGCCGGCTACGACCACGCGAACCTCTCCGACTTCGCGACCTCGATAAGCGCGATAGTCGAGGGACCCGACGCGGACTTCGTGATAATGCCGCAGACGCCGTTTTACGCCGAAAAGGGCGGGCAGGTCGGCGACACGGGCTTCATCGAGATAAACGGAACCGCGCGCGAGGTGTTCGACACCAAAATGGACAACGCCGGCCACGTGCTCCACAAAGTCCGCAAGGGGGTGTTTAAAAAGGACGCCATAGGCGCCGAAATTTCCGCCACGGTAGACATTGTGCGCCGCCGCGCGATCGAGCGGCACCACTCCGCGACCCACATACTCCACTGGGCGATGCGCCAGGTGCTCGGCACGCACGTCAGGCAGGCGGGCTCCTACGTGGATCCCGAAAGGCTGCGCTTCGACTTCACGCACTACGAGGCCCCGACTCCCGACCAGCTCCGCGAGATCGAAAACCTCGCAAACAAAAAGATTCTCGAAAACGCCCCCGTCAGGTGGCGCGAAATGCCCTTCCGCGAAATCCCCAAAAACGCCCTCGCGTTCTTCGGGGAAAAATACGGCGCCGTCGTGCGGCTCGTCGAAATGGGCGACTTCTCCAAAGAGCTCTGCGGAGGCGCGCACGTCTCGTCCACGGGCGAGATAGGCGTCATAAAGATAATTTCCGAATCGGCGATTTCCTCCGGCACGCGCAGAATAGAGGCCGTCGCCGGAACCGCCGCCCTGCAAAAAATCGACGCCATGCAGGACGCCCTCGAGCGCGCGGCGCGCGCGCTTTCCTGCAAGCGCGAGGAAATCGGCGAGCGGCTCGAAAAGCTCATCGCCTCGCGCGAGGACGCCGAAAAACGGCTGCGCGCGCTCATGAAAAAGGGCGCGGACTCCCTCGCAAAGGAGCTCGCCGCCAAAAGGGTCGAAACCAAATTCGGCGCGCCGCTCGTCGCGGCCGTTGCGGAAATCGAAAGCCAGCAGATGATGCGGAACCTCGCCGTGAAGGTTTCGGCGGAAATCGGAGGGGGCGCGGTAGTTCTCGGAGCGAAATTCGGCGAAAAGGCGGCGATAGTCGCCCTGTGCGGGAAGGACGCCGTGGGCGCCGGAATGAAAGCCGGCGACATCGTGCGCCAAATCGCCGCGCAAATCGGCGGAAAGGGCGGCGGGAAGCCCGACTTCGCGCAGGGCGGAGGCTCGCCCGAAAACCTCGAAAAGGCGCTGGCGGACTTCGCCGCGTCCGCCGCAAAATAGACCGCGGGCGCAAGCCCCGCAACCCAAATCCAGATGTATTTAAAACAGGTCAAGATAAACGGCTTCAAAAGCTTCGCCGACGAGACGACGATATCGCTCACCGACGGCATCACCTGCATAGTCGGACCCAACGGCTGCGGCAAGAGCAACATAGTCGATTCCATACGCTGGGTTTTGGGCGAGCAGAGCGCGAAAGCCCTGCGCGGCGGCAAAATGCAGGACGTGATATTCCAGGGCACGGAATCGCGCAAGCCCCTGCAATTCTGCGAAGTCTCCCTGCTCTTCTCCGACTGCGAAAAGCAGCTCGGCACAAATTTCAACGAAGTCGAAATCACCCGCAGGGTCTCGCGCGACGGCGGCAGCGGCTACTTCATCAACGGCAAGGCCGGAAGGCTGAAAGACATTCAAAACCTCTTCATGGACACGGGCATCGGGCGCGTTTCGTACTCGTTCATGGTCCAGGGGCAGATCGACCAGATTCTATCCTCCAATCCCGGGGAGAGGCGCGCGATTTTCGAAGAGGCGGCGGGAATAACCAAGTACAAGACCCAGCGGCGGGAGGCCCTGAACAAGCTCGCGCTCGTAGACCAGAACCTTGCGCGCGCAACCGACCGTATTGAGGAGATTTCGCGGCAGATAGGCACGCTCAAGCGGCAGGCGTCAAAGGCCCTGCGCTACAAGCGGCTCAGCCACCGCCTGCGCCACCTCGACCTCGCCCTGAACGCGAAAAACTACGCCGACCGAAGCGCGGAGCTCGCGCGCGACGCCGAGAATCTCAGGGAGATTTCCGCGAAGATATTTTCATTGTCGCAGAGGCTAGCCGAGGGCGAGGAAACCGCGGCGCGCATGCGCAGCGCGAGGGCTTCCGCCCTGTCCGAGCTCGAGGCCATGCGCCAGAGCGCCGCCGAAATCCGCTCCGAAAAAGAGCAGGCTGAGCGCAGTTCCGAATTTGCCGACGTCCGCAAAAGGGATTTGCGCGAGCGCCTCGGGCAGATAAAGTCGGAGCTCGAATCGCTCGCCGGCCAGCTCGCCGCGCTCGAAGGCAAGGCTGAAGGCGACGCGAAGGTCAAGCAGATGCAGCTCGAGCTCGTAATGGCCGACGACGAAATTTTCAAGCGCCAAAGCTCGGAGCTCGCGCAAATAGAAGACTCCATACGCGAGGCTGAAAACGCCCTTTCGCGCGCGCGGCAGGACGCGCTGATAAGCGAAGGCGCCATCGCGCGCCTGCGCTCCAACTGCACGTCGCTCGAGCTCGACCTGAAATCCTACCAGGTGCGCCACGCCGCGCTGTCGGACTCCATTTTCCAGATAGGCGAGGAAACCGCCGCCCTCGAGCGGCGCGCGGCGGAGCTCGAATCCGCCCTCGAAGGCGCGAATGAAAGGCTCGGCGAAGCCGACGCCGACATAGCGGAGGCCCAGGCGAAAATCGACGAACTGCGCGGCCTCTACCGGAGCAGGCAGGCGGAAATCCAGCAGGCCGACAGGCAGCTGGCGAGCAAGACGGCGCGCCTCGGCCTCCTCAATGACTTCCAGTCGCGCATGGAGGGGTTCTCCGAAGGAGTGAAATCCATAATGAAGGGCGCGCTCGGCGGCTGCCTGCCCGCGGACTCCGCAAAAATCGTAAGCCAGCACATCGAAGTCGAGGACGGCTGGACGTCCGCCTTTGAAACCCTCATGGGCCCCGCCCTCGACGCCGTAGCCCTGCCCGACTCTTCAAAGCTCCCGCAAATACTCTCGCAGCTGCGCGAACGCAATCTCGGGAAGGCGTGCTTCCAGTTGCCGGAAGCGGCGTTTGAAGCCCCCGAATCCCCCGTCCCGCCAAACGCCAAAAGGGCGGCGGACGCGGTGAGGAGCCAGTCGGAGGAAATCGCCGCCTACGCGCGCAACGCCGTGGCGGGCTGCTATTTCTGCGAGGACATTTCCGAATTTGCGAAATTCGCCGCCGAAAACGCCGATTTCAAATTCTTCTGCGCCGTATCGCGCGACGGCTCGATGCTCGACGCGCGCGGCGTCGTCTACGCCTCCACGGGCGAAAAGCGCGACACCGAAAGCAGCTTCATACTGCGCGCGCGGGAAATCAAAAGGCTCAAAGGCGAAATCGAGGGCGACAACGCCGCCCTCACGGAACTCAACGAGTCCGCGATGGCGATCCAGAGCGAAATGGACGCGGCGGAGGCGGAAATTGAAAACCGCAAAAGCGCCGCCGCAGAAATAAGGCGGGAAATCGCCGCAATCAACGCCCAGACCGCCTCGGCGAACGCCCAGAAGGCGGAAAAGGAAAAGGATTTGCGGGCGAAGAACTCCGCCATGGCGGAGATGGAAAATTCGCGCTTCGAGGCGCAGGACAGGTTGGAATCCGCCCAAAAGGCGCTCGCGGAAGCCGAGGCGGCGGAGGAGACCGCAAAGCGCGCCGCCGCAGAGAGGGAAACCGAGCTCGCCGAGCTGCGCGAGTCCAAAGACGCCCGCTATTCCGCCCTGTCCGAAACGCGGCTGGAGCTCGCCGCAAAAAAGTCGCGCCTCGAAAACCTCGAGCGCGGGCTCGGCGCGATAAGGGAACAGCAGGAGGAGGCGAAAACGGCAATAGGGCGCCGCACCATGGAGGCGGAATCCGTCGCGCGCCAGATTGAAAATTTCGACCGCGAAAACGCCGCGGAAAAAGCCCGCGCCGAATCGCTCGCCCAAAGGCTCGAAGAATCGCTGGCGCAGATCGGGGAATTTCGCGCCAGGGCGGAGGAAACCGAAAGGGAGCTCTCCGAATGCGAATCCTCCATAGCCGCCCTGCGCGAGGAGCACATGCGCGCCTCGGCAGCAAAAAATGAAATCGACGTGCGTTCCGCGGGCCTGAAATCCAAGCTCGACTACATTTCCGAGAGAATCCTCAACGACTACGAAACCGCCATATCCGCCGCCGACTGGAAACGCGAGCTCTGGAAGGCCGACGAGGAATTTGAGACCAAGATAAAGCTCGACGAGCTCGAGGACGGCGAAGTCTCCGCAAAGCCGAAAGCCAGGCGCGGAGAGCCCGACGAAGAGGATCTGGCGGCGATGGATTCGACCGACTTCTCCGCCGTCGAAAGCGAAGTCCGCGAACTGCGCGAGCGCATAGGCGCCATGGGCGCAGTCAACCTCGTGGCGATAGAGGAATACGCAGAGCTCAAAGAGCGGTACGACTTCCTCAAATCCCAGACTGACGACCTCTGGACTTCCAAAAACGCCCTAATCGCCGACATCGACGAAATCAACGCGACTTCGCAAAAGCTCTTCTCCGAAACTTTCGAGCAGATAAGAAAAAATTTCGCCTTCACCTTCGACAAGATTTTCGGCGGCGGCGCGGCGGATCTCAACCTCGTCGAGAGCGAAGACGTGCTCGACAGCGGCATAGAGATAGTAGCACGCCCGCCGGGAACCGTGCTGAAAAGCCTGTCGCTGCTATCCGGCGGCCAGCGCACGATGACGGCGGTGTCGCTGCTGTTCGCAATCTACATGGTAAAGCCCAGCCCGTTCTGCGTGCTCGACGAGCTCGACGCGCCGCTCGACGACGCGAACATAGGCCGGTACACCGACATGCTCAAAGAGTTCACGCGCTACTCGCAGTTCCTCGTGATTTCGCACAACAAGCGCACGATGTCCGCCGCCGGGACGATATACGGGGTCACGATGCAGGAGCGCGGCGTCACGCGGCTGATTTCCATGCGCTTCAACCGCGAAAGCGGCGACGCGGAAGCCGCCGGCAATCCCCCGCAGCGGTAGCCGCCCCGCGGAATTCCCAAGGGCCATCGCCGGCGCTGACAGGCGGGCGCTCGCAAAGCAGTTGATGGAACTCGAACAGATGGGCATAATCCGCAAAAGGTATATCCGGTGATCCCGCAGAAAGTGGAATATTTCCTGACCGACTTAGGCGAATCAGTCGCGCCCGTCATAAGGGCGATGGACGACTGGGGAAACGCCCACAGGAGCGTCTTGGAATAAATCTGGCACCCTTCGCGCGCGGTTAAAACCCGCCGACTTTGCCGCGCGGATTCCCCGCCGACGCTATTTTGCGGATCCCCCGCGCGTTTTCAATCTCCTGAAATCTATGTCGGAAATCGAAAAATTTTTGAGCAGCCTGTCCGCCTCTTTGACGGAAATCCGCTCAAACGCTCCGGCCGCCTCTCCGATGGGCCACGCCATTTTAAGGCGCTTTCCGCCGTCTGCCACTTCAAACGGCGGCAGCTTCGGGGAACAGAGGGAACGCACCAACATTCCACCTTCGGTTTTCACAGCCTCGTATTCCACTTTCTCGGACGGCGGCAGAAATCCCCCTTTGAGAGAATCGAACATCTCCGCATAATATCCGCCCGCAAAATACAAAATGATTCCCGGGGCGCCGGAAGCGCGGAACGCGCACCAAACGGTCCCGTCCATATCGTCAAAACCGCTTATGCGCGCGCACGCGCCGGTTCGGCAGAACGGCGGCAGAAACAAAATTATGGCGGCAATCCAAATTCTCATGGCAATCCGCCCGACCGGACGAACGCGGAGTCCGGCAGCCTCGTGTTCCAGCCCCAGTGGTTGCCCGGAAGCCTGTCGAAAATGCCGCTGATCTGCCCTGCCGTAAACCCGAGCTTTTCCAGAAGCGTAGCCGTGAGGCTGTTGCAGTTATACTCGCCAAACCCGAGAGCGCACGCGCCGTACGATATGCTGTCCTGCCTGTACGAGCCGAACAGGAGCGCCAGTTCCCTCGCCATATCGTCGCCGTTCTTGCCCGCCGGAGCGGAAAGCCTGACGCCGTTTTCTCCGCCCCATGCATCCGCATTGTAGTCGCCCGCGTAATTCCTGTACATATTAAGGCGCCCCTCTTTGCCGCTAATCGCGCCGGCGCTCGCCGACGCCCCGCTCGGCCCCCCGCCAGAAAACACGTTTCCGAAAAACAATCCCCCCGTGGCGTCGGGCGTGGAGCCCGAATATGTCACCCTCTCCCCCGTGGATCGGTTCCTCCCCTCTATCCACGTGTGCTTAAAACCGCAGACATTCCGCTGCAACACCGCCCACTCCCACGGGGAGTCGGAAGGATTTCCGCGCGCGTCCGAGCTCGAACACGAAAACGCCGCAAA
>CAJMOT010000024.1 GCA_905214995.1 uncultured bacterium | reverse complement strand
GTCCGTCCATGGACATTTGGTATCATCTCCGTTCGTGCGGCATATGCGCGCTATCGCCGCTCAAGCCTTGCAATGGATAGCTCATACGCGGTTTTTTCGAGCATTATGCCGTTTTCGTCAAAGTGGTTGACGCAGTGGTAGCGGCACGCCGCCGAGAGGTCGGACGAATAAACCGTGTCGATGAAGTCGGCGTTGGCGAGCTTCGAGTTGTCGAGCAGGACGCCGTAGACCATCGCCGTGCGGATTCTCGGGGTGTCGGCTTCGCGGAAAGTCACGTTGCCGACGCCCGAGAGGTGGCGGCACATGAAGCAGAAGCGGCACTTTTTGATGTCTTCCTGAAAACTGTCTATATTCATTGCAAATCTCCTTTACAGACCCATTTTGCCGGGGTTCATGATGTTGTTGGGGTCGAGAACCTTTTTGAGGTCTTGAAGGATGTAGAAGCTGTTCTTGTACAAGTCCTTCATATAGCGGCCGAGCTTGAGGCCCACGCCGTGGTGCTCGTTGATCACTCCGCCGTTCGCGATTGCCTCGCGTATGGCGACGTCCCAGACCCTGTTGTAGAGGGCGGCGGCTTCGTCGGCGTCCTGCGGGACATCCTTGCCCTCGAATATGAAGCGCGCGTAGAGCATGCAGCCCCACTCGTACCAGTGAGAGAAGTGGCCGATGAAGCGCGCCTGCGGGAAGTTCTTGTTTACGGCCTTCTTCATCGCCCAATATACGTCTTCTATGTGCGAGAAGTCCGCGACGGTGTCGAGCGTGCCGAACGCCTGCGGAATGTGGAACATATAGCCGGGATAGAAAAACTTGTACTTGTTGTTCCACCAGAGGTCGCCGCCCTTGCTGCCGAGGTCGCGCCCCTTGTATTTCTTCTCCATGATTTCGCGGGCGTACTCCATTTCGAGATCGACGATTTTTTCCCTGCCGTCGAATCCGAACACGAGATACGCGCCGGAGTCGATGTCTATGCCGAACACCTTCTGGACGTGCGTGCGCGTCTCGGTTTCGTCATAGAGGCGCACGGCGCACGGGCGCAGGCGGCTGCGCATGAGGTCGGCGCCCGCGCTCATTGCGGTGTGGAAATCCTTGAAGAGGTACGCGCGGAATTTGCGCGCCTCCGGAACCGGATGGATTTTAAGCGTCACTTTCGTGATCACGCCCAGAGTGCCCTCGCTGCCGAGGAACATCATGGTAAGGTCGGGGCCGGAGGCGTGGCGCGGAATCGGAAGCGTGTTGATGATTTCGCCAGTGGGGGTGACGACTTCAAGGCTCATCACCATGTCCTCGATTTTGCCCCATTTGGTTGATAGCACGCCGGTGCCGCGGTGGGCGAGGAACCCGCCTATGGTCGCGCACGCCACGGAAGCGGGCAGGTGCATTGTGGAATAGCCGCTCTTGTTGACCGCCCATTCGAGGTGGCGGGCGATGATTCCGGTTTCGGCGGTGACGGTGAGCGACTGTTCGTCGATTTTAATCACCCTGTTCATGCGCTTGGTGTCGAGCGCTATGCCGCCGAATACGGGGAGCGCCCCGCCCTGCGAGCCCGAGCCGCCGCCCCAGGTGACGACGGGAATCTTGTACTGGTTGGCGATTTTAATCACCTGCGCGACTTCCTCGGCGCTTCCGGGGTGGACGACGAAATCGGGCTTCTTGGTTTCCTTGCCGCGGTCGTGCCACATTTCGGGAATCCAATAGTAGTCTATGGAATGGCCGAACTTGTCGGAATCCCCCGTGTTCACATATTCCGCCCCCACGGCGTCTTCGAGCTCCGTGCGGACCATTTCAAACATGTAGTTGCCTTTTGAGACAAACATTTTATTTCTCCTTACTGTTTAGTTTTGGAAATTATTTCATTTTGTAGACGGGCGCGAGGGCGTCGTGCGCCGCCTTGTATTTTTCGAACAGCTCCGCGTAGCGCGACGCCGACGACGGGTCGGGCTCCACGAACCTGCCTATTTTAAGGCACTTCTTCACGGCGTCCGCGGGGCTCTCGAAAGCGCCCGCGCCGACGCCCGCCAAGAGCGCGGCCCCGTATGAAGCGTCTCCCGGGACGGGAACCGCCACGGACATGTTGAACACGTCCGAGACTATCGAGCTCCACAGGGGGCTCCTGGCGCCTCCTCCGATGAGGAATATGCGCTTTACCCCGAGCCCCATCTCCTCTATCGCCCCGTAGCAGTCTTTCAGCGAAAACGCGACCCCCTCCAAGAGGGCGCGCATGAAGTCTCCGCGCGTGGAGGAAATGGATATTCCCGTGAAGCTCGCGCGCAGGTCGGGATCCCAGTACGGGGAGCGCTCTCCCTGCAAATAGGGATGGAACATGACGCCGTTGGCGCCCACCGGCGACTTTTCTGCGAGAGCGTCCATGAGGGCGAACGCCCGACCGCCCGTCGAGGCGGCGAGGGATTTTTCCGCATCGCAAAAGGCGTCGCGGAACCACCGCTGGCACAGCGCCGCCGCGTTGGTCGCCGAAACCGTGTACCACATGCCCTCGATTACGTGCGAATAGGTGAGAGTCGTCTTGAACGGGTGCGGCTCGGCGGTCATGACGTTGACGTTTCCCGCGGTGGCGAGCTTCAAAATGCAGTCGCCCGGCTCTATCGCGCCCGCGCCGTAGTCCTCGACGGCGGAATCGCTCGTGCCGCATACCACGGGAGTTCCCTCGGCGATTCCGAGGTCCCTCGCCGCCTGCGCCGTCACCTTTCCCGCGGGATCCGCCGGCTTGACGATCTCGGGGAGGGAGGCTAAATCAAGCCCCGAAAGCCCGACAAGCCTCTCGCTCCACGACATGCTCTTCATGTCGAAAAAGAGCGTGCCCTGCGCCTCTATATAGTCCGTAACCGCTACCCCCGTGACGAGGTACCGGACGTAGTCCTTTACAAACAGCACGCGGCGCGTCTTTTTGAGGACTTCGGGCTCGTTGTTTTTCAGCCACATCATCTGCGGGAGCGTCCAAGTGGGCGTCGGCATCTGGTAAGCGGTTGAAAAAATCTCGTCGCGGCAGGTTTTGCGGAGCTCTTCGCACTCCGCCACGCTGCGCTGGTCGGTCCACATTATGGTCTTGCGGACGGGAGACATATTGCCGTCGAGCAGCACCGCGTTGTGCGTCGAGCCGTCAAAGGAAACGGCGGCGACTTTCGACAAGTCCGCCCCTTTCGCGCCGACCTCGGCAACCGCCCTGCACATTGCGGCGTACCAGTCGGAGGGATTTTGCTCCGACCAGCCCTGCCGCGGGTATTCGGTCGGGTATTCGACCGAAGCGTCCGCGACCGCTTCGCCGCTCTCGGAGACGGCGGTCGCCTTGCAGCCGCCCGTCCCGAAATCGATGCCTAAAAACAGGCGGCGCATTATTTGCCCACCACCCATTTGTGCGCGGGATCCATCGACGAAATGAGCCCCCTGTTGTTCTGCCCGCACATCGTCCAGAGGTAGTACATGTCATACCCTGGCGCGCCGCAGAGCGGATGGTACCCCTCGGCTATCGCGACGGTGTCGTAATTCTTGACGGTGTACGTCTCGTCGATGCGGCCGTCGGGAGTGTAGATTTTCTGTATCCCGAAGCCCTGCGGGGGATTGAAGAGATAGAAGTAGGTCTCTTCCATGTCGATTTCCTCCGGAGGATTGTCGACGTCGTGGCGGTGCGGCGGATAGCCCGACCAGTTGCCGGACGGTATCATGCCCTCGCCGATATAGAAGTGCTCGGAGTCGAACTTTTCGTCCAGCATCACGGTAGCGCGGCGCGTGAAGTTATCCCTGCCAAGCTCGAACGAGCGCGTCATTTCGGGCGTGATGAGAGTGGGCTTTGCCGTGTCGCGCGAGGCGGGCGCGATATTCACCGCGATTTCCACGTCGGTCGTCGCGGCGATTTCATAGGAGGTGCGGCGCGGCAGGTAGACGGTGTGCGGCGCGCCGTCGAAGGGGTTTAACCGCCCCCCGACTTCCGGAAATTCAAAGCCGTCGCCCTTCATGGCGCACCTGCCGCCGAGCAGGACGAGAGCAACTTCGGTCTCGCCCGTCGAGCCCGCGTAGGTTCCGCCGCCCGCGATTTTCAGAACCGCGAACGACGTGAGTTTCATATTGTACTGCCCGCGCTCAAAGACGGGGTTGTACCCGTCCTTGGGCGCGAGGTGCACGAGGAATTTGTCGCTTGACATCGCTTTTTCGTATTTTTGGGGTTATTTGAGGAGTATCGGCTCGATGTCCATTATGCGGCAGTAGTCGAGCAGCTCCTTGGTTATGTCGCCGTAGGCCATCGAAAAGTGGTGCTCGAAGCCCTGATTGATGACGGTGTCGCGCAGCCGCTCGCAGCCGGCGTCGAACTTGACTTTCAGCGGGTTGCCGCGCACGAACAGGTCGGTGTCTATCGCCTCGCCGGGAGCGATGAGCATTCTGAACCCGTCGCCGTCGCGCGTTTCGCCGAGGCGCGCGAGCGTCACGCGGCCGGGCTTGAGCGGGAACTCGTTGACGACGCCTTTGGTGACGACCGTCGAGCTGTTGCGCAGGGAGTTCTTGAAGCCCTTCTTGCAGAGCTTGCACGGGGCGGCGCCGCAGTGCCAGACTACGCCGTATTCCTTGTCGGGCTCGCACATTATGAGGTCGCAGAAGAACGGCAGGTCTCCGGTGAGCTCGTATTGCAGGCGCATGAGCACGGCTCCGTAGACGTCGCCCTCGCAGGCGGTGATGACGCCGTGGTTGGTGAGGTGCCCGAGCGTCGAGCACGCGGTGATGCCGTAGAGATCGGAGTTTATGACTTCGGGCCAGCAGCGGAACGCGAAGGTGTCCACGCCGAACTTCTTCCTCATGCCGCAGACGGCGGCGTAGAGGGCGGCGGACTTTTTGAGGTCTTCCTCGGAGGATTCCGCGCCGGCGGCGTCGGATTTCACGATTTTGAGCGCCTCGTCGAGCTCCGCCTGCGGGACGTTCTTGGCGTCGTTCATGACCTCGAGCATCATTATGTATTTGAGCTCGGGCCCGAGCTTCGCGCGCAGCATCATTTCGTCGCAGCTGGAGGTGTAGAAGCCCGGGACGCGCCCGCCGACAAGCCCTATGCGCATCTTGGAAACCGCGTCCATTGCGCGGACGACGCGGACCGCCTTGTCGAGATCCTGCTGCGCCTTTTCGTCGCCGATGTTTCCGTGGACGTGGAAATACGGGATGTGGAAGCGGTACATGAAGTGCGAGTTCATGTTGGCCGCGCAGAAAGAGTTTGCCTGAAGCCTTCCGCCCGCGGGATCGGGCTCCACTATCGACCATAGGACGACGGGAATTTTGAGCCGCTTGGCGAAGAGGGAAACTATGGTGCCGAGCGCGAACGTCGCAAAGAGCGCGACTATCATGTCGGGGCGCTCCTTTTCAAAGCGCTCGAGGATTTCGAGCGCCTGGGGTTCGGTTTCAATCATGTCCTCGCCGCCGACGATTTCCACGCCGTCGATTTTGCGCAGCATTTCGAGCGCGTCGCGGCGCTGCTTCTGCATGGCTTCGTTAGTCCAGTTGACCTTCGTGAGCGGAAGGAAACCTATCTTGATCTTTTTGCTCATAGTCTGCTCCTTTTATTTTCGTTTTTATTAAATTACCTTTTGGATAGAAATTCGTCCACTTGCGCGCGGGAGGGAGCCGTCATGCGGCCGCCGAGCCCCGCGCATTTGAGGGCCGCGCACGCCGCGCCGAAGCGCTGGCACTCCATCAAATCCCGGGTTTCGAGATACCTCACGGCAAAGCCGGTGTGGAAGAGGTCGCCCGCGCCCGTCGTGTCCACGACCTCCACGCCGTCGAAGGCGGGGCACTTTACAAACCTGCCGCCATCGTACATCATGGAGCCGCGCGCGCCCATAGTGCAGCCCGTCACTTTCGCGCCGTACTCGGCGAGCTTGGGGAGAGCCCTTTCGAGATCCTCCTCCTTCGTCCACGCGCGGGCGAACGCTTCGGAAGCGATTAGCAGGTCGGCGTAGGGGAGGAGTTCGGCTATGCCGTCGCGGACGGTGCCGGCGTCGAAATTCACGAGAACCCCCAGCTCCTTCGCCCGCTTGACGGCGGCGAGGGCGCCCTTGGGGTTATGCCCGTCTATGTGCAGAATTTTTGCGCCCTCCAAGAGCGACAAATCGACCTCGTCGGCCTCGAGCTCCGGAGTGTTGCCGCGCGTCCACGCCACGCTGCGCGCGCCGGTGGGCTCGTCTATCCAGCAGTACGCCAGCGGGGATTCGCAGCCGCCGCGCACTCTTATGCCGCGCGTGCACACCTTTTCGGCCTCGAAGTCCTCCAGCATTTTTTTGCCGTCCGCGTCGTCGCCGATGGCGCTCACGAAAGCCGCCCTCAGGCCGAGTTTGGAGGCCGCAACGGTCGAGTTGCCGGCGGGCCCCCCGCCCTGTATCAGGCGCTTTATGATTTTCACCTTGCTGTCAATCGGAATGTGCGGGAGTATGCAGAGATAGTCGTTGCTGCAAAACCCGAGCCCCACGAAATCGAAAGATTTTTCCATATTGCGATTTTTTTTGCGTTGATTTTCCCTTAACTGCGGCGATTCAACCACAGGCGGAAAGCGATGGCAAGAATCTTGCCCAAAAATATTGTTAAACAGTTTGACACCGCTTAAACAAAGGGGTTATTGTGCAAAAAATCCGCTTTTTTGCGTTGACTCGCCGCAGGGAACCGCGCATTCTGCGTCTCGTATGGCAGAGTTCGTCACAAAACCCGCGGCGTACGTTTCCATAAGGGAGCTCGCCAACAGGCTCGGAATATCCAAGGGGACGGTATCCCTCGCGCTAAACGACTCCCCGCGCGTCAAGGCCTCGACCGTAAAGAGGGTGAAGGCGGCCGCGAAAGCCGCCGGATACCAGAGGAACGCGATGGTTTCAACCATGATGTCGTCCATGCGCAAGTCGGCGATGGGGGAATTTAGGGAGGTCGTCGCGCTGCTGAACGGCAACAAGGACAGGGACGCCTTCAAAAACCACCCCACCCTGCCCCAATACAAGGCGGGAATCGACGAAGAGGCCGCGGAGCTCGGCTTCAAGATAGACGAATTCTGGCTGCTCGACCCGCAGCTGACGCGCAGGAAGCTCTCGGCTATCCTGCACGCGCGCGGCATACGCGGCTGCATAATAATGGGGCATACCGAGGAGGGCGTGTTCGAGCCCTATTCAAAAATCTGGGACGACTTCAAAATAGTGTCGGTGGGCATAAGCGTCCACAACCCCGCCTACGAGCTCGTGTCGTCCAACCAGTTCGAAGTGGCGAAGGCGACCGTCGAAAACCTATATGAAATGGGCTTCCGCCGACCGGCGTTCATTGTTGACGAGAGGATAGACGGAATGGTGGACGGCAGGTTTTACGGCGGATTTTTCAGGGCGCAGTTCGAGATGCCGCGCTCTTCGCGCATAGACCCGTTCACCGAAAACCTCGACAGCCCGACGTATTACGAAAACCTCGTCAAATACATAGAGCGGGAGGAGCCCGACGTGCTCATATACATGCTCGGCAAGACGGGGGATTTTCTCTACAAAAAGGTGCGCCGGAAAGACGGCACGCGCTATCCGCTCGTGCAGCTCGAGCGGCGCAACGACTGCACAATCCCCAAGCGCGTGTGGAGCGGCATGGAGCAGAACAACCACATCGCGGGACACCTTTCCGTGCGCAGGCTCGCAACGCTGCTGAACATATCCTCGCCGCACAACCAGAATTCCACAACCCTCATTCCGCCGACATGGGTGGCGTCGGCATACCTCAAAAGGGAGGCGGAAAAGCTTAAAGCCTCCCGCAAAAGGAAATAAACGGGTTTACGGCGAAGTCCGGCTTTGACGCGCCCGCGCATTGGGATATTGGATTGAAAAACAAAATCGGCGCGAAGAAAATTTATGAAAAATCCGGCAAACATAATGGCATTGGCGCTCGCCGCGGCGATGACGGCGGCGGTTGCGCGCGGCGGCGAAAGCGCGCAAACCCCCGATCTCGACTGGCGCGAGATCTCCGAAATCGGAACCGAAGGGCAGGCGTGGAAGGGGGAAAAATTCCCGTATCCGTACGCGAGAATCCTCCTGAAATTCAAAGGCGGCGTTACGAAAAACGTCTGGGGGAACTCCCTGACGCCAACGGGCATGAGCGCGACTTTCGAGACGGATTCCGACCAGATATGGATAAGCCGCGAATTTCTCCATGACAATCCGACCCCGTTTTGGTTCGGAAATTCGGGCTTCGACCTCTACGCCGCCGATAAAGACGGAAACTTCCGGTGGCTTGCGACCACGCCGATAGCCCGCATAAAGGACAATTCCAAAACGTACAAGCTCTCCAACCTGCTCGGCGGCAAGCCCCGCACATACCGCGTCTATCTGCCGCTGCGCAACATCTTAACGAGCGCCAAAATCGGGGTTAAAAAGGGCTCGAGCTTCAAGCCCGCCCCGCAGCCTGCCGAAAAGCCGCTCGTATTCTACGGAACGTCGATAGTCCACGGGGCGTGGGCCACGCACTCGGGGCTATCGCACCCGTCGGCGATAGGCAGGATGCTCAAAATGCCCGTCGTCAACCTCGGCTTCTCAGGCTCCGCCCAAATGGAAACCGGAATGGCGGAGACGCTCGCAACCATAGACGCCGCAATCTACGTAATCGACGCCACCCAGAATATGAGCGAAAAACTCGTGAAGGAGCGGTGCGAAAAATTCCTGCGCCGCCTGCGCGAGCTGCGCCCAAATACCCCGATTCTCGTGGCGGAGGAGGCCACGAGCGCGACCGCGTGGTACTGGCGCGATTCCGACGGGCCATACCTCGCCCCGAAGTGCGCCGCCCAGCGCGAAATCGTAAAAAGGCTCCAGGGCGAGGGCGACAAAGACCTGCACTACATAGGCGGGGAATGGCTGTTCGGAAAAGACGGCGAAGCGTCGCCCGACAACTGCCACCCGGGGGATCTCGGAATGAAAGCCATGGCGGAAAGGTTCGCTCCGGCAATCGAAAAAATACTGAAAAAATAAAACGCCACCGCCGCCCGCTTCCCGAGCGGGGCTTTTTGCCGGCCTCAAAAACCGGCCGCGCCAGACCGAAACGCGGATTTTTGCGTTGATTTGCGGCATGGGCGGGACATAAATGCCGGCGATATGGAACACAAGACAAACGCCGTCCGCATGCTCGAACAGAAGAAAATCCCGCACGAAGTCGTCGACTGCGGGATAACCGAAGCGGTCAGCGGAACGCGGATGGCGCAAATGCTCGGCGAAAACCCCGGCTCGGTTTTCAAGACGCTCGTGACGGTCGGGAAATCGGGAGAGCATTACGTGTTCATGATACCCGCTGACAGGGAGCTCGACCTCAAAAAGGCCGCCGCGTCAGTCGGCGAAAAATCGGTTGCCATGATTAAGTCGAAAGACCTGCTGCCGACCACCGGCTATGTGCACGGGGGCTGCTCGCCGATAGGAATGAAAAAGGCCTTCAAGACTTCGATAGACTCCTCCGCGAAAAACTTTGAAAAAATCCTGTTCAGCGCGGGCAGAATAGGCCTGCAAATAAAGGCTCCCGCGAGCGTCGTTGAAAAATTCGCCAGGACAAAATACGCCGATCTGACCGACTGACAAAATGGCGCGGGCGGATTCGGAACTCGGCTGGATGGCCCGCGGGGAGATTCAAGCCCGAAGGGTTCTCCGGCGCTGACGGGAAAATGCGCGGCGGCCCCGGCGCCTGCCGCATTCGCAAAAAAAAACAATACCGCATTTACCGGCGCCAACATAAAAAACGCGCCGCAAATTCCGCTGCCGCCCGCGCATTCCGGCATATCGCAAACAGCGCGCCGCGGAACCGCCAAAAAACCCGCCGCGCTGCGCGCCGCTTCCGAAAGTTAGATTAACTGTTAACTATTTTGCTTCAATCAATGGGTTGACGCGGGCGGGAGTTTGGGGAGATAGTATGGCGCATAAACGCAAATTTCCAATTATGAAAATCGACCCGTCCACTCTTAAAATTACGGATATGCGCTTCGCCGACATCGACGGCGCGCCGAAACGCTGCACGCTCATCAAAATCTACACAAATCAGGGAATCGTCGGCTACGGCGAAGTCCGCGACGCGTCGAGCAGGACGTATGCGGCGATGCTAAAAAGCAGGATTCTCGGCGAGAATCCGTGCAATGTCGAAAAGATTTTCAACCGCATAAAGCAGTTCGGCGGGGACTCGCGGCAGGCGGGCGGCGTCTGCGGCATAGAAGTCGCCCTGTGGGACATCGCCGGCAAGGCGTGGGGCGTTCCCGTCTGGCAGATGCTCGGCGGAAAATACCGCGACAAAATCCGCATATACTGCGACACCGACAGCGAAGGCGGCGGGCGCGACATGGGCAAGGCCCTCAAAGACCGCATGGCGCAGGGATACACATTCCTAAAAATGGACTTGGGCATAGAGCTCCTGGCGGACGTCGAAGGCGCGCTCTGCGCCCCGCTCGGTTTTTTGGAAAAAATGCGCGAGTACAAAAAGACGGTGTTCTCCACGCCCCACGGCTCGATAGACCCGCGCGCCATGCGCGGCGAAGCGTACGACCTCTTCAACACCGCCCACCCGTTCACGGGAATCCACATCACGGAAAAGGGGCTCGACTTCCTCGAAAAATACATGGCCGACGTGAGGGCGGAAATCGGATACGAAATCCCGTTGGCGATAGACCATCTGGGGCACATTCCCGTCGAGGACTGCATAAAGCTCGCCAAGCGGCTTGAAAAGTACAACATTTCGTGGATGGAAGATCCCGTCCCGTGGCAGTACGCCGACCAGTATGTCCGCATGGCGCAGGCTACGACGACTCCGCTTGCGACGGGCGAGGACATCTACCTCAAAGAGAGCTTCAAGCCGCTTCTGGAATCCGGCGCGCTCGCGGTGATACACCCCGACATCCTGACTGCCGGCGGAATCCTCGAGACGAAGAAAATCGGCGACATGGCGGAAGAATGCCACACCGCCATGGCAATACACATGGCGGAGAGCCCGATAGCCTGCATGGCCGCCGTCCACGTCGCGGCGGCTACCCGCAATTTCACGGCCCTCGAAGTGCACTCGGTCGACGTTCCGTGGTGGGACAGCCTCGTAAACGGGCTTCCGAGGCCGCTCGTAAACAACGGCTACATAGACGTCCCGAACGCCCCCGGGCTGGGAATAGAGTCTCTCAACGAAGACCTCATAAGGGAAAAGCTCCACCCCGACTTCCCCGAAGCGTGGGCCGACACCTCCGAATGGGACAAGGAGTGGGCAAACGACCGCCGCTGGTCGTAGGCCGCGGCAGAATTTTTTCTCTCCCCTTTCGCCGCGCGCCAAAAAAATTTTCGCGCGCAAAACCCAATCCCTCAAACGGCCCGCCGCCGCGCGGCCCCAAAAAAGATGACGACCGGCGCAAAAGACAATTCCATATTCCAATACAAGTGGATGCTCGTAGGCCTGCTTTGGTTCGCGTATTTTCTGAACCAGGGCGACCGGCAGATTTTCAACACCGTAATCCCCTTGATAAAGGAGGACCTCGGGCTGACCGACTACGACATCGGCGACATCGTGATGGTGTTCACGGCGGTCTACGGCGTGCTGGTTCCGGTGTCGGGATTTTTGGGCGACTTGGTTTCGCGCAAATGGATAGTGGTGTGGTCGCTTCTGATATTCAGCGCGGGCACGCTCTGCACGGGGCTCGCCGGCGGAATGGCGCTGCTGATAGTATTCCGCAGCGTCGCCACGGGCGGCGGCGAGGCGTTTTACTTTCCGGCGGCGACGTCGCTTTTGAGCCAGCTGCACTCCCACACCCGCGCGACGGCCCTCTCCATACACCAGACCTCGCTATACGTCGGGATAATCGCAAGCGGTTTCATATCGGGATACATCGGCGAGCATTACGGCTGGCGGGCGGCGTTTTACGTGTTCGGCTCGATAGGCGTGCTGTGGGCGGCTCTCTGCATGTTCGCCATGCGCAACACGCCAATGCCCGCACCCGCCTGCGGAGAGCCCGAAAAATCCGAAAAGGTGAAATTCTCCAAAATGTTCTCGGCGATTTTGAAAAAGCAGACCTTCTACTGCCTCGCGCTCGCGTTCGCCTGCCAATGCTTCGTAAACGTCGGCTACAACACGTGGATGCCATCGTACCTGCACGAAAAATACGAAATGTCGCTTTCGATGGCGGGGTTGAACTCGATGCTATGGCACTTCGCATTCGCGTTCTTCGGCGTCATGATAGGCGGAAAGCTCTCCGACTCGTTTTCCGAAAAATTCAGGCAGTCGAGAATGTGGGCGGAATTTCTCGGTCTGTTTTTGGCGGCGCCCTTCATATTCCTCTGCGGCTACACGGACTCTTTCTGGGTGTGCTGCGCTGCGATGGCGGGCTTCGGATTCTTCCGCGGCGTATACGACTCAAACCTCTTCGCCGCGCTCTTCGACGTCGTGGAGCCCCGCTACCGCGCGACCGCCTCGGGGCTGTATCTCTCCTTCGCGTTCGTGATGGGGTCGGTCGCCCCGAAGCTCATGGCGTACATCAAGGAAATCGCGGGGTTCAGCGCGGGGATAATGTCGCTTTCGGCGGCGTTCCTGCTGGGATCGGCGTTCGTGGCGGCGGCGATGCTGTTTTTCTTCGACAAAAACTACTGCGGGGAAAACGGGTAAATTTTTTTAAAGGCTATGAAGGAATTATTCAACCTTAAAGGCAAAACGGCGCTCGTCACGGGCGGCGGACAGGGCATAGGCCGCGCGATAGCTCTCGCCCTCGCGGAGTTCGGGGCGGACGTGGTCGTAAACTTCCGCGGCAACGAAAAGCTCGCCGAACAGACGGCCTCCGACGCCCGAAAGTTCGGGGCAAAGGCGCTGCTTTGGAAATTCGACCTCGCCCGCGCCGACGCCGGAGCGGAATGGAAAAAGTTTTCGGAGGAAAACGCCTGCCCCGCCGACATACTCGTCGCCAACGCCTCCATGCAGGTGCGCGCGCCGTTCGACGAGGTGACCGACGAAGATTTCGAGGCGCAGATAAACGTAAACTTGCGCTCGACGCTCCGGCTGATACGGGAAGTCGTCCCGCACATGGCGCAAAACCGCTGGGGGAGGATACTCAACATAGGCTCCGTCCAGCAGGCGAGGCCGCACAGGGACATGTGCGTCTACGCGGCGACGAAAGCGGGGCTCGTGAACCTCGTCAAAAACCTCGCCCCGCGCCTCGCGCCGATGGGGATAACGATAAACAACCTCGCCCCGGGCGCGATAGCGACCGCCCGCAACAAAGACGCCCTCGCCGACGCCGAATACAAAAAGGCGGTCGAGTCAAACATTCCGCTCGGGTACGTCGGGGAGGCGGAGGACTGCGCGGGCGCCGCCCTCCTGCTGTGCTCCGACGCCGGCAGGTACATAACCGGCGCGGACTACTTTGTGGACGGCGGGCTGAGCCTCCGCTTCTGAAATTTTAACATGCATAAACCCCAGAAAAAATGAGCGTAGACCAATACAAAAAAGAAGTCGGGATGATGAATCTCGAAAAACTCATAGAAACGAGAGAATGCAAACCGACGTGCGACTTTCCGATACCGGCAAAAGAACTGCTCGCGCGGTTTGAACGCCTGTACACCGGCGCGGTTAACGACGTCATGCGGGAATTCTGCCTGCTCAACCAGGCGTTGCCCGGGCACATAAAGCCGCTGCGCGAATACCGGACGGTTGCGGGATTCGCCTTCACCGTGAAGAGCGCGCCGAACGTGATGATCCGCGGCGAGATGGAATTCCGGACAAAAATGCTCGACGAGCTCGGCGAAGACCACTTTGTGGTCTGGGACACGAGCAGAGACGAAGAGGCAACCCTGTGGGGCGGCGTCATGACCGCAACCGCCAAGGGAAAGAAGGCTAAGGCCGCGTGCATAGACGGCGGCATACGCGACACCCACCAGATTCTCGAGGCCGACTTCCCCGTGTTCTACAAGTACAGAATTTCCAACGGCAGCCTCGGAAGATGCCTAATAACGCACTATCAGGTTCCGATTCTTATAGGCAAAGTCCTGATCCGCCCGGGGGACGTCGTGCTCGGCGACATAGACGGCGTGCTTATAGTTCCGCGCGACGTCGCGTACGACGTGCTGCTGCGCGCCGAGGAAATCAAAGGCAACGAAAAAAAGATTTTCGGCTGGGTAAAAGAGGGCCAGAGCGTGCGCGAAATCACCGAAAAGGGCGGCTATTTTTAAAAATTTTCCCTTTCCGGCGCGCAGGCGTCTTTCGGAGGAGGCTTCCCCTACGGGAAGCCTTTTTTATCGGAAGGGAGCGCGGCGGAACCCAAACAGGCGGCGTCAGCAAATTTAACTGTTAAAATAAAAAGAGTAAAATAATCATTGAGCCGGACGGAAACGGAAGGTATGTTTATAAAAAATTCAACCCGAATACCACGAATATGAAAACACAAACATGCAATCGCGTCTTCTTTGACGCCCCCCCCCCCGAACTTAACATAAATATAACCAAATACTTACGTTTAGGACTTTTCGCGGCATCGCTCGCGGCAATCCAGACTGTTTGCGCGCAGTATACCGATTTGTACAACTCCAACTCCTCGGCGGATTTCAGCATAAACGACGGTTCCAGCTGGCGCCTCGGCTCCTACGACGGACAGGTTTACGCGGGTTCGATAAATTCCACAAACAACAATCTGCACATACAGGTGGTCGGGAACAACTCAAACATAGGGGAGTTCTCCGAGGCCGTCACCGCGCACGACATCGACTATACCATAGGTTCCGTCGAGGGCTCCTCGTGGGGAAGAACGCTCTACTTTAACGGCGGCGCGTACGCCGCGGGCGACATGGCTTTTGAAAATACGTCCGGTTCGGGCTTCGTCATTCAATTGCGCGGAGGAAGCAGGACTTTCAGGATAAACGGAGATTTCAACGTCGGCGTGAATTCCAACGCAAACATGGTAATACACTCCGCCCAATCCGGCTGGCAGGTTGGAGGCGATTTCAACATAGGCGCGCGCGGAAAATTTTATCTGTCGGGCTCGTCCACGTCGTCTTTCAGCGTATCGGGAGTTTTGAGCATCGGCGGAACGACCCTCGACTTGGCAAAGCACGACTCCGGCGGCGATGGCGAGAAGAACGAGCTCATAGGCGGACTCTCCGGCAACGGCAGGCTGCAAATAGGCAATACCGCCACATCGCACAACCTGACGTTCACCAATCGGGGCGTTTCGGAATTTTCCGGCACATACGCTACGCAAAACGGAGTCGGAGAAAGGCTCAACATAATAATGAACGCCAATTCGGACTCCGGCAAACAGACGCTGCGCTTCAACACCGTCGCGGACTACTCGGACGAGCGCGACTTCTCCGCCGCTGACCTCGGGAGCGTTTCGGTGCAGTGGGGCGAGCTGAATTTGGGAATGCGCTCGGGAATGAACGCCGGCGCGCTCTCCATTTCCGGCTCGAACTCGACATTCAGCGTTGCGGGCGCAGACGGAAACGCCGAAGGCGGAACTGCGCGGTTCGCGTCGCTCGACTGGCAGGGAGGGACGATCAGGGTCGACTTCACCGAACTCGCCGCCGACAGGATAGACGTGGCGGGGGAACTCAACGTCTCGTCGGCGGCGGACTGCGCGCTGGTTCTGAACGTATCCGCAATAGACCTCGGGTTGTGGCTCGAAGCGTCGGCGGTCTCGTACCTCGACTACACCATATTGTCGTTCGACGCCGAATCTTCAAACCTGACGCTCGAGATGGCGAATGAAATGCTCTCGCACGACGGCGAAATAAACGCCCAAATCCTCGAAGGCGACTTCGCAAACGGCCTGCTAACCGTGAGGCTGAGCATGGTTCCAGAACCCGCGACCGTGGCCGCAATCCTCGGCGCAATCTCCCTGGCTCTCGCAATCCGCCGCAGGGCGCGGTAAACTTCTCATAAAACAATTCGCGGGCGCGAAAGGCCTCTGCCTTCGCGCCCGTTTTTGCGGACTAACCCGCGCCGCCCGCGGAAAAAAGGCAACATAAAAAAGCGCGCGCCTTTTCCGCATTTTGGGCGGAATGTGATTTGACCGGACGAATGCGAATCAAGCTGAATGGGCGCCGAATGAAATAGAAAATCCCTCCTCCGCTTCTTTCCCCGACGAAATGCGGCAAAAAGAAGCGCGGGAAACCCGAGCAAAGCCGCTCGCGGGCCCGGGAAAGGCGGCAATGTCATTCCGGCTTCGCCGAACGCCGCATCGCACGCAAATCCGTCGGGCCCGATGCGGACATGCGCAATGCCCGCTGCGGATTCTTTGAAAAATCGGCGCATGCGCCATGCCCAACCGCGCACAGCGCCGAAAGATATTTTCGGGAATCAGAAGTCGGAATACTCCGAGATCGATTTTACGTTTAGCGACTTGTCAATCCTGCGCACCATTCCGGCGAGCACTCCGCCGGGGCCGCATTCGTAGAATTGGTCTATGCCGAGCTTTGCGGCGTTGCGCACGCAGTCCTCCCAGCGGACGGTGCTCACAACCTGTTTTACGAGGTTCTTTTTTATTTCGGACGGGTCGAATACCGCGTCTCCCGTGACGTTCGTAAAGACGGGTATGCGCGGGCTCTTGAATTCGATTCCCTCGAGATATTCGGCGAACGCCTTGCGCGCGGGCTCCATGAGCCGGCTGTGGTACGCGCCGGCGACTTTAAGCGGGACGACCATTTTGAACGCCTTGCGCTCCTTAGCCGCCTCGACCGCGGCGGCGACTTTCGCCTCTTCGCCCGATATGACGACCTGCCCCGGGCAGTTGACGTTCGACATGTCCACGTCGAATTCCCTGCAATAGGCGGCGACGTCTTGGGGCGTTCCGCCGATGAAGCTCGCCATCGCGCCCTTTGAGGCGTCGCAGGCCTCCTGCATCAGCCTGCCGCGCTCGGCGACGATTTTGAGGCCCGTTTCAAAGCTGAACGTGCCCGCAAATGCGTGGGCTGTGAGCTCGCCGAGCGATAGCCCGAGGGCCGTGGAAGGCTCGCCGAGAATACCCTTTTGGCGCATGACCTCGACGACGGCGAACCCGTGCAAAAAGAGCGCCGGCTGGCAGACGCTCGTTTTCGTCAATTCCGACGACGGCCCCTCGAAGCAGCATTTGGAGAGCTTCATAGAGAGGGCGTCGTCGGCCCTGTCGAAGAGCTCCCTTACCGCCTCGCAGTTTTCGTACAGCGACTTTGCCATTCCGACGCTTTGCGCGCCCTGACCCGAGAATAGTAATCCTGTTTTCATATCGTATGGTGTGGGTTAAAGTTTGGAGAGTTCCGAGGATATTTGCGCGGAAAGCCTGCCGACGAGCTCGTTGAGGGCGCCGGCATAGCCCGCGTATCCGTCTTTTGAGGAAACCTCAAAATTGAAATTTTTGACGACGCTCTTCTCCCCCCCTGGGAGGTCTATCTGCCATTTGCCCCGAAAGCGGACTTTTCCGCCGATTTTTCCCAGGCATTCGTAAACGAATATTTTGAGCGAGCAAGCCTTTTCTGGGTTGGGGGAAACCGCCGGATACGCGAACACCGACGCCGCGCCGGAAGACTCTATGTCGACCGCCGCCGCGCGCTCGATTCCGCTGGCGGGAAGCTCCGCCCACCTGTCGAATTCGGATATTTCAAGAGCTCCGTCGGGGCCCGCCGAGACGATCTGCGCGCGCGACATATACTGCGGCAGCTGTATCGGAAGGAGATTGACGTCGAACTTCCCCGCCGCGGCCTTTCGCATCGGAACGGGGGATACGATATGAAACACCGTCGGATCCTCCGAGGGCGACAGGAGGTCGGATATGCATCCGGAAAGCGACGCGGCGCACGCGAGCGCGGAGGCCGCAAGAGCGGTTCTTATAAGTTTCATGGCGCGTTTATCCTAATTGTCTTATTTGCGTTTGGAATTGTCCTTGCCCCTCAGCAGCGAATTCGGGTTGCGCTGGAGATAGTCCGTGAAATTGGAGATATAGCTCATAGACTCGTCCATTGTCTTTAAGAGGACGGCTATCTGGTACCTGAACGGCGACTGCGGCGCAACGACGGAGTTGACGTTGCGCAAAACTTCGTCGAGGCGCGCCATGACTGAGGCTCCGGAGGCGGAAAACTTTTTGAGTTCCGCGCGGGCGCCGTTTACGAGGGCGTCGGAATCCGAAAGGAGCGCGTCGAGCTTCTTTATCGCCTCCGCCACATCCCTGCTGCGCGCGAGCTCGTCCACGCCCTTTAAGGCGGAGACCGCGCTGTCGCTTATCGCCTTGGCGTCGATGCCGTCGAGCTTTTCGTTGACTTTCACGATTGCCGAGTGGACGTTTTGCCCGATGGCGGCAAAGTCTATCTTTGCGACGTCCGCCATCGTCTTTTCAAACCCTTTGGCGAGCTCGGAGAGCCCCGACTTCGCGGCGGGGATTTCCTTGAAGCGCGTGCCGCCGTATTTGAGTTCGTACTTCTCCCCCTTGTCCGCTATGAAATCGAGCTCTATGTAGAGCATTCCGGTGACGATGCTCTGGTAGTTGAGCTTGGCGCGCAGGCCCTCGGCGATCTGCTCGTCCATCCAGTCGCTGTAATCCTTGAAATCGGTGCCGGTCTTGCGCCTGAGCTGGTCGATGTCTATGGAGTACACCACCGACACCGAGCTCTCCTTGATATTCTTGGAGGAGCTTATGAATATGCCCTCCACCTTGCCGATTTTCACGCCCTTGTATTTCAGGGGCGCGCCGACGTCGAGGCCGTTGACGCTCTCCGAAAAAAACGATATGAAGTTTTCCGTCCTCGAGAAAAACTTGGCCGCGCCGAAAACCATTACTGCCGCGACCGCGATGATGGAGGCGGCCATCACGAACATTCCGATCGCCGCCGGGCTGATTTTATTTTTCATAAGCGTCCTTATTTTCAAGCGGGTCGACGCCGCGGTTGAGGAACACGCGCACGTCTTTGGGGCCGCGTTCGAGAAGTTCGCGCGGAGAGCCTATCGCGCCCTGCGTCTTGGATTTCGCGTCGAGAAACACCGCGCGGTCGGCTATCGCAAAAATGCTCGCAAGCTCGTGCGAGACCACGACGACCGTCGCGCCGAGAGAGTCGCGCATTTGAAGTATCAGGCGGTCGAGTCGGTGCGACGACACCGGATCGAGCCCCGCGCTCGGCTCGTCGAAAAACAGCACGAGCGGATCGAGGGCGATGGCGCGCGCAAGCCCCGCGCGCTTTGCCATGCCGCCGCTGATTTCCGACGGATAAAAGCCGCCGAAGCCGTTGAGCCCTACGAGCGCGAGCTTCAAATCCGCTATTTCCGCAGCCGCCTTCTCGGAGATTCCGGAAAATTCCGTCAGCGGAAGGGCGATGTTCTCGGAGAGCGTCATGCTGCTCCAAAGCGCGCCGCCCTGGTAGAGAATGCCGAATTCGCGCAGAATTTCGAGCCTTCGCTCCTCGGTCGCGCCGGAAAAGTCCTCGCCGCGGTAGAGAATCCTGCCCGCCGCGGGCTTGGCGAGCCCTATCATGTGGCGCAAAAGGGTGCTCTTGCCGCAGCCGCTGCCGCCTATTATGAAAAATATCTCGCCGCGCTTTACGGAAAAGTCGAGGTCTCGCATTACGACATAGTCGCCGTACGCCATCGTCAAAGACTCTATCTTGAACGCGTCGCCGCCGTCGGGCGCGGGAGGGATTACGGCTTTCTTGGGAATGGCTGTTTCGCTGCGGCTCATATGTCGAAAATCGTGAATATTACGGCGAAAACCGCGTCGGCGACTATAATCCATGTCACGCTCTGCACGACCGCCGAGGTCGTGGCTAGCCCAACTCCGGCAGAGCTCTTCTCGCACGCGAGCCCCTGCCGACAGCCTATGACGCCCACTATCAGGCCGAAGACGATGCTCTTGCCTATGCCCGTGGAAAGCTGGACGAGATTGAGGGCGGCGACCGAGCGGTTTGCGTACTGCTCGTAGGATATGTCGAACATTCCCACGCCTATGGCGAGCCCGCCCATCATGCCTATGACGTCCGCGAATATCGTGAGCAGCGGAAATACGAGAACGAGCGCGAGTATGCGCGGAAACACGAGAAATTCCATCGGGGATATCCCGAAAGTCCTGAACGCGGAGATTTCCTCGTTCACCTTCATCGAGCCGAGCTCCGCCGCGAACGCCGCCCCCGTGCGGCCGCTCATCACAATTCCGACCATTATCGCGCCCATCTCGCGCACCATTGCTATTCCCACGAGGTCGGCGACGAAGATTTCCGATCCGTATTTGGCGAGCTGTATCGCGCCCACGAACGCGAGGATTAGCCCAACGAGAAAGCTGATTAACGCCACTATCGGCAGCGCCTCCGGCCCCGAGCGCTGGACGAGCAGCGCGAGGTCCTTGCCCCTGTACCGCGCGCGACCGGCGACGGCGAGCGCAAACGATATGGCGACTTCTCCGACAAATTCGGAGATGGAATTGAAAGAGCTCAAAACGCCTATCGCGCGAGTTCCGACTTTGCCGAAAATTCCCCCCTGCTTTGCAACGGATTTCCTCGACGCCTCGTCCGCCTCCGGAACGGCGGTGGCGAGCCTCAGAAGCGCGCGCGGCCCGTCGGGGAGCGATTCGGCGTCGAAATTTATGGAGAGCTTGGAGCACAGCTCCCAAACGCGCAGGAGAAAGGCCGAGAGCGCGGAGTCGTACTCGCCGAGTTCCCCCGCGTCGACTTTGAGGGAGGAAACGTTCCCGCGCGACGAGAGCTCCCCCCCTATTTTCTCGAAAGGCGTGCGGCCGTTTTTCAAAAGCCAGTCCCCCGAGACGCGCAACACGAGAGCGTCGCCGTCGCCGGACAGGGAGGCGGTCGCCGAAATTCCCGTTTCGTCCGATTTCGGCTTTCTGAAAATATTTGAGAAAAATCCCGTCACAGTATTTCCATTCAGAGGACAAAATAGAAAAACGCCGGCATTTGTAAAGAGCTAATGAATGCGCAACCCGCGGGAGCGGCGCGGCAAAAATCCGCAGATTTGCGTCGGCGCCCCTCGGAAGGGCGTTTTGCAATTCGCCGCCCGACGCCGCAATATGCGCGGTCTATGGACATTGCCTCCGACAAATTTTCAGACGGCGCGCGCCGGCGCGGATTGTCGGGATTAAAAAAAGGCGATTTCGCAAAGCGCAGCCGCGCGGGGCGCGCAAACGCCGCCTCCCGGCGGGCGGAGAAAACGGCCCGCAAAAATTCCCCTCCCTACGGGGCGAGGCGCGAAATTTCCCAAACCGCCGAGCCGTCGGGGGCGGACTTTTTCGCGTACTCAAACCTGTCGTGCAGGCGGTTTTTTCTGCCCTGCCAAAATTCAAAACGCTCGGGGACGATTCTGTACCCGCCCCAGAAGTCGGGCAGCGGAACGTCGCCGTTTTTGAATTTCTCCTTCATCTTTTCAAACTGCATCTCGAGCAGGCCGCGCGACGAAATCACGCTGCTTTGGCGCGACACCCACGCCCCGAGGCGGCTCCCGAACGGCCGCGACAAAAAGTAGCGCAGCGACTCCGCCGCCGACACCTTCTCCGCCCTGCCCCCTATGCGCAGCTGCCGCTCCAGGTCAAGCCACGCGAAAATCGCGCACACCTTGTCGTTGCCGGCGATTTCGCGCGCCTTGCGGCTCGAATAATTGGTGTAAAACACGAAGCCGTTTTCGTCCCACGACTTCAAAAGCACCACGCGCGACGACGGCGCGCCGTCCGCCCCCACCGTGGAAACCACCATAGCGTTGGGCTCCGCAACGTCGCATTCGCACGCGTGGTTGAACCACTTTTCGAACTGTTTGAAGGGGTTGGGATCCAGATCGGAGCGCGACAGCCCGCCTTTAAGGTAT
This sequence comes from uncultured bacterium, assembly GCA_905214995.1. GTDB lineage: Bacteria > Verrucomicrobiota > Verrucomicrobiia > Opitutales > Intestinicryptomonadaceae > Merdousia. Next base: position 1,479 of record CAJMOT010000024.1, on the reverse strand, counting down.
TCGTTTCTGAACTCGAAAATATCCATTATATTATGTCCCTTATCGTCTTGGAAGACGCCGGAAGGCGAGAATATTCGCCGAAAGATTCGAGAGCCGCCGCGACCGCGGGCTCGTTGTGCGAAAGCAGCTCGGGCCTGTCGCCCTCGCCGAGGCCCAGCTGCCTGAAAAATTGCGCGAGCGTCACGGATTCCGGCGGAACGGCGGGCTTGAACCCGGCGGCTTCGCGGGAATCGCCTAGAAGCACGCCGCACACCAGCCCCTTCGATACGAGGATATCGAGGGACGCCAATATGGCGCCGGCGGGAAGTTTGAGCTTGGCGGTGAGCGTCTCCGCCGTCGGCGTGCCGTCGCGCAGGCAAAACTCGCGCGAGACTTCGGCGAACGCCGCAAGAGCGCACAGCGCGCGCATTCCGGGCCCCATGAGGCCCCATGCGTCTTCGTCGGAGAGAAAGTCCATGTACTGCACGGCGTAGGTAATCTGGCTGCCTATGAGTATCACCAGCCAGAATACGTAGAGGCTGAACATCGCCACCGCCACTATCGCCAAATACCCGTACAGGCTCTGCTGCTTAACGATATAGCCTATGTATATGAACGAAAGCTTGTTGTTTAGCATCAGCAAAAGCATTATGATAAATCCCCCCGCAAACGCAGCTTTCCACTTCACGCGCGCGCACGGAAAAAACTTGTAGAAGCACGCCAGCACCGCTGTCATTACCCCCATGCCCACCAGATACGTTATCCACGAGGCGTAGTCGGAAATTATAGGAATCCCCCCTACGAACGCCGACAGCTGGGAGGTCGCCAGAAACGTCATTCCGAAAATCGTGCCGACCGACCCGAAGAAAATCATCGCAAAATAGAACACAATGCGGTCAACCCATTTGCGACCCTTGCGCGCTCCCCATATCAGGTTGATGGCGCTCTCCATATTTTTGCAAAGCAAGAGGCACGTGACGAGCATTGTCGCCACCCCTATCGCGCCTCCGGAGACGCTCGCCTTGGAGATTTTCGTGATGAATTTGAATACGGCGGGGTTTATCTTCGCCTTCTCCCCTCCGTCCGCGCCGCCGGAAGCCGACATCATTTCGGAGACCGCCGGCATCACGAAAGTTGCGGCGTCCATTATCTTGCCGTATATGAACTGCTCGCCCTTGTCCCTGAAAAACATTCCCGAAAATAGTATTGTGATGGCGAGTATCGGGCCTATCGCAAGCAGCGTTGCGTACGAGAGCGACGACGCCTGGACGAACACCCGGTTTTTGAGTATGCCGTTTGCCGTCGTGAGCAGTATTCTGAGCAGCAGTATGCCGACGCCCGCAATCCCACTTTTGCCCGAGTATTTCGGGTCCCAAATTCCGTTTGCGAGGAAGTTTTTAACCGCCGCCGCGGGCGAGATTTTTTTCTGAGAATCCATTTTATTAAAAAACGTTAAGAAAAGAAAATCGAGTAAAACCAAAGCGGCGACGCAAGCGCCGC
>CAJMOT010000023.1 GCA_905214995.1 uncultured bacterium | reverse complement strand
ATGCGATATAGGGGAAGTCAAAATCGCCATGCGCTCGACGCAGCTCGGCGACAACATCGGGCTCGCGCTCATAAAATCGGACTTCGCGTACCCGTCGCTCGAGCTCTCCTCCGCCGCCGGAGGGGAACCGGACATATTCACGGTCTCCCGCCCGATGACGGTCTCCGAAAGCCTTGTAAGGGGAATGCAGCAGTAATGCCCCGGAGGATAACGCGCAGGCTCGCGGTGGCGCCCGAATTTCGGGACATCGACATCATGGGGGTGGTCCACAACTGCGTGTACTTCGAGTGGTTCGAGCGCGGAAGGCTCTCGATAATGAACGAAGTCCTCAGCCTCGACGACGCCCGCCGCCTCGACATCGCCGTTCCCGTCGTAAGAAATTCGTGCGAATACTTCGCCCCCGTGAGAATCGGCGACAGGCTCGAACTGCTCACGCGGCATAAAATCGACGACGCCTTTTCCGGAAGGCTGGAATTTTCCCACGAGCTGCGCAACGCCGAAACCGGCGCGCTCCACGCTTGCGGAGAATGCGTCTGCGCGCTCGCAAACATGCGGACGATGAAGCTTCTGAGAGAATTCGCGCCGGAGATTATGGAAAAATACCGGCGGTTAAAATGACATGAAAGACAAAATCGCAATAGTCACGGGCGGCTCCCGCGGCATAGGCGCGGCGATAGTCAAAAGGTTCGCCGCCGCGGGCGCCAAAGTTTATTTTACGTACGCGAACTCCGAATCCGCCGCGGCAGAGCTCGCCGCCGAAACCGGAGCCTTCGCGCTGCGCTGTCCCCAGGGCGACCCCGTCGCCATAGCCGAAGCGGTCGACAAAATATATTCCGAGAGCGGCGCGATAGACGTTCTCGTAAACAACGCCGGAATAACGCGCGACGGATTCATGATGACTATGCCGCAATCCTCGTGGCGCGAAGTGCTCGACACAAACCTCGACGGAGCGTTCGCGTGGACAAAATGCGCGGCAAGGAAAATGTACTCGAAAAAGTCGGGCTCGATAATTTTCGTGTCGTCGGTCTCCGCGCTCGTGGGGGTCGCGGGGCAGGCGAATTACGCGGCGAGCAAGGGGGCGCTGTGCGCCCTCGCGAGGGCATGCGCCGCGGAACTCGGAGCGAAGGGCATACGCGCAAACGCGATCTGCCCGGGATTCATAGAGACCGACATGACCGCCAAAATTCCGCGCGATATCGCCGCCAGGCAAAGGGAGAGAATAGCGTTAAAGCGCTTCGGCAAGCCCGAAGAAGTGGCCGAAGCCGCCCTCTTCCTCGCCTCCGGCGCCTCCTCCTACATAACTGGCCAAACCCTCACAATAGACGGCGGCCTGACCGGCTGCGCGTGAGCCAAACGACATATTATTATTTTAGCCAAAATATTTTTTTAACTTTATAATATTATTAAGAAATAGTATTCTCAATTTCCGCCTTTTCGCCAGGGAAAACGCATTTGTTAAAGAGCGGAAAAATCGCCCCCCGAATGGGAGATAATCTATACGCTTTAATTGATTTGCAATGCATTCCAGCTCACCGGCGCTCTCATTGCCGTTTTTCCCCGTAATCTGGGAGATTGCGTTTCTGGGTCTGGCTTATAAGTTAGGCTTCCGGGAAGCTGTCTAAGTAGTATACTAAACTAACAATAAACTACTTAGACAAATGAAAAAAGACTTAGAAAAACTTAACAAGATTAACTCCGAACTTTCCCGTTTGCTGAAAATTTTTAGGGGCACGCTTAGTTACGTCAACATGCGCGGCATTTCTTCCTCCGACGCATCCGCGTTTTTTGAAGGCAACTGATTTTTATAATACAAAACCAGCGCGCCCTTTGGAATATTCCGCAAACTTTGCGCAAAACTTATGGAGGCAATCTGACGATAGCAATCCGACAACAGTCGGCAATCCCGCAGCCCGACATCCGCTCAACCCTCAAGCTCTGCCAACCAACGCCGACATTCCCGCGGCAAATGCCGGAAATTTATCCCAATGCCCAATCTGAAAAAAATATTGTTATGGAATTATGAGAAAAAAGCTTATTTTAAGCTCCGCTTGACTTGCGCCGGATTGCCGGCCGCAAGCGAATTTTGGGGAATGTCTTTCGTCACGACCGCCCCCGCCGCTATAACGCATCCGGAGCCGATTTTTACGCCTGGCAGAACCACGGCGGAACCGCCAATCCAACAATCCCCGCCGATTTCGACGGGCAGCGCGAATTCCGCGCCGGAATTTCTGGCGGCAACGTCCAGCGGGTGGGCCGCCGTATAAATTTGAACATTCGGCCCGATGAAAGCGTTGTCGCCGATTTTCACCCTTGCGCAATCGAGAATCACGCAGTTGAAATTGACGAAAACGTTTTTGCCAAATTCTATGTTCGCGCCGTAATCGCATCTAAAAGCCGGCTCGACGACAAGGTTTTCAGGAAAGCCGCCAAACAGGGCTTCGAGAAGCCTTTTGCGCGTTTCGGAGTCCGCCGCGGAAGAGGAATTATACTCTCGCAAAATCTCCCTGCACCGCAGGCGCATTGCGGAAAGTTCCGGATCGGAGGGGCGGTAGGGAAGCCCAGAAAGCATTTTTTCGAGCTCCGTCATACGCCCCCCACACGCCTGTCCCCGCCGAGGCCGAAAATTCTCTTCATCGCGGCAAACAGGGACAAGTCGCCCTCGACTTTCAGCCGCCCGGCCCGCATCAGCGCGGAGACGTCGCGGCGGGCGGCCATCACCCCCGCCCAGTCCTCCGAATCCGCCGTAACCGCGACGTCCGCGCGAACTCCGGCGTCCGCGGATTCGTCAAAAGAGCACTTCCCATTCCTCACGCTCGCAAGGCACACCCAGCCCTTGTCGGGGAAAACGAACTTGAAGTCCGCCCGCTTCGGCGCGCGCGACGGATCGAGGGTCGCGCACATCTCGCGCAGGAGTATGCGGGGGTCGGAAACCATGGAAAAGCTCTCGAATGGAGTCCCGTTGCGGCGCAGCTGCCAAAACACGCGCGCGTTTTTTGCGAACGACTCCCTTCCGCGGCTTAAAGGCATGCGCATCGCCTCCAATCTGTCGGCGGGGATTTCGCCGGCGCGCGCGAAAATCTCACCGGAAGCCTCGAACGCCGAAAGCACCCTGCGCACCCGCACGCTGCCGAGTTCGCGCATGGCAAAATACGCCGACTCCCCGCGCGCGATGTCGGCGGCGAACTCAAAATCCATCGCGTCAGCCACCATGCGGTAAGTGCGGGAAAGGGCGTCGAAAACGTCGTCGAGCCGCCCCGAAGCCACGCTTATTGCGACGAATTTTTTGCGCTTCTTCAAAAATCCCGTCTCGTTCAGCATCCTCCCGCTTTCGGGGTCGAAGCGGTACCCCCTGACAAAGGGAAAACACCTGTCGAAGAACCGCTTCATCTGCGCGCTCATCGAATAAAAGTAGACCGGCGTAAGGCACACGAGCGCGTCGGCCCCGTCGAGAAAGTCGAGCGCCTCAGCCATGTCGTCGCGTATCGCGCAAACGCCGCGCCTTCCGAAACCCGCGCTGCACGCGAAGCACCCGCGGCAATCCGCCACATTTTTCGCGGACATGTCGAAGTCGAGGATTTCGGCGCCGCCCCTGCGCATTCCGCGCAAAAAAAGGTCTCCCACGAGCGAAGTCACTCCGTTCGGACGGGGGGCTGCCCTGACAAACAACGCCTTCACAACTTCACGTTTTCGCCCGAGGCGAGCACGATAGTCCCCGACGCCGCCACGCCCTTTCTGCCGCATGCCTCCGCCGAAAAGCTGTAAAGCCCCCCGTACTCGCGCGCGAAAGACGCGCGCATCGCAAGCGTCTCGCCCGCCCTCACCACGGACTTGAATTTCAAATTGGCGGCCGCCAGAAAAAATATCCGCCCCTTTTGATATTCCTCCCGCCGCTCGCGCGCCGACAGAGCTATGTAAAGCCCGCATGTCTGCGCGAGCGCTTCGGCGATCATCACGCCAGGCATAACCGGCATCGACGGAAAGTGCCCCCTGAAAAACGGCAGGCTTTCGGGCAAATCGAGCTCGGCGGCTATCCCCTTTGCGGCGTCGAATTCCGCCACTCTGTCGACCATCAGAAACGGGTCGCGCTGCGGAAGATACGCGATTATGTCGGACTTTTCCAATATCATTTTCCCACCCTACCAGATTCCAAAACGCGCGTTCAAGTTTTTTCGGGAAACGGGGCGCGCATATCTTTGCACGCACGCGATATCGCGCGATACGCCGCGGCGGAGAGCGAATCCGCGGAGTCGAAGTCTCCGGGATGCAGCGGCCCGAGCAGCCTTATGGAAAAGAAAAATCCGTTCCTGTCGGGAATCAGCGGGGCGCCGCGCGTAAACACGGGCTCCGACGAAACTATCGCCCCGGGCACGACGTCCATGCCGAACCTGCGCGACAATCTGAAAGCCATGCTCTTAAAATCTCCCAGACGGCCGCCAGGCATTCGGGTGCCCTCGGGGAATATCACAATATTCCGCCCGAACCCGACAACCCGCGAAAGCTTTTCCATCGCCCGCTCCAAATCCGCGCGCGAGCCTCCGCCGATCGACACGAAGTCAAAGAGGCGCGTCAAAATCCATATCGCGAGCACCGAGTCGTACTTGCCCTTCACCACGACCGCCGCGTTCGGGACAATCGCCAGGGCGAACAGCGGGTCGAGATACGATATGTGGTTGAATACGTAAACCGACGGCTTTGGAGGCGCGTTTTCAAGACCGCCCGCCTCCACGCCGTAGCCCCCTACAAAAGGGAAAATGCGGAACGCGAGCAAACGCACCAAAAAGCGCAAAAGCGAGTTCGCCGCCGAACCCGCGGACTTTATCCCCGCCGAACGCGCCGCCAACAGCGCGAGCGCAGCCGCCATAAACAGGACGTTTGCCGCCGCGTAAATCGCATAGCACGCCGCAATGCGCAGCCTTGCGGAAATCCTGCGGAGCCTTTCCATATCACTTCCCTCCCCCGCGCCTCGAAAGCGCGAACGCCATCGCCCTCTGCGCAAGAAACAACGCGGCAATTAAGATCCCGAACACCCACAGCTTCCGCCAAGCGGGAGAATCCGACGCGGCGGCGGAACCCATGTAAACCATAGCCGCGGCGATCGCCCCCTGCACCGCCAGATTCACCGCCGCATACATCGCAAACGGAGTCCTCATTCCCCCGAGAATTATGTTCTGCAAAAAATAGGGAATGCCCGGGACCGCCCTGACGAAAAAGTTGACGTTCGCCAGGCCGAGAGATTTCACGGCCCCTATTTTAAAGCGCGCGGCGACGGACTCGAGCGCGTTCTCCGGCACGAGAAACCTTCCGAAAAAAAAGCCTATCGACGAGCTTATGAAAAGCCCGATAACGCAGAGCGCCCACGCCTCGAAAAACGGGAAAGCGGCGCCCGCAAACAGATAGCAGAGCGACAGCGAAAACGGAAACGCGCACCCGACGCCCATTACGGCGAGAAACGCAAAAGGGTTGTCGTTTTCGCGCGCGAAATCCAGGCACAGACGGAGCAGCTCCCCCCATCCGAAGAGGAGCTCGAACGCGGCGGCAAACGCGGCCGCCGCCAAAAACTTCACGAGAAACCGCCCCATGAGCGCGCGGGAAAAAATATGTCCTCCCCGCAATAAAAACGCAAACAAATAGAAAAATATATTGACTGCTTTACAAGAATAAAGCAAATTTTGCGCTTTAAATTGCGCCGAAATAGCTCAGTTGGTAGAGCAACGCTTTCGTAAAGCGTGGGTCGTCGGTTCAAGTCCGACTTTCGGCTCTGCTTTTGAGCCCTGCAAGATGCCGCTTGCGGGGTTGTTTTTTTGGATTTGCGCCGCAGTACCATTCCGGATTTTACAAGCCGCCAATATAATTTAAGCTTTCGCATTTTTGCGGGTAAATCCATAATGAGCCATCGCCGCCAACCGCCTTTTGAACGACCGGATTCCGCGATTTTATGAAAGAATCCGCATTTGGACAAACCACCCAAATCGGCGCAAACAAAACCGAAAAGCAGCGCCGCCCGGCGCCAGCGCAACAAGCCTCATTTGGCAGTAAGCCGCAAGGCGATTGCCCTCGGCGTCCGGAAGAAGTTGAAATCGGCCGCAAAATGCAAAAATTTCAGGCAAATCCCAATTCCCCGGCAGGGATTTGAACCCCGACTAGATGAACCAAAATCATCTGTGCTACCATTACACCACCAGGGAGTTCTGCAAGAAAAACTGGAGATGATCGGGTTCGAACCGACGACCCCCACAATGCCATTGTGGTGCTCTTCCAACTGAGCTACATCCCCTAAAAAAATATTTCGCAATTAGGACATCGGGCGGCGGTTCAGTCAATGCTAATTTTCGTCTTTTTGAAAAATTTTTTGTTGAAACTTTTTCGGAAGGCGCCCATTTTAGGCGTAAATTGCGCTCCCGCGCGGGCGCATTCAATAAATGCCGCAAAACGCAAATGGGGGATTCGTTTAGCGTTTTGAGGGCGTTAAGGGCGGGCCCAAATGCGCCGCCGAAAACTCCACAATCCAATTTAAACGCCATGACGGGTTCTCCGCTTAAATTCATTCCCGCCGCGCTTCTCGCGGCGTGCGTCGCATTGTCCTGGGGCTGCAAAGAGCAGAAATCCCAAAAAAAACAGCAGCTTTCCGACACGGTGGAAGTCGCCCTCCCCGTAAGGAGGGACGTCGAAGTGTGGGACTCATACACGGCGCGAATCGAGGGCGCGCAGTCGGTGCAAATTCGCGCGCGCGTCTCAGGCTACCTTGAAAAAATACACTTCACTGACGGCGACTACGTAAAGCAGGGCGACGTGCTCTTCCAGATAGACCCCCGCCCCTTCCAAGCGGTCGCCGAGGCGTGCAAAGCCTCCGTGCTGGAGACGAACGCGCGCATAGAGCTCGCCAGAAGCAACTTGAAGCGCGCCGAAGAGCTCTTCGCCCAAAATGCCATTTCAAAGGAAGTCTACGAGACCCGCAAGAGCGAGCTCCTCTCCGCCGAGGCGGTTCTCATCTCCGACAAGGCAAAACTCAAAGAAGCCGAGCTCAACCTCGAGTTCACGCGCATAACCTCCCCTATTTCCGGCTACGTCAGCCGCCGCCTCGTGGACGAAGGCAACCTCATAAACGCCTCCGACACCCTCATGGCGAGCGTGGTATCCCGCGACACGGTGTACGCTTATTTTGAAATCAGCGAGAGGGACATCATAAAATACAACAAAATCCGCCTCTTCGACTCGATAGACTCCAAGAAGCGGCAGGGGCCGCCCGTGCGCCTGAAGCTGCTCGACGAGCCCGCGCCCTCGCACTTCGGCCAGGTGACTTACGTCGACAACACCCTAAACGCCTCGAGCCTCGAGCTGCGCGCGGAAATCGACAACTCTTCGGGCGCGCTCTTCCCGGGAATGTACGCGACTGTGGAGCTGCGGGCGGGCGCGCCCGCCAAGCGGCTTCTCGTCCCGGAGGCGGCGGTCGGCACGGACCTCGTGGGGAGGTTCGTATACATAGTCAATTCCGAAAACGTGGTCGAATACAGGGCGGTGACGGCCGGCGAGCTCGTCGGCAAGCTGCAGGTGATTTCCGCGGGGCTCGACGGGAGCGAAAAGGTCATAATAAACGGAATCCGCCGCGCGGTTCCGAAGAAAAAGGTCACCCCCGTCCTGAAAAAGCTCTAAGGCCATGAAATTTTCCCACTTCTTCATAGACAGGCCGATTTTCGCGACGGTAATCTCCGTATTCATAACGTTCGTCGGCCTCATAGCGTTTTCCCAGCTGTCCATCACGCAGTACCCGAATATCGCGCCCCCCACGGTAAACGTCAGCGGCTCGTACTCCGGAGCGTCTCCGGAAGTCATAATGAACACTACCCTCGCCCCGCTCGAACAAAAGCTCAACGGCGTGGAGGGCATGATATACATGTCCAGCGAGGCGACCTCCGAGGGTTCGTGGTCCATAAACATAACCTTCGAGACCGGCGTTAACATCGACATGGCGCAGGTGCTCGTCCAAAACCGCGTGAGGCAGGCGGAAAACAGGATTCCGCAGGAAGTGCGCGACGTCGGCATAAACGTATACAAGCGCAATCCGGACATACTGATGACCATAAACCTCGTCTCCCCCAACGGCACGCGCGACAAAATTTACCTCTCCAACTACGCGATCACCCAGATGCAGGACAGGCTCGCGCGCGTAAAGGGCGTCAGCGAATTCGGCGTGTGGGGCGCAAAGGAGTACAGCATGCGCGTGTGGCTCGACCCCGACAGGCTTGCGGCGGTCAACCTGTCGCCGATAGAGGTTGTCGACGCCCTAAAAGAACAGAATACGCAGGTGGCGGCTGGCAGGCTCAACCAGCCCCCGAGCGACACGGGCGCCGCCTTCGAGCTGCTCATCAACGCGCAAGGCAGGCTTGCGACAACCGAGGAATTCGGCGACATCATCGTAAAGTACACCCCCGACGGGCGCATCATACATTTGAAGGACATCGCGCGCATAGAGCTCGGCGCGTACAGCTATTCGAACGAATCCTACATAAACCAGAAGAGCTCCGTGACAATGGGCGTATACCAGCTGCCCGGCACGAACGCCATCGAGACCGTAAAGCTGCTGCGCGCGGAGCTCGAGGAAATGAAGAAAAACTTTCCGGACGACGTGGACTACGTAATAGGCTACGACACCACGGAGTATGTGCAGGAGTCCATCAACGCGCTATACCGCACGATATTCGAGGCCGTGGTGCTCGTTGTGCTGGTGATAATAGTATTCCTGCAAAGCTGGAGGGCGGCGATAATCCCGCTGTTCGCGATACCCGTATCGCTGGTGGGCACGTTCGCGATAATGTACGCCTCCGGGTTTACGATAAACAATCTCACGCTCTTCGGACTCGTGCTCGCAATCGGCATAGTCGTCGACGACGCGATCGTCGTCGTCGAAAACGTGGAGCGCAACATGAAGGGCGGGCTCGGCGCGCGCGAGGCCACAAAGCAGGCGATGAGCCAGATACAGGGGGCTCTGATCGCCATCGTGCTGGTGCTGAGCTCGGCGTTTCTGCCAACCGCCTTCCTGCCGGGCATCTCGGGGCAGTTTTACAGGCAGTTCGCGATAACCATTTCGACGTCAACCATAATATCGGGGCTGGTATCGCTCACCCTGACGCCCGCGCTCTGCGCGCTCTTCATGCGCCACTCCGCGCATGAAAAGAGGAGCCTCTTCGACCTGGTATGGGACTACTCCCTCGGATTTATCCTCAAATATTTCAATCTGGGCTTCGACAAATTCGCCTCGTTTTACGGGAAATTCGTAAAGTTCGTGGTGAGGATCTCCGCGATAATGCTCATACTATACTGCGGAATGATATGGGCGACCAAGGAGATATTCGTCGAGACCCCCACGGGCTTCATTCCCAAACAGGACAGAGGCTCTTTCAACGCCTGGCTGAGGCTTCCCGACGGGGCGTCGTTCGAGCGTTCGGAGGAAGCCGTTATAAAGGCCGGCAAGCTGCTCGCGGACATCGAGGGGATCCGCTACGCGGTGACTACCGCCGGACAGGGCGGCTCGAACGTCGGCAGGATAAATTTCAGGCTCTCCGACAGAAAGGAGCGCGACAAAAACGGTTGGACGCTCGACCGCATAATGAACAGGGTAAAGAGCGTGCTCGACCGAGAAATACTCGAGGCCACCGTCAACGTGACTACCCCCGCCACGGTTCCGGGCATCGGCAGCGGCAGCGACTTCAAGCTGCAAGTCGAAGACCGCGCGGGGCTCGGCGTATTCGAGCTCGAAAAATACACGAACGAGCTCATAGAGGAAATAAACGCCCTGCCCGCCGTCAACGACGCCTACACAACCTACACGACAAACAACCCGCAGCTCTATGCCACCATCGACCGCGAGAGGGCGCAAAAGCTGAACGTCTCGATAGACTCGATTTTCCGAACCCTGCAATTCAACCTCGGCTCCGTCTATGTGAACGACTTCAACATTCTGGGGCGCGTCTACCGCGTCGTGGCGCAGGCGGAAGCGAGCAACCGCAAGGACATAGCCGACATCTACAAGCTCAAAGTCCCCAACGACCTCGGTCAAAACGTTCCACTCGGGTCGGTTGTCACCATAAAGCGCGGCATAGGCCCGTACAAAATCGTCCGCTACAACCTCTATCCGAGCGCCGAAATACAGGGCAACCTGAACGAGGGGTACAGCACGGGATACGTAATGAACGAAGTCGAAAAGCTCGCGGCAAAAATCCTGCCGCAGGGAATGGGCATCGAGTGGACGGACCTCGCATACCAACAAAAGAAGGCGGGAAATTCGTCCATCTACATCTTCGCGGTCTGCGTGATTTTCGTGTTCCTGCTGCTCTCCGCGCTCTACGAAAGCTGGACTCTGCCTCTTTCGGTCATACTCGTGGTGCCGCTCGTGATACTCTTCGCGATGATAGGGGTCAACATCAGGGGGCTCGACAACAACCTTATGACGCAAATTGGCTTCGTGGTCCTAATAGGGCTGGCGTGCAAAAACGCCATACTGATAGTCGAGTTCGCAAAACAGCGCGAAGAGCACGGCGAGGAAATCGTATCGGCGGTGAGCACGGCGGCGCAGAACCGCCTGAGGCCGATAGTCATGACGTCGCTAGCGTTCATTCTCGGCGTTGTGCCGTTGGCGTACGGGACGGGCTCGGGATTCGAGCTGAGGCAGTCGCTCGGCACGTCGGTGATGTTCGGAATGATAGGCGTGACGGTCTTCGGATGCGTGTTCACGCCCGTATTCTACTACGTGATAAGGCGCATATTTGCGCGGCGCGCATAAGTGAACGAATGCGCATATTCCGCGCTACACGTGCAAAAGCTCAGCCTCCGTTTCCCTGCCTCGTTGCGAATATTTTTTCCGCAAGAAAAACATATCGTCTGCGCGGCAATCGCCGCGAAGCCGGCGGATAAAGCGGTATGCGCAGGGCAAAAAACGGCGCGTTTTCCCGCGCGCAATTTTTCTTATAGCAAAACGCGGTCGGAGAGAACGGGCATTTTGGCGCGGATTTCATCCGCATCCGAGAGGTCGATGTCGGCGAACGCGAGCGACTCGGCGTCGGGCGGGCACTCGGCGACAATTTCGCCCCACGGATCGAACGCGGCGGAAAGGCCGCAGTACTTCGCGGTTCCGCCGGGCAGAGACTCCTCCCCGCACTGGTTTACGGCGGCGACGAAAAACTGGTTTTCTATCGCGCGGGCGCGGCACAGCACGCGCCAATGCTCCGAGCGCGGGTGGGGAAACGCCGCGCAAATTATCGCGAGTTTCGCGCCCTCCCGCGCGAGGCGGATGAAGAGCTCCGGAAAGCGCAAATCGTAGCAGACGGCGAAACCTATTTTCCCCAATGGAGTGTCGGCGGCGACAACCTCGCGCCCCGCCCCGACATGCCTGTCTTCGCGAAACATTCCGAAGAGGTGGATTTTGTCGTAGTGCGCGATCTCCGCGCCGTCGGGTCCCATGAGGCAAAGCCTGTTGCGCGGCAACCCGCCGCCCGCGCAGATGTGCGGAACCGAGCCCGCCACCGCAATGGAGTTTTCGCGCGCAATCCGCGACATTTCCATTTCGATTGCGCGCGGGCTGATTTCGAGAAATTCCGCATTCTTTTTGTAGTCGAAGCCCGACGCGAACATTTCGGGAAAGACCGCAAGCTGCGCGCCGCCCGCGCGCGCGGCGCGCGCCATCTCGCCTGCGCGCGACAGGTTTTCCCGAAATTCGCCCCTTTTGACGTTCATTTGCGCAAGCGCGATTCTCATATAAAGCGCATTGATTTTATGGAGGAACATCCCTCGATCCCCCTTATTTTTTTAAGCATTCCGCGCGCGGCGAAGTGGAGCTCCTGGCGGATTTGCGGGTTGTCGGCGGCCACGTAGAGGACGCCCGCGCGCACGTTCACAGGCGAAGATTTCGCCGCGAATTTGGCGGGAGCGCACCTCTTCCAATTTTCTGAAATCGCGGAAATCGGCGAGGCCGCCCTCGCCGCGAACTTCGCCAAAAACCTGCGCGAGAGCTCTTCGGACGACACCGGCAGCCCGCCGCTCGAGCGCGCGCGCGAAAATTTCGGGCGGTACGGCATCGACCGGAAGCCGCTGAGAACTGCGCTGTCCTCGTTCAGCGGCACGCCCCGCCCTCCGCATTTCCGCCGAAAGCGCAGGCCAAAAATTTTTCGAGAAAAAACGCGCAGTTGATCGCGATCGAATGGTAGATTTCGCCCGACTTCACCATCGGCCAGAGCCCGGAGGCGCGCACGAGCTTCGGCTGGATTTCCTCGTTGGAATCCCAGCGGGGATCTGCGACCCTGCGGCAGTTCTCGATGACAACAAAGTGCGCGAGGTTTTCGTGCAGGGCGGGATTGGGCGAATAGGACGCCAACAGGCGCGGCCTGCCGCCGGCATAGCCGGTTTCTTCGAGCAGCTCGCGCGCGGCGGCGGCCTCGGGGGGCTCGCCGGCTTCGACTATGCCGCCCGGGAACTCCCAAGAAGTCCTCGCGCTCCCAAACCTGTACTGGTTGACGAGCAAAACGAAAGGGTCGGACGGGTCGCCGGAATCGGAGAGGGCCGCAACCTGCACCCAGTCCGCGGAGCGGTTGACGTAAAAATCGCCCGTCCGCCCGTCGGGGTGGCGGAGAGTTCTTTTGACGATTTTGAAAACTTTGCAGTCGGCGACCGGAGTCTCGGAGAGCAGTTCCCACGCGCGCGGCGCTTTGTCCGTATCCATAAAATCCAGAATGGTTTTGGCGGGGCGCGCGGCAAGTAAAATGTGAGTGAGCAAGGGAGGGGCTTTTCCAAAAGAAGGGGAAGCGGGAAATTCCTTTATGCGGCGGCGGGCAGAGAATAAGCATATGTAATTTTTGGAGTAAGTTTGGGGAATCGCATTTAAATCTTGACATATTTAAACGCCATTCTATTTGAAAATTAGTTAAACCTAAAACCGCAATCGTTTATCCAGATTATGAATAACATTAAAATAAACAACTTATCGCTTTTATGCGCCGCATTTTTCCTTTTCGCTCCCCTGCCCCGAGCCGAAAGCCTTTCGCTCAAAACGGGCGAAAACAAAGTCGTCACCGAATGGTGGGATTGGAGCGACGCTTCAAAATGGAGCCCGTCGGTTTCAGAAGTCGCCGGAAACGATTTGTCGGCGGACATAAACAACGGCGGACAAACTCTCAACTCCACAATCAATCCCGGCTTTCGCGCCGGAGACGTGTCCATAAAAGTCGAAAATCCGACAAACCATGTTTATTTCGACGTCGAGGGCGACGCCGTTTTCGATTCGCTTTCCGTAGGCCAAAACTCGAGAAATTATTACGGAACCTACATCCGCGTTCTAAGCGGCTCAACACTCGCCGTCAACGGCGACGTCAATGTGTCGCCGAGCAGCCCGTATGCCGCCAACGCCATATCCTTAGGGCACAATTCCCCTGACTACGGCGGAAGCTTTCACATAGGCGGGAACCTAAGCCTCAACGCAAATATCGGCGACGCATGGTATGATTTAAGGTTTTTTACATACGGAAGCGAGTTTATTGTCGACGGAGTTGTCTATATGACGGAAGTTAAAAATGGGAGACCGCGCGGAGCAATATGGTACACCATTAGCAAGACCACGCGCATAGGCGGCTTGCAGGGCTCCAACCTTTACGGGTACAACATGCTGTCGATAAGCGGAATCAACAGCGACCGCACTTTGACGTTTACAAACAAAGCCGGAACCGCCGCAAGCTGGAGCGGCGCGATAGGCAACGGCGGAAACAGGTTCAATATAGTTATGGACGAATCCGCCGCCGGCTCCCAGGATCTGGACATTGTCTCCGGAACCGTAAACGACATCGCGCTCAAAGGCGGAATTTTTTACATATCTTCCGCTTCCGCAACCACGGGCACGCTGTCAATCGACGGCGGCTTTTATAATACAAAGGGCGACAGCGCCAAATTCGCGGCAATCGACCTCTCCTCGGGCGGGTTCATATTTGAAAGCGGCGCCCTCGAAAACGGATATGAAATTTCGGCGGGTAAAATTTCAAAATCGGGAACTGAAAAAATAGCCGTAGATTTCAACGGCCTATACGCCCCCGAATATTACGGATATGAATTCGTCCTGATTTCCGCAGACGCCGTAGACGAGACCATCGACCTCGAAAACGCGAACCGCGACTTCGCCGCCGCAAACCTATACGACGGTTGCGCAATATTCAAATGGGTTGAAAATGAGGGCAAGTACGCGCTTTCCGTGACGTTCTCGGAAGTGCCGGAGCCTGCAACGGTTGCCATGCTCCTCGGCGCGGGCGCCCTGTTTTTCGCTCTCCGCAAAAAAAGGGCATAGGCGCGCTGAAATGCGGAGAAAATCCAAATTTTTTTAATCGGGCGGCGGCGAATCATTCGAAGCCGCCTTGTTTTGCGATAGCGCGGCGCAACTGCGCTTAAAAATGCGCAATAAAAACCTGCGGGGCGGGGAAAATATTTCTCCGAAATAAAAAAACTTCCGAGAGGCGAATGAGTTAAAAATTTTGCATTTTTTTGACGAAGAAAATTGTTTGACAATTAACGCTATAAGTTTAGTCCGAATTTAAACAAAAAGGAAACAATCGTATGAGAAGTTTATATTGCCGCTCATTTTTATATTCAATAATGGCCGCTTCCGCAATCGCGCTGAACGCGGAAAGCCTGTCGCTCATCACGGGCGAGAACAAGGAATTGACCGACTCGGGCTGGAATTGGTCCGACGCTTCAAGATGGTCGCCGTCGGTATCGGAAGTCGCCGGCAACGACCTCACAATCGACGCCATTACGACCGCTCAAATCTTCTCAACCATTTCCGACGGATTCACCGCGGGCGACGTAAACGTAATCCTCGAACAAAACGCCCCGTCCGCCTCCTCCGGCGGCAGCGCGGGAGGGCATTTCACGCTGAATATCGACGGAAACGTGACTTTCGACAGCCTCACTTGGAGGACAACGTCTCCGGGATGGTGGGGAAGCTACATAAAAATAAAAACCGGCTCGACGCTCACGATACGCAACGACCTCACCGTAGGAAACTCCGCATCCAACGCATATTTCATAAATTTTGCATCCAACGGCGATTCAAATTACGTCGGGAACCTCCTCGTTGAGGGCGGCGTAAATATCAATGTCACAAACGGCGCAAATTCCCACGTATTCTGGACGGCGCTCAATTCGTTCACCGTAAAAGGCGCGGTCTCCATGATAACCCAGAATGTCGGCGACGCCGGAAGGTGGCGCATAGGCAACGCCGGCACCACAATCGGCGGACTGTCGGGCGCGGCCGCATCAAACCATCAACTGCGCATCGACGGCGACACCGCCGTCACTTTCACCAATTCCGGCGACTACTCCTGGAACGGCCTCATAACAGACGCCGACGACGGCGCGGCGAATTCCGCAAAGTTTAACGTGGCGATGGACGCCTCCGCGACCGGCAAACAGACGATTACGCTGACGGGCGGCTACATCAACGATATCACCCTCAACGGCGGCAAATTCGTCCTCGCCTCCGCCAACGCCACCACGGGAACGCTCTACCTCAACGGCGGATATTTCGGAGCCGCCAACAACAGCACCGTAATAAATTCCGCGCAGTGGAATTCCGGCGGCCTGCTCTTCGATATGGCCGCCCTCGAAAACGGCTACAAGATTTCCATTGCGGGAGAATTCTCGAAGAACGCCGACGGGCAAATTGAAATAAATTTCGACGGGCTCAACGGCGCCGACTACATCGGCTACACTTTCGAGCTAATCTCCGCTGGCTCCCTCGACGGCTTCAATCTCGACGACGCCAATGCCGACTTTGCGGCGGTCAACCTCCTAAACGCAATAGCGGAATTTTCATGGAACGACGGAACCCTTTCGGTGACGTTCGGGCAAATTCCCGAACCCGCGGCGGCGGCCGCGGTTCTCGGCGCGGCCGTCCTGTTCTTCGCTCTCCGCAGAAAGAGGGCGTAGGGGCCAGGCAAGATTTTCGCAAGGGGCGGAGCGTGAAAGCTCCGCTTTTTTTATGTCCAACGCCCAAAGCCGGGCGCGGTTTGGCGCCCGCCTTCAAACCGCGCCGGCAGGCGCGAAAATTTCCGGCGACAAATCTTTACAAAACCTTGCGTTTGGAGCATTATCTCGAAAATTTTTTATGAACGAAAACCATTTGATTTTAATCGCAAAAGAGCTTTCCGTGCCCGTAATGCAGGTGGCCGCGACAGCCAAACTCCTCGGAGACGGGGCGACAGTCCCGTTCATCGCGCGATACAGAAAAGAGGCCACGGGCTCCCTCGACGAAGTTGCGATAGCCGCAATCCGCGACGGGCTCGAACGCCTAAAAGCCCTCGACGACAGGCGGGAGGCGATAAAAAAGTCCCTCGCCGAGCGCAACCTTCTCACCGACGAGCTCTCCGCCGCAATCGCGGCCGCCGAAACGCTCGCTAAGCTCGAAGACATATACCAGCCCTTCAAGCCAAAGCGCAGAACCCGCGCGACCGCCGCTCGTGAAAGGGGCCTGGAGCCGCTCGCCGACTTCATTTTCAACAACCAGTCTTCGGAGTGTTCCGCAAAAGCCGCGGAATTCGTCTCAACAGAGAAGGAGGTTCCGGACGTCGCGGCGGCGCTCGCGGGAGCGCGCGACATCATCGCCGAAGCCGTGAGCGACTCCGCCGAAGCCCGCCAAGCAATGCGCGGCTACTTTGAAAGGGAGGCCGTCATGTCCTCAAAGGTTATGCCGGGCAAGGAGGAGGAAGCCGCGAAATACCGCGACTACTTCGACTGGAAAGAGCCCGCAAAAACCGCGCCGTCGCACAGGATACTCGCCGTCCGCCGAGGCGAGGCGGAGGGATTTTTAATAATGCGCGTAGTCCCCGACGAGGCTCCCGCCGTGGAAATTCTCAAAAAAATGTACGCAAAAGGCGCGGGCGAATGCGCGGAGCAAGTGAAGCTCGCGGTGGAGGACTCGTACAAAAGGCTGCTCGCGCCGGCCTCGGAAACGCACATGCGCCTTGAGCTGAAAAAGCGCGCCGACGCCGAGGCGATTTCCGTGTTCGCGTCGAATCTGAAAGAGCTTCTGATGGCCTCCCCGCTCGGGCAGAAAAACGTGCTCGCCATCGACCCCGGGTTCAGGACGGGCTGCAAGGTCGTCTGCCTCAACAGGCAGGGAGATTTGCTATTCAACGACGTAATCTACCCCGAGCAGTCGGCGATGCGCAAAAAGGAGGCCGCCGACAAAATTCTCGGCCTCTGCGCGCGCTTTGAAATCGAGGCAATCGCAATCGGCAACGGCACGGCGGGGCGCGAAACCGAGGCTTTCGCGAGGTCTCTCGGTCTGCCCGCGAGCCTGCCGATAGTGATGGTGAACGAGAGCGGAGCGTCGATATACTCCGCAAGCGAAGTTGCCCGTGAGGAATTCCCCGACAAGGACATCACCGTGCGCGGGGCGGTCTCGATAGGCCGCAGGCTCATGGACCCGCTGGCGGAGCTCGTGAAAATAGACCCCCAGTCGATAGGCGTGGGCCAGTACCAGCACGACGTCAACCAAACGCAGCTTAAAAGGTCGCTCGACGACGTGGTGGTAAGCTGCGTCAACAGCGTCGGCGTGGAGGTCAACACCGCGAGCAAACAGCTGCTCTCATACGTTTCGGGGCTCAACGCCGCGACCGCCGCGAACATCGTCGCGCACCGCAACGAGCACGGGCCGTTCAAGTCGCGCAAAGAGCTCATGAACGTGCGCGGGCTCGGGGCAAAGGGCTTCGAGCAGGCGGCGGGCTTCCTGCGAATCCGCGGCGCCGAAAACCCTCTCGACGCCTCCGCCGTGCACCCCGAGCGGTATGCGCTCGTCGAGCGCATGGCCTCCGACATGGGCGAGGACGTGAAGTCGCTGATGCGCGACGCCTCCGCGCGCTCGAAAATAAGGCTCGAAAACTACGTCGGCGAAGACATCGGACTGCCGACCCTAAAAGACATCATGCGGGAGCTCGGCAAGCCGGGCCGCGACCCGCGCGAAAAATTCGAGGCGTTCAAATTCTCCGACGAAGCCCGTTCAATCGACGACCTCCGCGAGGGCATGAGGCTGCCAGGGATAGTGACGAACGTCACGGCGTTCGGGGCTTTCATAGACATAGGCGTGCACCAGGACGGGCTCGCCCACATAAGCGAGCTCGCAGACTTCTTCGTCAAAGACCCGAAAGAGGCCGTCCGCCCCGGGCAGAAGGTGAGCGCATACGTTTTGGAGGTGGACAAGGCGCGCAATAGGATATCGCTGTCGCTTAAATCCAACCCCGCAAAGCGCGCCCGCGGCGCGGGGGAAACCGCGGGCTCCGGCGGGCGGGTTCGGGCGAAAGGCGGCTTCGGCGGGGGGCGCGGAAGGTTCGGCGGGAACGGGGACGCCGGATTCAACTCCTTCGGCGACGCATTTTCAAAACTTGGCAAGTGACCTGCGATGCGGCGGAAACTGAAAAAGCTTTTTCTCTGCCTGGCGTTCGCGGCCTCTGCGGTTTCGCCCGCGGGCGCGGGCATCGACTGCTCCGCCCTCGCAAACCCCGAAAGCTATAAAAATCTCGACACGATCTGCCGCTCCGCCTCGGGGGACGCGGTGGCGCGGATACGCTTAAAGTCGATGAATTTTGAAAGCCGCGTGAAAAAATGGGGCATACCCATTCCGCAGACGCTGCTCATACGCTCGCTCGCGGTGGACGTGTACTGCCGAAACCTCGGCGACGCGGAACTTCAAAAACTCAAAACACCTCCGCTCTTTTTCATAGCCGCCGAAAATTTTTCGCTCACCCTCTACGGCAAGAGAAACAAAATGACGGTGAGCGCCGGCCATGCTCTGCTCAAAAAAGACCTCACCCTCATACTCTCCGGAGACGTGAAAATCTCGACCGACAAGGGCGAAATGCGCCTCGGAAGCCCCGCGACCGTCTCGCTTTCCGGCAGGATGCTGAAGTTTTCGTCGGAGAGGGGAAAGTTTGCGATAAAATTCTGACGCCCGCCCCGCGCCCGCGAATAGTCTTGCGATTTTCGCAAACTATCTTTTTGATTTTGCGCATGAAAAATCTCGCGAAAGGCATTTTTGGAATATTGGCGGCGATGTCGCTCTCGTTTGGCGCGGCCGCCTTCGCCGCGGCGGAAAAAAGCGGCAACTGGACCATAAGCGGAAAAGTCGTCACTGCTCCCGGCGGCGCCCTGCTCCTCTCAAAGGGCGCAAGCGCGGTTCTGAAGCCCGAGCTGAACGCGGGGGCGTTCAAAGACTTCGAGATGTCCTTCAAAGTCCGCACGCTAAACGGCTCGACGGGCTTTGCCGCGTTCCACTCCGACGCCGAATTCTCAAAGGGCTACAAAATCGCCATCGACAATTCGCGCGATTCCAAGGCGTGGTGGCGCAAGACCGGAAGCCTTCTCGGGGTGAGAAATATCGTAAAGCGCATGGCAAACGACGGCGAATGGGCGGAAATCAGGGCGAAAGTCTCGGGGAACCTCGTCGAAATTTTCGTGAACGGCAAGCAGCTCGTCGAATACGCCGAGCCGGAAGAGCCGTACAGAACCCCCGAAAACAGCGACATGCGGCTCGGCGAGGGCGCAATAGGCGTAAAATGCGCCTCCGGCGAGGGTATCGAAATAAAGGATTTCAAAGTCATAAGGCTCAAGCCCTCCGCTGTGCGCGCGGAGGCGGAGCCCGAGAGCGCCGACGGCATCATGGGCCTGCACCAGTCCGACTTTCCCGCCGTGGACTACCACGTGCATTTAAAGGGCGACCTCGACGCGCGGAAAGCGCAAAAGCAGTCGCGCAAATACGGAATAAACTACATCGTCGCGGTAAACTGCGGCAAGGACTTTCCGGTGAACAAGGACTCCCTCGCAATCGAGTTCATCGAAAGGAACAAGTCCGAACCCTACATTCTCGCTATGCAGGCGGAGGGTCGCGAATGGATGAACTTGATAACAAAGCCCGCGCGCGAAAAGTTCGCATACGTGTTCACCGACGGAATGACTTTTGAGGACCGCGACGGCAGCCGCGTCCACCTCTGGGTGCCGGAAGAGGTGAAAATAAAAGACCGCCAGGCCTACATGGATATGATAGTCGAAAAGATATGCGGGGCGCTCGGCGAGCCCGCCGATATTTACGCGAACGCCACATACCTGCCCGACGCCCTCGCCGCCGACTATGCTAAGCTCTGGACCAAAGAGCGCCGCCAAAAGGTTCTCGACGCGCTCGCGCAGGGCGGAATGGCTCTCGAAATCAGCGCGAAATACGAAATTCCGGACGCCGAATTCATAAAGGCGGCGAAAGCGCGCGGAATAAAATTCACGTTCGGCAGCAACAACGGCGACTCAAATTTCGGAAAGCTGGAATACTGCCTGAAAATGAAGCGCGAATGCAACCTTGCGCCGGAAGACATGTACAACCCCACCCTGCGCCGGTAAAAGCGGCCAACGCCGCGCAATCGAAAATTCCAAATATTTTCCGCCGCGCAAACAATAATCCCGTCCCGCGCAAGACGGGCGGGTTTATTTGCGCCCAAATGGGAACTATCCACCGGTTCGGCAAAAAAATTCGGCAATGAAAGCTAAGCCGACAAACGGGCATTAGATCCCGCCGCGACAACCCCGCGTCCGCGATTCGAAAGCGTTTGGGCGCGGAGCGGCAAAAGCAAAAAGCCAAACCCCCCGCTCATGGCGCGCGCAAGGGTTTGGCTTTTTTAGAGGCGCAATACCGCCAAATGTCCGCCAAGCTACGCTGACTCCTCGTAATCTTTGTCAAAGAAGAAGAATTTTGCCACCATTAGCAGCGCGACGGCGGAAAGGCAGCAAACCGCGAGGCTCGCTATGGCGTACTGGGGGCTGAGCATGTCGCGAATCCATCCCAAAACCGTGGGCGAGACGGAGCCGATTATGAAGCCGAAGCATAGCATTATCCCCATGCCGGTCGCCCTGTACTTTGGCTGGACGACGTCGAAGAGGGAGGCAAAGAGGCTTGAATCGTATACGCCCCTCGAAAATCCGAAGAAGAAAAGCGAGACATAACAGAGAATGTCGCTTCCGAGAAACGCCATGAGAACCGCAAACGGCGCCGTCATAAGGAAACCGACGGAGGTAGTCTCGAAGCGTATGACTTTTCTGCCGCGCGCGGCGAGCCTGTCGGTTATGCGGCAGCCTATCATTATTCCGATAAACGCCCCTATGTACGACCATATCACGGCGTTGAATGCGGCGGCGGCGGGCTCCAATCCGTGGACTTTTTGGAGAAAGTCGGGCATCCACGTCTTGTATCCGATGTCTATGCACACGTTCATTCCGAACACGAGCCCGAGTATTATGGCGGACGGCTTGCGGACCATCACAAGCAGCGCGTCTTTGAGGGTTGCCGCGTCGTCGCCTGCGGGCGACTTCTTCGCCATGAGCTCGCGCGAATGTCGCATCAGAAACGCGAGAACCAGCGCCCAGATTATGCCGGCGCCGCCGACGGAGAAGAACGCGAGCCGCCAGCCCTCATAGCCTCCGACGCTCGGAATGTTCCCGATATAGCCCGCGAACAGGCTGCACACTATTATGCCCAGATACTGCGCCGTCTGCAAAATCGAAAATGCCGTGGAACGGTTCTTTTCAAAGTGCTGCCCCAAAAGCGACGACGCCGGAGGATAGTAGCACCCCTGCCCCAAGCCGTTCAGCACGCCGTAGGTGAAAATCATCAGCCCGATGCTCGCCACAAACCCCGAGAGGAATATGCCCGTGCAAAAAGTGAGAACCCCGAACACTATCATCCACTTTCTGCGCAGAAAGTCGCTGGCGAGCCCGGCGAACAACACCGTTATGCCGTAAGTGAACGCGAAGGCCGTCATCACCGCGCCCATTTTTGCCGAGCTGCCCTCGCCGAAATAATCCTTTATCTGCGGCAAAATCGACGGGTATATCTGTCTCGACCCCTGGTGAATGAAGTATGCGACCCACAGCAGCGCCAGCAGCATCCATTTGTACATTTCCTCGTGGCTTTCAAGTCTTCTCAATTTCATGGCGTAAAAATCTTGCGTTTTGTCGTAATCGCCGGCTTTCGCCGCGCGGGGCGGGAATAAAAGGGGGGGGGCCGAAGCGTCGGGCGCGCCCCCCTTCGGCGGGCTATTTGCCCGCAAAGAATTTCAGAAGGCGCGCTGCGTGCGCCGCGCAGTCGTCGATTACGGGATCCATGAACTTGTCGATCGGCGCGAATCCGCCGCCGAGCTTGTCAAGCTCCCTCCGCGTCGATTTCAGGAACGTGTCCATAAATTCGGTCGCGATGTTTATCTTGGATATTCCGTTTTCGATGACTTTCCGGAGATCCGCGGGCGGAGTGCCCGTGCCGCCGTGCAGCACGAGCGGAACGCCCGGGAGGGCCTCGGCGATTTCGGCGCAGCGCTCCGCCTCGATCTTGGGCTCCGCCTTGTAGAAGCCGTGAACCGTGCCTATCGAGACGGCGAGCGCGTCGACGCCGGTCGCCCTGTGGAAGGCAACGGCTTCCTCGACGGTGGTGATGGCGTTTTCGTCGCCCATCGCCACGTGCCCGATCTCGCCCTCGCAGCTCGCGCCGAGGGTGTGGGCGTAGTCGGCGGCGTACTTGGTGAGCTCCGCGTTCTTTTCAAACGGGAGCGTCGAGCCGTCGAACATGACTGACGATACGCCGGCGGCGAGAGCCTTCCTCACAATTTCGGGCGACCCGCCGTGGTCGAGGTGGACGACTACCGGCTGGCCGCACCTGTGCGCCATGCGCAAAACCGCGCCCGCCAGATCCGAGCCCTTTTCCGTGAGGAAGAGCCTCTGGAAAATCTGGATGATAACGGGGAGCTTTTCGCCCTCGGCCGCGCGGATTGCGCCCATTGCGGCCTCGACGTTGGCGACGTTGAACGCCCCGACCGCGCGCTTTTGGCGGCGCGCTTCGGGGAGTATTTCCTTCAAGGTTACGAGAGGCATTTTCTTTCAACCTTTTTTACAGGCAGTCCGCCGCGATCTCCGTGAGGGTGGAAACCTTGAGCTTGGCATTCTTGCCCAGCTGGGCCTTCGTATAGGGGGAAGCGACCGCTATCAGGCAGTCCTTGTCGGCGCGCGCCTCGA
The DNA here is from genome assembly GCA_905214995.1 of uncultured bacterium. Classification (GTDB taxonomy): domain Bacteria; phylum Verrucomicrobiota; class Verrucomicrobiia; order Opitutales; family Intestinicryptomonadaceae; genus Merdousia. The sequence goes on along the minus strand of CAJMOT010000023.1, from coordinate 734 downwards.
CGTACTTGGCCATTTTCTTGGCGATCTCGGGCCTGAGCTGAGCGAACACGACCGCGCCCTCGCCGCAGGTGTACGACTCCTCGTTGTTAGTGCCGAACATGAAGGGGGTCTTCTCCGCAGTGAGGTCGGTTGCAAAGCCCTCCGCGCTCTCGGCTTTGAGCTGGCCGAGCAGCATTCTCGGGAATTTGAGATTGCCGTTGTAGTTTTTGAGGAAGTCGCTTTCAAGATAGCAGAGCCTGCCCGGCTTCTTGGAGAATTTGAGCTTGAGGGAGGCTATGAATTCGCTTGCGTGGACGGCCTTGGCGGAGAGCTTTACACCCCATGCCTTGAAATCGTTGACAAGCGCGTCGTAGACGGCGGGATTGGAGACGACAACCGTCTTGACGCCCGACTTGTTGACCGCCTCGGCGAATTCCGCTGCCGCCTTTTTGGCGGCGTCGGCGTAGCCGAGAACGCAGAGAGCCTTGCCCGTGTTGCCGCCCTTGCCCGCGCGGTATTTCACGCCGGCTTTCTTGGCGATTTTGTCGAAGGCCTTGGCTTCCGAAGCGACCGCCGCGGTGTCGGCGTCAACGTAATAGAGAACGTCGCCGGAGCCGGAAATCTTCGGCGCGGCGGGCTCGGCGGCGAGCTTTTCGGCGAGCTTCTTCACGTCGTCGGGCGCGAGGCCGTTTTCCACTATGTCGCGGCGCGCGGCGAGCATTATGCCGTTTTCGTCAAAGTGGTTGACGCAGTGG
>CAJMOT010000022.1 GCA_905214995.1 uncultured bacterium | reverse complement strand
CCCGCATATGGGCTCGAGCACCTTGTCCCGCACGCTTCCGCGCATGCGCGAGCCGCTCCCGCCCGCCAAAATTATCGCCGCGTCAGGCATTAATTTCCCCGAGGATTTTTTCCACCGCCGCCGCGGGGTCTTCCGCCTTCAATATCGGGCGGCCCACCACTATGAAATTCGAGCCCGCCTCCGCCGCTTCGGACGGGGTCATTATCCGCTTCTGCTCGTCGGACGACGCCCCCGCGGGGCGTATTCCAGGGGTGACGAGCGCAACGCCCTCCGGCACGATGCCACGCAGCCGCTCGATTTCGAGCGGAGAGCACACGAGCCCCCCGACGCCGCTCGAAACCGCAAGCTTTGCGAGCAGCTCGACCTGCCACTCGGGCTCGAGCTCAACGCCCGTCTCGGCGAGGGAATCCGCGTCGAACGAGGTCAGAACCGTCACGCCCAAAACCGCCAGATCCGGATTGGCGCGCTCCGCCGCCTTGACTGCGGCCTCCATCATCTCCCGCCCGCCGCTCGCGTGGACGGTAAGCATGGAGACCGGCAGCGCCGCAACGCATTCGACGGCGGAAGCGACGGTGTTGGGAATGTCGAACAATTTGAGGTCTAGAAAAATTTTAAACCCCATCGCGGCGGTTTCGCGGACGAGCTCCGCCCCGTATTTAAGGTACATTTGCAGTCCTATCTTCACCCACTCGAGCTTTCCGCGCAGCCCGCGCAAAATCTCGACGGCTTGCTCCCTTTCGGGCAGGTCGAGGGCGAGTATCAATTTGCAATCGCGTTTTGACATATCGTGAATTTTGTGGCATACAATCCGCCGTTTTTCAACCCAAAATCAAGGCATGGCTTCGACGGAAAAATTCTCACCCTGCAAAGTAAACCTGATGCTCGCGATTCTCGGGACGCGCCCCGACGGATTCCATGAACTCCTGAGCCTCGCGGCCCCAACAAAGTTCGGCGACACGCTGCGCGCGGAAACCGCCGAGGGCGCGGATTCGCTCTCGTGCGACATGGAAGGGGTTCCGACGGACTCTTCAAACCTCGTCCTGAAAGCCGCGGAGCTTTTCAGGGAGGCGACGGGTCTGAAAGCGCATTTCAAATTCGACCTGAAAAAGCGCGTCCCCGCGGGCGCGGGCCTCGGCGGGGGAAGCTCGAACGGGGCGTGCGCGCTGCTCGCGGCAAACGAGCTGTGCGGGAACCCGCTCCCGCCAAAGAGCCTCGAAAAAATCGCCGCAAAAATGGGCTCCGACTGCCCGTTATTTTTAACGCAGACTCCGGCAGTGATGCGCGGAAGGGGCGAAAAGGTGTTTTCCCTGAAAGGCGAGGCGCGCGAATGCATCGGGCGGCTAAAGCTCCTGATATTCAAGCCGGATTTTTCCATAAGCACCGCGTGGGCATACTCGCAGATGAGGGCGCACCCCGAGGATTATATGCGCGAAAACGCAGCCGAATCCGCCCTCTCCGAATGGCTCGAAAATCCGAGCGTCTCCGGCCTGCCGCTTATAAACAACATGCAGATAGAGGCCTTCAAAAAGTTCCCCGCCCTCCAGATTGCGCTTGAAGAAATCAGGGCCCGCTTCCGCGTACCGGCGATGATGAGCGGCTCCGGCAGCGCGTGCTTCGCGATAGTAAACGGCCTTGAAGACGGGGAAATCGCCGGCCTCTCGCGCCTCATAAGGGAAATGCTCGGCGAATCGTGCCTCGTAGCGCGGGCGTAGCGCGTTGCGGCGCGGCCCCATGGGAAGATAAGGCAAAAATCCGGCGATGAGCCGTCACCACTTTTTAAATATGAAAAACGCCGCCAGAATTATAAGCGCAAACCCGACGAGATAGTTCCATTTGAACTCCTCCTTTAAATAGAGCGCCGAAAAGACAGAAAAGACTATCAGGGTTATTATCTCCTGGATTGTCTTGAGCTCCGCGGCCGAAAACGTCCCGTGGCCCATGCGGTTTGCGGGCACTTGGAGGCAGTATTCGAAAAACGCTATCGCCCAGCTCGCGAGTATGACTATCCAAAGCGGCGCGGACTTGAACTTCAAGTGCCCGTACCACGCGAACGTCATAAAGACGTTCGAGGCTACGAGGAGGAGGACGGGCAAAGCGTAACGCATGTGATTATCTGCGCCTTATCGCCATCGCCCTGTACTTTATGCGCGACACGGAATTTTCGGTCTGGACCGGCACATACGACCAGTCGAGAATTATCGCGCCCGGGCGCTGCTCAAAAGACGTCTGGCTGTTCATTATTATTATGCCGTCCGCGCCGATTTCCGCGGCCTTTTCCCGCAGTTTTTCGTACACGGCGGGCTCGTCGGCGAAATTCGGGGAGGTCTCGTAGACTATCATTCCGAGCTCGTCGTAGGGGAAATCGGGCTTTTTGGTTATGAACACCGCGACTTCCGAAGGGTTTTTGGCCGCGCCGAAAACCCTTTGCCCGCCGGCTTTAAGCGGGTAGAACTCCGCCCCTCCGCCGCCGCAAGACGAGAGCCCCGCCGCGAACATCGCGGCGCAAAAAGCGCAGGCGAGTTTTGAAACCCAAAATTTCATGGAAGCTACTTCGAGAAAATAGACACCACTTTTCTGTCGCCGAGCCTCTCGCGGCCTTTGAGGAACGAGAGCTCCATGAAGAACGCGCAGCAGGCGATTTCCGCGCCCGCGATCTCGCCCATCTTGCACATCGCCTCCGCAGTCCCGCCCGTGGCGAGAATGTCGTCCACCACCGCAACCCTGTCGCCGGAAGACACGGCGTCCTCGTGTATGCACAACAGGTCGGCGCCGTATTCGAGCGCGTACTCCACGCACACGGCCTTGCGCGGCAGCTTGTTTTTCTTGCGGACGGGAACGAACGGCAGCTTCAGTTTCAGCGCTATCATCGGCCCGAAGAAAAACCCTCGCGACTCCGCCGCGAGAATTTTCGTGGGGTCGGTCTGCGCGATTTTCTCCGCCATTTCGCATATCGCCTGGGCGTAGGCGTCGGGGTTGAGCATCAGCGGGGTGATGTCGTAAAACAGCACGCCCTTTTTCGGGAAGTCGGGAACTCCGAGAATGAATTTGGAGATGTCCATCAGAAATTTTCCTTTTTGAGAACGGTGTCGCGGGCCTCCGAGAGCTTGGCGGGGTGGTCGAGGGTGTAGTGCAGCCCGCGGCTTTCGCGGCGCGCGAGCGCCGAGCGGATTATCAGCAGAGCAACCTGGACTTCGTTTCTGAGCTCTATGAGGTTGGGCTCCACCTTGAAATTCCAATAATACTCGTCGATTTCGCGGTGGAGGTTTTCGACGCGGTTCAGGGCGCGCTCGAGCCGCTTGGTGGTGCGCACTATGCCCACATAATCCCACATCGTGCGCTTGAGCTCCTCGAGGTTGTGGTGCAGCACGACGCGCTCGTCGGGGTCGCGCATGTCGCCGTCTTTCCAGAGCGGTACCTCCGCGCTTCCCGAGGGCTTGAGCGACGACAGGTACCCGTCAACCGCGCGCGCGGCGTTGTCGGCTATGACTACCGCTTCCAGAAGCGAATTGCTCGCGAGCCTGTTCGCCCCGTGCAGCCCCGTGCACGCGACCTCCCCGCAGGCGTAGAGCCCGCGGATAGTCGTGGAGCCGTCCAGCCGCGTCCTGACGCCCCCGCACATGTAGTGGGCGGCGGGAACGACCGGCATGCAGTCCTTAGAAATGTCGATGCCCTTTTCGAGGCAGTGCGCGTAGATCTGCGGGAATCTCTCCCTGAGCTCGCCGGCCGACCTACTGGTGATGTCGAGCCACACATGCGGCGAGCCGAGCCGCTTCATCTCGCTGTCTATGGCGCGCGCGACTATGTCGCGCGGGGCGAGATCCCTGCGCCGGTCGTACCGCTCCATGAAGGCCTCGCCTTTGGCGTTGCGCAAAACCGCGCCCTCGCCGCGGACGGCCTCCGATATCAAAAACCTCTCCCCCTCGCGCGAATACATCGCCGTCGGGTGGAATTGGATAAATTCGAGGTTGGCGACCTCCGCTCCCGCGCGGTAGGCCATCGCGATTCCGTCGCCCGTGGCGATCTCGGGATTCGTGGTGTAGAGGTAGACGCAGCCCGCGCCGCCGGTCGCGAGCATCACAACGGGCGTCTTCATGGTTTTGACGACGCCGTTGTTGGTGTCGTAGACGTATATGCCCACTATGTCGTCGCCGCGCCCGCCGAGAAGCGCGCCCTCCGCCTTGGAGCGGGTTATGAGGTCTATCGCGAAATGGTGCTCGAGAATTTCTATGTTCGGATCGGCGGCTACGGCCTTCAAAAGCGCCTCCTCTATCGCGCGCCCGGTGTAGTCCTTGACGTGCAGAATCCGGCGTTGGGAGTGCCCGCCCTCGCGCCCGAGCGACGGCGAGCCGTCCTCGAGGCTCGTAAACTCCACGCCCTCCTCTATGAGATCCTTTATCTGGCGCGGGCCCGCCCTGACGATCTCGCGCACCGCGGCCTCGTCGCAGAGTCCGTCGCCCGCAACGAGCGTGTCCTTTACGTGCGAATCGAAGTCGTCCGCGCAGCTCGTCACGCTGGCGATTCCGCCCTGCGCGTGGTTGGTGTTGGTGTCGGATCTCTCCTTCTTGGTTATTATGGCGACCTTGTGCCCGAGTTTCGATGATTTGAGGGCAAAACTCAGCCCCGCAATGCCGCTGCCGACTACAACTGCGTCGAATTTCATAATGCGATAAGTTAACGGTAAGGGCGCGCCTCAGATTCTCACGTTGTCGATGAGCCTCGTCTGCCCGTACCAGATCGCGGCGGATATTCTCGACTTCCCGGGAACGGCCTCCGTCATCGGGATGGAGGTTTCGGCGTCCACAATCTCCACGTATATGACGCGCGTCTTGGCGTTGGTCACACTGTTTATAACGTGCGCCTTCACGCGGTCGACGTTGGAGCACCCGTCGAGGCACAGCTTCCTGCCGTCCTCGAGCGCGGCGTGCAGGCGCGAGGCCCCGAGCCGCTCGAGCTTGTCGAGGTACTTGTTGCGCGAGCTCAGCGCAAGCCCGTTCTCGTCGCGCACTATCTCTCCCGTGACGATTTCCACGCCCATGAAGAGGTCGCGGACCATGCGCCTTATGATTGAAACCTGCTGTGCGTCCTTTTCGCCGAACACGGCGACGTCGGGGCGGACGATGTTGAACAAAATGGCGACGACAGTCGTCACCCCCCTGAAATGTTTCGGGCGGGTCCTGCCGCAGAGATACCGGCTGATGTCCTCCTCGACGACATATGTGGAGGCGTCGGGAAGATAGATGTCGGAAACCGACGGGGCGAAGACGGCGTCCGCGCCGACGCTCTCGCAGCTGGCGGCGTCCGCGTCCAACTGGCGCGGGTATTTGTCGAAATCCTCGTTGGGGCCGAACTGGGTCGGGTTGACGAAAATCGAGACGACTACGGTGTCCGCGAGCGTTTTGGCCTTTTTAACGAGGCTCAAATGCCCCTCGTGCAGCGCGCCCATTGTCGGGACGAGGGCTATCTTCCCGCCGTTCGCGCGCGACGATTTGACAAAAGCCGTCATTTCTGCCGGAGACGATATTATTTTCATTGATTTTACTCCTGCTCTTTTATTTCTTTTATACTTGTTATATTTTTCAAAAAATCAACCCATTAAATGACACAGACGCGCATGAGCGATTCATACATACAAAACCTCTTCGCCGAAAGAATCGGCGGCGTTAACTACGGGAAGAGCGCCGCCATATACAAATTTGAAAAGATAAAAAGGGCAAAGCGAGCGGCCAAAGCCGCCAAGCCCGGGGTGGAACTCATAGACATGGGCGTGGGCGAGCCCGACGAAATGGCGTTTCCGGAAGTGGTGGAAGCTCTCTATGCGGCGGCGAAAGACCCCGCTAACCGCGGGTATGCCGACAACGGCGGCCCCGATTTCAAAAAGGCGGCGGCGGGATATATGAAGGCCGTATTCGGGGTGGAGCTCGACCCCGAGACGGAAATCCTCCACTCGATAGGCTCCAAGGCCGCCCTCTCGATTCTCCCCAGCTGCTTCATCAACCCGGGCGACATCGCGATAATGACGGTTCCAGGCTATCCCGTGTTCGGCACGCACGCAAAATATCTGGGCGGGGAGGTCTACAACCTCCGGCTAAAAGCCGAAAACGGCTTCTTGCCCGACCTCGATTCGATTCCCGCCGCCGTCCTCAAAAGGGCTAAGGCAATCGTCGTAAACTATCCCAACAACCCCACGGGCGCGAGCGCCACTCTCGAATTTTTCGAGCGCCTCGTGAAATTCGCGAAGCAAAACAGCCTCATAGCGGTCTCCGACGCGGCGTACGCGTCGCTTGCGTTCGACACCCCCGCGCTTTCAATATTGCAGGTCGAGGGCGCGAAAGACGTGGCCGTAGAGCTCCATTCGCTCTCCAAGAGCCACAACATGACGGGCTGGAGAATCGGCTGGGTCTGCGGCAACCCGCTCATCGTAAAAGCGTACGGCGACGTCAAGGACAACACCGACTCCGGACAATTCCTCGGCATACAGCTCGCCGCGGCCAAAGGACTTGAAAACCCGCTCATCACGCGCGCGATTGCCGCCAAGTACTCGCGCAGAATGGATCTGCTCATCGCGGCTCTCTCACGGCTCGGATTTTCGCCCAAAAAGCCGAAGGCGGGATTTTTCCTCTACATGCCCGCTCCCAAGGCGGCGGTTCTCGAAGACGGCTCGCGCAAAGAGTTTTCGAGCGGCGAGGACTTCTCGCAGTGGATGATCACAGAGCACCTCATAAGCACCGTCCCGTGGGACGACGCCGGCGCGTTCGTGAGGTTCTCCGTGACGTTTGAGGCGCACGGGGAGGACGCCGAAAAGGCGGTGGTCGCGGAAATCGAGCGCAGAATGGGAAAATCTAAATTTGAATTCTAAGCGGCGCGGGCGCCGCGCGTTTTTGGAGTCGTAAACCGAGCGCGCCGGAACGGGGCGGCGGAACTGGGCCCCAAAAGCGGGCGGAGCGCCGCGGAAGACGGAAATGCAGGAAGAAAGAATAATAGCGTTGTTGCACGGCCCCGACCGCGCCGGAATAGTCGCCCGCGTGTCCGGGTGGATTTACGCGCGCGGCGGAAACATTCTCCACGCCGACCAGCACAGGGACAGGCAGGAGGGCATATTTTTCCAGCGGGTGGAATGGATACCCGCCGGCGACATCGCCGAGGAAATCCGCCTCTTCGAGGAGCTCGCGCGCAGGGATCTGGGAATGGACACCACCATAATGCGCTCCTCGCGCAGGCCGAAAATCGCTCTCATGGTCTCGAAGTTCGAGCACTGTTTCAGCGACATCGTATTGCGCTGCCGCTCGGGGGAGCTCAACTGCGACATCGCATGCGCCATATCCAACCACGAGAATCTGCGCGGAATGTCCGAAATGTTCGGGATTGAATTCCACCACACCCCGATTTCCAAAGAGACAAAGCCCGAGGCCGAGACCGGCCAGCTCGCAATAATCCGCAAAAGCGGCGCGGAGCTCGTCGTAATGGCGCGCTATATGCAGATTCTGAGCGAAAACTTCATAGACTCCTGCCCCGCGCCGATCATCAACATACACCACAGCTTTCTGCCGGCGTTCGCCGGCGCCAAGCCCTACCACAAAGCCTACGAGCGCGGCGTGAAAATCATAGGCGCCACCGCCCACTACGCCACAAAAGACCTCGACGAAGGCCCGATAATCGCCCAGGTGGTAGCGACCGTGAGCCACCGCGACAACGTTGAGGACCTGATGCGCAAAGGCAGAGAGCTTGAGCGCGAGGCCCTCGCAAAGGCCGTCAGGTGGCATATCGAGGGGCGGATTCTCACCTACAAAAACAAAACCGTCATATTCGACTGATTCCGCAATGCCGGCGCCGCGGACACTTCCCTTCAAAATAAGCGCCCTCGTGTTCGTGCGGGACGAGAGCGGAAAATTTCTGCTGATCCGCAGGAACAAGGCGCCCAACTTCGGGCTGTGGAGCCCGATAGGCGGCAAGCTCGAAATGGCGGAGGGGGAATCCCCGTTCGAGTGCGCGATAAGGGAAACGCGCGAGGAAATCGGCCTCGAGCTCTCGGACTCCGACTTGCGGATGTTCGCGATGATAAGCGAAAAATCCTACGAGGGCGGAGCGCACTGGCTGATGTTTCTCTTCGACGCGAAAAAGCGCATACGCGCCCTTCCCGAAAACATCTCCGAAGGCGCTTTCGGGCTGTTCGGCGCGGACGAAATCGAAAAGCTCGACATTCCGGAGACCGACAGGGTTCTCCTCTGGGGAGTGTGGAAAAAATATTCACAAAGCGGGTTCGCCGCCATGCGCGCGGAGTGCGGGAACGGCGTGCGGGCGACAATCGAACAGGCGGAAACTTTCGGAAACCGTTAAAAACATGAACGCACAAGACGAAAAAATACTCGAAATTTTCAGGGAAACCGGCGCCCTTCTCGAGGGGCACTTCATACTGCGCAGCGGCCTGCACAGCGGGCATTTCTTCCAGTGCGCGCGCGTGTGCGAACACATGGACAGGGTGGCGGAACTCGTCGGAATGCTCGCGCAAAAGCTCGGGGACGCCGAATGCGAAACGGTGATGGCGCCCGCGATCGGCGGGCTCGTGCTCGGGCAGGAGACGGCGCGCCAGCTCAAAAAGCGTTTCATCTTCGCCGAAAAGGAAAACGGCAGCCTCGCCCTGCGCAGGAATTTCAAAATACGCAAGGGCGAAAAAATCCTCATCGTAGAAGACGTGGTCACGCGCGGGGGCCGCGTGCAGGAGTGCATAGACATCGTAAAGGCAAACGGCGGAATACCGGTCGCCGCGGCGGTGCTCGTGGACAGGAGCGGAGGAAAGGCAAAATTCGAAATTCCCTGCGTCAGCCTTCTCGAGTTCTCTTTCCCGACCTACGAGCCCGACAAAATCCCTCCGGAGCTCGCCTCTATCCCCGCCGTCCACCCGGGCTCCTAAGGCGCGGCGGAAAATCCGCCCGCCCGCATGGGCGCAAAACCCGCAGTTCGCGCGGGCGCAGCCGTTTTGCGGAATGCGGGCAGGCGGCGCTTTCCAAGCCCCAAATGCGCGCAAGCCTCATATTGCGGGGAATTTTTTGAATGCGGTTTGCCCCGCGTTTTTATATCGCGAACGGGGAAAGAAAAATGGCGGCTTCGCCCTATTCGCCGCTTTCGCAAAGCAAGCGAAATTCCATTTGGCATTTCGGCGAAAAATTTTTTGCTTATTTCGCGAGGTTGAAAAAACAGCGGTTGCCGCAAAATCTCCGCCCTATTCCCTCCCCCGCCCCTATCCCGCCTAATTCGCCGCAATATTTTCCGGCATGGCGCGGAAATAAAAATATTCCGCCATCCCATTCATACAACGCCCTCCGCATTTTTTTTCATGCATCGGCGGAATGGAAGTAGAGATTTTCCATGCAAAATCTTAACTTTTCAAGGTATTTCATTTCAAATCAGATATTATGAAATATCATCATACAATTTGCATAAGACATTCTCTCCCTTCAAAATACGCAAAAATTTGAAATACGCCCCGCGCGCATTTTGAGCCGCCGCCCGCCGCCGGAGGAATCAAGCCATTGCGGAGCTTCCCATAGAAATCATGCGCCAACCGCCGCAGCGATTGCGGCGGGTTTTCGAAAAAAACTCTTTTTGCAACATGCATTGCGCAACCGAAAATAATATGAAAAAATTATCCCTCTTCGCAATTCTATTGACGGCTGCGGCGTTTGCCGGAGCGCTCCAAATCGAATTTTCCCAAAAGGTGTCGCGCCGTGAAAACACGGGAAAATGGGGAATCCCCGGCTCGTACAGCAAAGACGTTTCGAGAAAAAGACCTTTACGCTCGAAATTTCAAATATGGCGGCCGTGGAAGTCGTCGCCGTATTCTTCGCCAAAGCCGGCGACGACACTTTTTATAAAATCATCTCCGATACCGTAACGCCTGACAAACCGCTGATATACGAATACTCCGCCAGCGCGTCGTCAAACAAGGCCAACTATGCGGCGCTCGGCGTAAAAACGTCGCGCGGAAACGACAAGGTTGAAGCCTGCGCATTTGTATTCGACAAAAAAAGCGGAAAATTTTTGGGGCAAAAGCATACCTCAAAACGCTTCGCCGACAATATTATGAAAGAATATAAAGACGCAATAATCGCCGCGGTAAAGAAATACCGGAAATGAATTACGAGGAATATTTGAAACAAAACCCCGATTTCGCCGCAAGACAAAAGGCGAAAGAAAAAGTTAAACAAATCCAAGCGCCGGAAAGCCAGACCGGAATGTACCGCTGCCCGAATTGCGGATATGATTTTGACAAGCCCGCCGCGCATCCATACGGCTGGGGCGCTTTTATATGCGGAATAGTTTTATCTGCAATCGGAGGATTGCTCGCAATGGCGGAACGGGAATAATCATCGCCATTCCCCTTCTCGCATTGGCCGCGTGCGCTTTTATCGCCTTTGCGGTTTCATACGGCATTGCCGCGGTTTCCCCCAGAAAATATGCCCTTACTGCCTCCGGAAACGCATAGTGAAAATGGGATAATCCCGACCCCGCAAATTTCCACCGCAATAAAATGGAAAACGGAAACGCAAAAAAGACGATTACAGACAGCGACATAAAGCGCATTTACGATGAAACGATAGACGACGATACGCCGGCAACCGATTTCCAAAAAGAGCGCGTTTTAATGCGCCTTGGCAGAACGCCGCAAAATATAGAATTCGTCAAAGTGATGAATTTCAGTTTTGCGCAAAAAATTTTGGATTTCTATAAGGAACAAAGACCAGACGACTCGCAAGGCAACAAGGCCAAAAGTTGCGCCGCGGGCAAAGGCGAATACTTTTGCCCCGTTTGCAAGCACGGGTTTGATTCTCCCAAACGGGCAAACGGATGCTTAGATTTTGCGCTTTTAGCCTTGTTTATAAGCTGCCTAATCGCAATTCCGTTTACTTTCGGAGCCTCCATTGTCGGATGCGCATTATGGGCCATACTCGGAACGACATGCTGCCCCAAAGTTTGCCCATATTGCGGCTCAAAGAATTTCTTTAAGCAAAATACAATACGGTAAGGCGAATGGCAATAGCGGGCTCGCGCTCCGTTAAAAATCCCGATTGCAGCCCGCCGGATTTTGGCTGCCGCCGCCTATGCCGCAAAACAACCGGCCCGCGGCCGCCCCTCTCCAAATGCGAAGTTCATAGCGGCAAAAAAGCCTGATTGGGAACGGCAAAGCCGAAATTCAAATTATCAGCGGACAATAAAAAAACGAAAGCTTCCCAAAGAGAAACTTTCGCCAACGGGAATTTCAAACGCCCGCCCCATAAGAGGCGCGACACCCCCTACTCCACCGTCACTGCCTTTGCGAGGTTTCGGGGCTTGTCCACGTCGCAACCCCTTTCGAGGGCGACGTAATACGCCAGCAGCTGTATGGGAATTGTCGCCACCACCGTCTTTATGCAGTCGTGGACCTTCGGCACGGCGACGATGTCGTCGGCGATCCCCTCGAAGGCCTCGGGGCGGTCGGTGACGGCGATTATCGGCCCCTTGCGCGCCTTTATCTCTTGCGCGTTCGAGACCACTTTCGAGAGGATTTCGTCGGATGTCGCGAACACCACGGACGGGCATTCGGGAGAGACCAGCGCTATCGGCCCGTGCTTCATTTCGGCGGCGGGATACCCCTCCGCGTGTATGTAGGAAATCTCCTTGAGTTTCAGCGCGCCCTCGAGCGCGACCGGAAATTCGCTGAGCCTGCCAACGAACAGGAAGTCGGAAAATTTCGCGTATTTTTTGGCGATTTTCCCTATCCGCGGGGCGAGTTTCAGAACCTGCGCAACGACCGCCGGAAGCGACTTTATCGCGTCCACTATCGCCCGCCCGTCGGAGAAGGACAGGTCGCGCATTCTGCCGATGTAGAGGGCTATCAGAAGGCATATGGCAATCTGCGAAGTAAACGCCTTCGTAGAAGCCACGCCGACCTCCTTGCCCGCGTACTGGTAGAGCCCGCCGTCGGACTCGCGCGAAATTGTGGAGCCCACCGAATTTGTTATCGCGAGAGTCTTGAAGCCTTTTCTCTTGGACTCCCTGAGAGCCTCGAGCGTGTCGATGGTCTCCCCGCTCTGGCTTATGACAAACACCAATGTGTTCTTGTCGAGGGGGGCGTTGCGGTACCTGAACTCGCTCGCGTACTCGACCTCCACGGGAATCCTGGCGTATTTCTCTATGAGGTATTCGGCTACGAGGCACGCGTGCCACGCCGTCCCGCACGCGCAAAAGAGTATGCGGTCTATCTGGCGCATCTGGGTGGGGGTCATGTTGAGCCCGTTGAGCACCGCCGTCGAGTTGTCGTCGGAAATTCTGCCCCTGATGGCGTTTTCGAGAACCGTCGGCTGCTCCATGATTTCTTTCTGCATGAAGTGCCTGCAATCGCCGAGCTCGGCGGATTCGAGCTTCCAGTCGATTTCGCCGACCGTGTAGCTCACCGGCTTGTTGCCGATGGTTACGATGTCGCAGTTGTCGGCGGTCACGGAGGCGATTTGATTGTCCTCCAAATATATGACGTTCGACGCCCTGCCCGCGAACCCGAGCACGTCGCTCGAAACGAGCCTCTCGTTTCTGCCAACGCCTATCAGAAGCGGCGACCCTTTGCGGGCCGCGACGATCTCTCCGTCGTTGAAACGGCATAGAACCGCGATTCCGTACGTGCCCTCGACGTGCAACAGGGCTTTTCTGACCGCCTCCATAAAGCGGTTCTCCGCGTCGTCTTCCGTCCTGTGCGCGTAATGGTACGCTATGAGGTTAACGAGGGCTTCGGAGTCCGTCTGGCTCGAAAACGAATAGCCCTTTGCAGAGAGAAAGTTTTTAATGCCCTCGTAATTTTCTATTATGCCGTTGTGGACGAGCGCAAAGTTGCCGTCGGAGGATACGTGCGGATGGGCGTTGGCGTCCGTGACCCCGCCGTGCGTCGCCCAACGGGTGTGGCTGATTCCCGTATTGGCGGAAAACTTCATTCTGCCGACCTCCTCGGCGAGGGTTCCGACCCGCCCCTTCTTTTTGCAGACGCGCATCACGCCGTTTTTGAGCAGGGCGATTCCGGCGGAATCATAGCCTCGGTATTCGAGCTTTAAGAGCCCCTCCAAAAGGATGGGAACGGCGTTTTTGTTCCCGACATATCCCGTTATGCCGCACATACGTTTATGCTATAATGACAATTTTTTGAAATATAACGGCTTTATCGGATTATTTTCCGGCGTTCTCAACAAAAAAATGAGGCGCCCGAATCCCACATGCCACTGCAAAGGCGGCGCGAGACGGAAAAGGAGCATCCGCGCTAACGCGCTTCCGCCCCGTTCCCCCACTCCCCCGTGAATCGGCCTGCGCAAAGCTCTCCGCGAGTTTTTTCGCGGCGCGCCCGCCCGCGCGCATGGCGGCGAAAAACTCCGCCTTGAACGTTTGCGGTTCTCCGGCATTTTCAAGACCGGCGGAGCCTCCGCGCCAAAGAACGAAGCTTCAACGTCCGCCCTATCCCCCGCTTCCGGCGCGCGGCGAATTGAAAAAAACTTGAAATGCCGATAAAATAAAAGATACTTGCGTTATGATTGCCGCCCTCTGTCGGGCGGCTTGCCGAACGCATTGAAAACAGGAAACTTTTTTAAGATATGAAAATTACGGCTTTTTTCGCGGCGGCTCCGCTGTTCGCGGCGGCGGCTTACGCGCAGACCGCGGCAGTGGCCGACTTGCAGCAGGACATGGCGCTTCTGAGGCGCGAAGTCGGGCAGCTCAGGCTCGAAGTCGAACAGCTGCGGCGCGAGAACGAGGAGCTCTCGCGCAAGCTGAAAGGCGTGCAGTCGTCCACAGTCGGAACGGAGGCCGTCCGCCAGCAGGTTTCGCTCGTAAAGAGCGAGGTGGGCGCGCAAAACGAATCCCTCAAACGCGAGATAATCGCCCTCGTGAAAAAGGATCTCGAGGCCATGGCCGCCCAGACGAACGCCAACATACAGAAGCTCGCAGCCGCCATAGGCACGCGCCCGCAGGCAGACCTGCCGACGAGCTTTTCAGACGACTACCCCAAGACGGGCGTCACCTACACCGTCCAGTCAGGCGACTCGATAAGCAGGATCGCCCGCAAGATGAACTCGCGCATAAAGTGGATTCAAGACGCGAACAAAATCGCGGACCCCACGCGCGGGCTGCGCGTCGGCGACGAAATCTTCGTACCGCAAAAATAGGCTGAAAAATGGCAATCCAACGCAAATCATTGGGAAGGGGGCTCGGTTCGATAATATCGGCTGGCGCGAAAAAGGCGGCGGACTCGGGCATCGGGAAGATGGCGGCGCAGGCGTCGCCCGCTCCGCTCAAAATCCAGATTTCCCCGCACGGGCTGTTCAGCGAAATTCCCGTCGAAAAAGTGGTTCCGAGCCCCTACCAGGCGCGGAGGGAATTTTCGGAGGAGGAAATCCGCAACCTCGCCGACTCCATATCCTCCGAGGGGCTTTTGCAGCCGATTCTCGTAAGGCAGATCCCCGACGGGCATTACGAACTGCTCGCGGGGGAGCGCAGGCTGCGCGCGTGCAGGTTGCTCGGCATGAAAAAAATCGTCGCGTGCGTCCAGAGCGCGAGCGACTCGTCCGCCGCGGCGAAAGGGCTGATAGAAAACATCCAGCGCGCCGACCTCAACCCCATGGAGGAGGCCAAGGGCATAGCGTACCTCATCGCAAATTTCCGCCTCACGCAGGACGCGGTATCGCAGAGGCTCGGCAAGCCGCGCTCGAGCATAGCAAATTCCCTGAGGCTCCTGAAACTGCCGAAAAGCGTGCAGGGCTACATTTCGAGCGGCATGATCTCCCCCGGGCACGCAAAGGTGATTCTCGGGCTCGAAGACAGGGCCCAGCAGGAAATTCTCGCGCGCAGGATAATCGAAAACGGGCTGAATGTCCGCGGCGCCGAGGAAGCCGTGCGGAGGCTCAAAGAGGGCGCCGCGCGCGCGGATTCCTCCACGCCGGCGGCGAAGGCCGCACAGTCGGCGGTAGTCCGCGACGTCCAGAACAAAATCGCCCTGAGGCTCAACGCGAGCGTGGAGCTCCGCCACAGCGCAAAAAAGGGCAAAATCATAATAGAGTACCTCGGCAACGACGATCTGCAAAGGATACTCGAAATAATGGGGGTAAAGATTTAGCTTGGCGAGGGCGTTCGGCAGTATTGTTGCGGCGATTTTGGCGGCGGCGATTCCGGCGGACGCGCTTGCCATATTGAACAACGACTTCACCCGCGCGAACTCGACGTTCATGAAGCGCAGGTTCGAGGAGTCGAAAATGAGCGCCATGCAGGGGCGCAAGGCGCGCGACGCCGACAAGAAAGTCGAGAAAAAGACATTCGAGGATATCGGCGACGTGTCGTACCTGCGCGAGATGAAGCCGCACGTCGAAGAGGGGCTTCCGGGCGCGGAGATGTCCAGGCAAAGGGCGCCCGGCAACAGGGAGGATTTCGCGGTTCCCGAATATTCCGGCAAGACAAGGCGCGACCTTTGGGGCGGAGCGGACGTTCCGCTCGCGCTCGAAAACGCCGACAGGAATCTTTCGAAAAAATACCTCGGGAAAATCGACGTCAACAAGCGCGACACCAAGTATCAGGAATTTCTCCGCGACCAGTACGCCGAACTCATGGAGATGTCCATGCGCGAAATCAACAAATTCTATTTTCGCGAATCCCGCTCCGACGAGCCCGGCATAACGATTTCCAAGGCTGGCGGCAAGCTGCGCGAAAACGACGGATCTTTCTGGGATTTCCTCTCCCCAAACCGGAATATCGACAGGGGGAGAGTTTTCGTAAAAAAAGCCAGGCTCGGAAACTCTGTGACAGCGGCGCCGCCAGCGGAAGACACGCCCTCGGCGGCGCGCGCGGTACCCGCAAATTTCACGCCGGCGCAAAGCCCCATGGCGCCCGCGCAGAGGCGTCCTGCCGCAATCCCGCAGCAAACGGGCCGCGGAGAGCTGCGCGCGGTGGAGACGGTGGACGACGATATAGGGAAGCAGTTCGACCTATTGCGCGTTCCGGACTCCCTCCGCACCGGCAGGCCCACGATAAAGGTGGAAGTGAAAGAGTCCGAATGACATGGCAAACGCTTTCGGAGCGGAATGCGAAAAATGCGTGAGGACGCCCGTTTACGGCCGCGATTGCCGGGTTCCAATAGGCAAATTTAATTTTCGCCCGTTCTTCCCAACCATAATAAAATTCGCAGGGCGCGAATCATGCAAGCGAAAATGGCGGCTTGCATTTGGACGCGGCGCGCGCAATATGCGGCGAATGCCGCAATGGAAAGCCCGAAGAATCTGCGGAAAAGCGGCATCGGCTTTTGGGGATAGCCTCTTCCGAAATTGGCAATGCGCAATAGCACCCCGCGGCGCGGATTCGCAACCGGCCGAGCGCTCCGCAACGCCTATTCCCATGCTTTTGAAAACTCGTCGTCTTTGAATAGCGCGGCGAGCCCCGTAATCTGCTTTAAACGCAGGACTTCGTCGGCGCTCATTCCGAGGTGCTTGGATATCCATGCGTTGGACTTGCCGAGCTCCGTCAGCTCCGCGACTATGTTGCTCATCAAGTCCACGTCGTGCGATCCCCGCGCCCTGTTGTGCCTGATGGTGGAGGCTATGCGCTCGCCGAGCGGCTTGTCTATCACCGCCACCGGAAGCCTGCCCTTTTCGCGCTCGTAGATGTCTTTGCAGGTCTTCATCACAAGATACCTGTGGAAGCCGTCGACGACCTCGTAAATATCCTTGTCCGCGATGTAGTAGCACACCACCGGCTGCGTGTATCCGTCCTCTTTTATGGAGAGGTACAAAAGCTTCATTTCGGGAGGCGCCACCTTGTTGGGGTTGTAGGCGTTTGCCTGTATTTTTTCAATCGGAATGGCCTTTACGTTGTAGACCGGGCTCAAATACGAGTTTTTCATAAGCTTCTATATTTCTCCATCAGTTCCCTCATGCGCGCCTGCTGGCGCTTAGTCTGCGAAAAGCTCAGCCCCGAGCACAGGTAGTCGTTTTTGAGAATGCACGCGCACATTCTCCTCCAAGTCGGGGCGCACTTTTTTTGTTCGAGGCCGTTGTCGAGACAGTCCGGAATTTTTTTGTACCTGACTATCGTCTCGAAATAGGGCGACTTTTTGCCGGTTTTCACGGCCTCTTTCGGAAGGTCTTTCAGGCTTTCGTCGTCCACCGGAGATCCGTTGCGGTACCACCACAGCATGAAACGCTTGAACTTTTTTACGTAATGCTCCGCCATCGGAGCCGGAAGCGTTGCGAGAAGCAATTTGCAGTAGCTCTTCCAAGTGTGCCCCTTGGGCAGCCTCACCTTGCGGTACCCGAGGATCCTGTTGCCGCTGTATATGTTGCCGAAATTCGCGCCGCTTACGCGGTTGACGACCCTCGCCCACGTCGCGGGCTCTATCACGCGGTAGAGGTTGAGGCCTATGCGCTGGTCGTCGCCGTACGGCTGGCATATCCGCTGGGACGCGAGCGGCACGCCCGCCTTGTAAAACAAATCGTAAAGCCTGTTGTACTTCCATCCGCATTTCGCGTTCCCGACCCACACGTCGCGGACATTCCAATCGTATATCGGATAGGCGTTGTAGAGGCATTTGGATATTTTTGTCGTCCAATTTTTCCCGCTAAGCATTCCCTTCGTGAAATTTTTTATGGTCCTGTAACGGTTCAGGCTCTCGTCGGAGCGTATTCCGACGAGGCACGCCGTTTTTTTGCCATTCGCGTACCACTTGCCGAACTCGGGGACGAACTCCTCAAATTCCATCTGGTACTTGAAAAACGGGAACGGATTGTTCGCCTCGGTAATCACGCCCGGGCCGTCGGGGTATTCGCGCACCCATTTGTCCCTGTTTTCCAAATCCCAGCACGTCCAAAACGGCTGGAAGACGCTGACGGCGTTGCGCAGGGTGAGCGGAAGGCAGATCCAATAGGGTTCAAGCAGATCGGCGTTTTCTGTGAGCATCTCGCGCACATAGTCTATCGTTATGCTATACTGGCCCTCCAAATCCAAGAACAAGACGCCCAATTTTTTCTTTATCTTGTGAGCGCGCATGTAGTCAAGGGCGATATTCATGAGGACGGAGCTGTCTTTGCCGCCGGAAAACGACACGTATATGCGCTCAAAGTTTTTAAATATGAATGCAGTCCGCTCTTTCGCGGCCTCGTATACGTTTTTATTCAGGTATCTTTTCAAAGCGTCCTAGCCTCCTCCGCGCTGATTACGCGCTCCAAACTTTTCAGAAGATTGTGTTTTTTGGATAAGTTGTGCCTTATAATGTCTTCAAGCCGCGTATCAACCCATAAATTATAAATATTAACGCATCTTGTTTGCCCGGTTCTGTATACGCGATATTTCGCCTGTTCCTTTTCTTTAAAATCAAATGTTTGAGAATAATAAATGAGATTATTGGCGCATTGCAAGTTTAAACCTACGCTTCCCACACCATAAGTACATATAAGCACGTTTTCGTCCCTTTCAAATCGCGATAGGTCGTCCTTGCATTTGCCCGTATAGAGCAGTCCGCCAAACGCCGCGCGCAACAGAAGCGCCTCCGACACGTACTTTACGAATATGACGACCTTTTCGCCCTTTGCCAGTATTTCCTCCACTATCTTGACCGCCGCGCGGTATTTTTCCGCGCAAGCGGTGGTGTACGCCATCTGGAACTTCTGCGCCACGGTGAAGAAGCAGACGTAGAGCTTGCCCCTCAAAAAGGCGTCCTTGAATCTCGAATACCTGCGCCTCTCGTCCGCGCTGAGCCTGAATATCTTGTCCACAACCCTCACGCCGCACTTTGAATCGAAGCTGGAATTGAAAATGTAGGGGCGTATTATCTCTATGAGCGCCTCGACATTCGCCGGCTTCGACCACCGCCGCCACGGGAAGGGATCGACCCCGTCGAAAAAGTAGACCAAAAAGTTGTCGGCGAACTGCCTTTCGGTCATCTTCAGTATGTTGGGCGACAAAAACGATATTTGCGAATAGAGATCCAGAAGGCTTTTGGTTATGGGAGTTCCGTTCAGAATCAGCCTGAAATCGAAGAGCTTGTAATCCGTCACGAGGCGCTTTGTCCTCAGGGCGCGGATGTTTTTTATGAAAATGCTCTCGTCGACCACGCAGAAATTTCTGCGCGTCTCGGCGAGTTTGCGCATTTCCATATACTTGGAATCGCTCATCGAAATCCCCTCTATGGTAAAAAAGGAGATTTTTTTGAAAAATCCGCGGCTCCACCGCTTCACTTCTCCTATGTATTTTTCCGAATGGGCGAGGGAGGCGGGGGCGATCCATATTACGGCGTCCACGCAGTCGAGCTTCCGGCGCACGAGATCGCAGGCGACTTTCGTCTTTCCGCTGCCCATTTTCATGAAAAGCGCGCCCGCCCTCAGGCGCGAAAGCTTTTCAACAGCCCTCTTCTGATCTGAATCTAAGCTCATCAATGCACACTTGGTTAAATACGGGGACTATGCGCGGCGGGAAGTGGAATAACAGCTTCCAGCGCAAGCCGTTTCGGGAGGCGATGTCGCGCTCGATTATTATCGAGTTCTTTTTGCCGAACTTGAAATCGGAATTTCGCAAGACTACCCTTTTGCCGAAAACGAGGAAAGAGGTTGTCTCCGAATTTCGGTTCAAAATGGAGGTTATTTTTACCCTTACTTTCATTCGGGATAAAATTAGTAGACTTATATCAACGATTTTCAATATATTAGCGAGCTTTAAGAAAATTCGGGGGAGGGGGAAAATTTTTAAATTTTGGGCTTGCATCATAACTGTATACCTATTAAAGTATTATGTATGAATATAAATTGGGACGCCGAACTTTACCGCAAAAATTTTTCTTTCGTGCCCGAATACGGAGAAGCCGTTTTGGGGCTTTTGAGCCTCAAAACGGGCGACCGCGTAATCGATCTCGGGTGCGGAAACGGCTCGCTGACTCAAAAGCTCGCCGATATGGGCGCGGATGTCCTGGGGATAGACGCGTCGGCGGAAATGATAGCCTCGGCGAAGAAAACGCATCCGAATCTGCCGTTTGAAAGGGCGGACGCCCTCGAATTTTCGGCAAATCCGCCCGCCGACGCCGTGTTTTCAAACGCGGTATTCCATTGGATAGACGCAAAAGACCACCCCCTGCTGCTCTCGCGCGTAAACCGCGCCCTAAGGCCCGGCGGAGTCCTGGCGTGCGAATTCGGCGGAAAGGGAAACAACGGCGCCATCCACGCCGCCCTCAAAAAGATCTTCGCCAAGAGGGGGCTCGAATACGAATGCCCGTTCTATTTCCCGTCGATAGGAGAATACGCCCCTCTGCTCGAAAGGGCGGGATTCAAAGTCGAATTCGCCTCGCTCTTCGACAGGCCCACTGAACAGACAGGCGAAGACGGCCTCGCCAACTGGATAAGAATGTTCGACAAAGTTCCCTTTGAGGGAATCCCCGCGCGGGAGGCGGACGAAATAATGGAAGAGGCCGCGCGGGAGCTCGAAGGCAAATTAAAGCGGGGCGGCAAATGGTTTGCGGATTACGTGAGAATCAGGATAAAGGCCTCAAAGGAGTTTGAAGTTTAGCCTGCCGCGGCGGCGGCGCCGCGCCTATCTCACCGCTCCGCGCCCCGCCATACCGCTCAAAGAGAGCGCAAAAAAAGCGAACCGCGCGGTCCGCTTTTGAATGGAATGCCTTTTACACATTTTTGCGCTTTGTGCCGCGCGCAGGCGACGATGCCGCCGGCCCTCCCTTTTTCTGTGAAAATTCGAGGCGCCCGCCGCCGCTTGCCAGATCGACCTTTATTTCCCCGCCGCCGTCCACGATGGAGCCGCGCAGAATCTCCTCGGCGATATTGTCCTCCAATTCGCGCTCTATCGCGCGTTTGAGTGGGCGCGCGCCGTACTTTTCGTCCCAGCCTTTGGAGATCAGGAAATCCTCCGCCTCCGCGGAAACCGCCATCGAGAGCCCCCGCTCGGCAAGCCGCGCGCGGAGCTTGTCGAGCTCGAGCGAAACTATCGCGCGCATATTGTCCTTGGTGAGGCTCCGGAAGAGCACTATGTCGTTTATGCGGTTGAGGAATTCGGGGCGGAAGGACTTTTTCATCTCCTCCATAACCCTCGATTTCAGGAGCTCGTAGTCTCCCTCGGCGCCGGCGCCCGCGGAAAAGCCCATAGACGGGTTTTTCTGCAAGATGTGCGCCCCGACGTTGCTCGTGAGGATTATGATCGTGTTGCGGAAGTCCACTGTGCGCCCGAGGCTGTCTGTCAGCCTGCCGTCCTCGAGAACTTGCAGCAGAAGCTGCGCGACGTCCGGATGCGCCTTTTCGATTTCGTCGAAGAGTATGACGCTGTACGGCCTCCTGCGGACCTGCTCGGTGAGCTGCCCGCCGTCCTCGTGGCCGACGTATCCTGGCGGCGAGCCTATGAGCCGCGATACCGAATACTTTTCCATGTACTCGGACATGTCTATCTGGATGAGGGCCTCCTGCTTGCCGAACATCTGCTCGGCGAGCATTTTTGCGAGATACGTCTTGCCGACGCCCGTGGGCCCGAGGAAGAGGAAAGAGCCTATCGGCCGCTTCGGGTCTTTGAGGGCGGCTCTCGAGCGGCGCAGGGCGCGGGCGATGACGGAGGTTGCCTCGTCCTGACCGACGACATGCTTGCGCAGGTACGCCTCGAGCCCCAAAAGCTTTTTGCTCTCTTCGGCCTCCATTCTCGAAAGCGGCACGCCCGTCCACGACGACACGACGGCGAAAATGTCGTCTTCTCCCACATCCACTACTTTGTCTTCGAGAGACTTTTTCCAAGCCTTCACGACGTCCTCCCTGCGCGCGGAGAGGGATTTTTCGGTGTCGCGCAACGCGGCGGCCTCCTCGAAGCGCTGGTCGCGTATGGCGTCTTCCTTGCTCTGGCGCACGGAGTTTATCCGCTCCGCCAGCTCGTTGACCTCGGCGGGGCGCTCCATCAGCCTTATGCGCGCGCGGCTGCCGGCCTCGTCGATCACGTCGATGGCCTTGTCCGGCAGGAAGCGGCTTGTTATGTAGCGTTCGGAAAGCTTTACGGCGCTTTCAAGGGCGGCGTCCGAATAGCGGCAGTGGTGGTGCTTTTCATAGTTTGGGCGCAGGCCGCGGAGGATTTTAACCGCGTCCTCCGAGCTCGGCTCGTCAACCTTGACGCTCTGGAACCTGCGGTCGAGCGCGGCGTCCTTTTCGATAAACTTGCGGTACTCCGCCACGGTGGTCGCGCCTATGCACTGGAGCGCGCCGCGCGAAAGGGCCGGCTTGAAAATGTTGGAGGCGTCCATCGCGCCCTCCGCCGCCCCCGCGCCGACGATGGTGTGGAGCTCGTCTATGAAGAGTATGACGTCCCCCGCCTTTTCGATTTCGTCCATGACCGCCTTTATGCGCTCTTCAAACTGGCCGCGGTACTTGGTGCCCGCCACCATCAGCGCGATGTCGAGCGATATGACGCGCTTGTTGGCCAGAAGCTCCGGAACTTCGCCCGAGGCTATTTCGCGCGCGAGCCCCTCGACGATGGCGGTCTTGCCGACGCCCGCCTCGCCCACGAGGACGGGGTTGTTTTTCGTCCTGCGGCAGAGGATTTGGACGACCCGCATTATTTCGTTGGCCCTGCCGACGACGGGGTCGAGCTTGTCGGCGCGCGCCAGCTCTGTGAGGTCGCGGCCGAAAGCTTTCAGCGCGCTCGCCTGGCGGCCCTCCGCCCTCTCCTGCGGCGCGCCCTGTTCTTGGGGCTGCTGCTCCGGGAAGTCGCCCACGAAATTCGGGTCGAGCTCCGCGAGAATCTGGTTGCGGCAGCCGTTTATGTCTATGCCGAGCTCGCGCAGCACTGTGGCGGCAACCCCCTCGCCCTCGCGCAAGAGGCCGAGGAGTATGTGCTCGGTGCCGATGTAGTTGTGGTGAAGCTGGGTAGCCTCGTAAGAGGCGAACGCGAGGACTTTCTTGACGCGCTGGGTCTGCTGGATGTCGGCCGCGTTTTCCGCGCCCGCGCCCTTGCCCACTATGCGCTCGATTTCCGCGCTCGCGTTTTCGAGGTTGACGCCCATTTTGCGCAGGACGTTCACCGCCACCCCCTGCCCGAGCTTGATTATCCCGAGCAGTATGTGTTCGGTGCCGATGTAGTTGTGCCTGAAATTTTGCGCCTCTTTGCGCGCCAACGCCAGCACTTGCTGGGCTCTGGGTGTGAATTGTTGCATTGCGTGTGTTTTCCTTCCTCCGCCGGCTTGCATGTATAATATTGCGGCGGATTTTTGCCTTTGAAAAGTATCGGAGTTTTTCGCCGCGGTTTAATGCAAATCGCCGTCTGCGGTCAAAGCTCGGGCAGATTTTTGGCGAACTCGTTGAGCATGGCGGCCCGGAGCTCGTCGCGCGTTCCGGAATCCGCGCCGGCTACCCCGAAGCGCGCCGACAGGCGGCGGGGCATAGAAGCCGCGGCCGCCTCGTCAACCGCCTTTATCACGCCGTCAGCCTTCGGGGAGGAGCTCATGTCCGCCATTAGCCTGATGTGCGATAGCGCGGACACCGCCTCCGCCGTGTCTATGAGCCTGCACGAGGCAAGCGTCGCCTTTGCGCGGGCGAATTTGTCCTCGAGCACGAGGGGGGTCTCCGCGGAGAGCTTCGCGCGCGCGTTTATCTCGAATTCCGCGACTTTCTTCACGAATTTCGATATTTTTTTGATTATGTCCGACTCCGAAAGCCCGAGCGTCTGCTGGTTGGAGATTTGGAAGAACGACCCGTAGGAGTCGCTGCCCTCTCCCGACGCTCCCCTAACGCAGATTCCGAGCTGTCCGAGCCCGCGCACAACCTTGTCCATCAGATCCGAGAGCGCGAGCGCCGGCAGGTGCATCATCACCGACGCGCGCAACCCCGTTCCCGCGTTGGTGGGGCACGCCGTGAGATACCCGAATGCCGGAGAGAAAGCGTACTTTACGGTTTTCTCGAAGCCGTCGTCCACGGAATTTGCCGCCCGCAGCGCGCCCGCCAAATTCAGCCCTCCCGCGAAAGCCTGTATGCGCAAGTGGTCCTCCTCGTTGACCATGACCGCGCACGACCTGTCCGCCGAAACGCAAAGCCCCCTCGCGCGGCAGTTTTCGGCGAGCTCGCGGCTGGCGAGCCTGTCCTCCACGAGCATTTCCCTTTCCGCCTCGGGAATTTCGCCCATTCTGAAAAACCTGCCGTCGCAAAGCCTGCGCACGCCAGAAAGCGCGCCCTCGCAAAAGTCGAGCACGTCGGAAAGCTCCTCGAACGAAAGCGAGTTGACGAACTTCCGCCCCGCGAGATTGCGCGCGAGCCTCACGCGGGTGCTAATGAAAATCGCGGAATTGGGGCGGCGCTTTTCGGGGGTTTCGTTCATTTGGAAAGCGAATTTATGCGGTCGCGCAATTTTGCGGCGTCCTCGTACCTCTCCTCGCGCACGGCCTCATCGAGCTTGGCGCGCAGGGCGTCGACGCTCTCGGCGTCGGATTCCGCGGCGGGCTCCCGCGCTTCCGGCGCGCCGGAGGGAACGCCGGCGGG
>CAJMOT010000021.1 GCA_905214995.1 uncultured bacterium | reverse complement strand
AAACGGGCGCGAAAGAAAAAACTTTCGCGCCCGTTTCGCTTTCGGGATTTCAAATGTCGCCGGAGCGCGGGGACAGTTTGCGGTAGAGCGTGCGCCTGCTGATGCCGAGTATTTCCGCCGCCCTGCTCTTGTTGCCTCCGGCGGCTTCGAGCGCGCGCCTTATAAGGGCGTCCTCGCTCTCGCGCTTGGTCGGCATCGGAAGTTCCGGAACGCCCGCGGACGGTTTGGGAGCCGCGGGGAAAGGCGCGGGATTTTTGAACCTGTCGTCGAGATCCGCAATGCCTATCTCGCGCGAGGGGCTCATGACCGCCGCATTCTCGCAGAAATTTCGCAGCTCCCTTATGTTGCCGGGCCACGGATATTTTTTCAGGGCGTCGATAGCGGCGGCGGAAAATTTTACGGGATCCGCCGAGTTCTCTTTGGCGAAATAGTCCGAATACGCCTCCAAGAGGCTCGGAATATCCTGCGGATGCTCCCGCAGCGGGGGGATTTTTATTTCGACGACGTTCAGCCTGTAATACAAGTCGGCGCGGAAATCCCCGCTCTCGGCGAGCCCTTTCAAATCCCTGTTGGTTGCGCAAACTATGCGCACGTCCACCCGTATGCTCTCGTTGCCGCCGATTCTCTCAAGGGTTTTCGTCTCGAGAAACCGCAATAGTTTAACTTGCGTTGCGGCGTCGATTTCCCCGATTTCGTCGAGGAATATAGTTCCGCCGTCGGCGGCCTCAAACCTGCCGATCCTGCGGTTTACCGCGCCCGTGAAAGCGCCTTTTTCGTACCCGAAAAGCTCGCTTTCGAGCAGATTGGAGGGAATCGCCGCGCAGTGCACCGGCACGAACGGCTTGTCGGCGCGCGGCGAGGAGGCGTGGATGAGATTTGCGATGAGCTCCTTGCCCGTGCCGGTCTCTCCGGTCAAGGTTACGGTCGCCTTAGAGTGCGCAACCTGGGCGGCTCGGTCGACGACCTCCCTCATCTTCGGGCTGTTCGCTATGATGTCGCCGAGCTCGAAATGCCCGCCAGCGACCGCCGCGGACGCGGCGTGCTTTTTTGCCCTCCGCGCGCTCTCGACGCGCTCGGCGAGCTCCCGCTTTTCCTCGAGCCTCTTTTCTTCGCGCTTTTTCAGCGCCTCCGCCAAAACCTTTTCGAGCCTGTCCACGTCCACGGGCTTTGAAAGGAAGTCCGCCGCCCCGCGCTTCATAGCCTCGACCGCGGTTTCCACGTTTCCGTAGGCGGTGAGCATTATGCACGCAGGCTTGGAGGACAGGGAAATCGCCTTGTCTATGACGCTTAATCCGGATTTGCCCGCCATGCGCAAGTCGGTGATCACGGCGTCGAACTCTTCGGCGTCGAGCAGCCGCACGGCTTCGTCGGCATTGGAGGCCGCGAGCACGTCGTAATCGTCCGAAAGCGCCGCGACGAGCCCGTCGCGCGTGTGTTTTTCGTCGTCAACTATTAGAACGCTTTGCATCGGCATATCGTATCCACCACCCTCAATCTTCCGAAATAAATACTATTGAATTGTCCTCTACAAGGTCAAAAAGTTCCGCCACGCCGGAATTTGAGAGCAGGACGCAGCCGTGGCTGTCGGGGATTCCGAGCCTGTCCTCGCGGTTTGTTCCGTGTATGTAGACAAAGCGCGCATAGGTGTCGAGGTTTCCGCCGCTGTTTTTGCCTTCTTCAAGCCCCCTCAGGCGCATTATGCGGGTTGTGATCAGGTTTTTTTCGCGCTCTTCCGGAGGCTGTTCGCCGACGGTTCCGCAGGGCTTTCTGCCCCTGAACACAGTCCCCAATGGCTCCCCCGCGCCTATCTTGCCGTCGATTTTATGCAGTCCGGTGGGGGTGCCCAGCGATCCCTCGACGCAGCTCGGCGGATTGCGGGAAGTCGAAGCCGCGTACTCCCTCTCGAGTTTTCCGCCGCCGAACAGATAGAGCCGCTGGCGGGCTATCGACACGTAAATTAAATGTTGCGTGGGCCGGACTTTTAATTCATTACAAACGCTTACGATTTTTTTCGGCAAATCATCCATGAATAAAAAATACAGAGTAGGCATAGTGGGCGCGACCGGCGCGGTCGGCCAGGAACTCATAGGGCTGCTTTTTGCGAGAAGCTTCCCGATGTCCTCGTTGACACTTTTGGCATCCTCGAGGAGCGCGGGCAAGAAAATTTCTCACGGCACCCAAACATTTGCCGTGGAGGAGGCAAAACCCGAAAGCTTTGAAAATCTGGATATCGCCATTTTTTCCGCGGGTGCGGGGGTCTCGAAGATTCTCGTTCCCGAAGCCGCAAAGCGCGGATGCGTCGCAATAGACAACAGCTCCGCTTTCCGCATGGACCCCGACGTGCCGCTCGTCGTTCCGGAAGTCAACCCCGACGCGCTGCGCGGCCATAAGAACATAATCGCCAATCCCAACTGCACCACGGCGATTTCCCTTATGGCCCTCTGCCCGCTCCACCGCGAGTTCGGATTGAAAAGGTTTTTTGCGGCAACCTACCAGGCGGTCTCCGGAACCGGAGTCGCCGCAATGGAGGAGCTTAAAAACCAAGTAAAGGCTTTTGCCGAAGGCGGGGAAATGACCGTTTCGGTCTATCCCTACCAGATCGCCTTCAACGCAATTCCGCACGTGGACGCATTCCTCGAAAACGGCTACACCAAAGAGGAAATGAAGATGTTAAACGAGACGCGCAAGATTATGGGCCTCCCGAACCTCGCGTGCTCCACCACCTGCGTGCGCGTGCCCGTCATGAGGGCGCACAGCGTCGCGATAAACGCGGAATTTGAGAAGCCGGTTTCCGTCGAGAGGGCGCGCGAAGCCATAGCCGCATTCCCGGGCGCCGAACTCGACGACGACGTCTCCCAAAAGAAGTATCCGATGCCCCTCAAATACCAGGGCAAAGAAAAGTGCGGCGTCGGCAGAATCCGCAGGGATTTGGCGTTTGAAAACGGACTCTCCTTCTGGGTGGCGGGCGACCAGCTCTGGAAGGGCGCGGCGCTGAATGCCGTTCAAATAGCCGAAAATCTGGCGAACGGCGCGGGAGCGCAGGCGGATTCGCATTGAGAAAATCCCGATTTCTTCCGCCGGCGCGCACTATCCGCGGAGTTCTCAAAGGCAAAACGCCGGCGGCACCCCGCACTGCCCCGTTTCGCGCATCAGAATGGGCCCCATTAACGGGCGGAAAACGGCTTGCGGGAATTGCCCCCGCAATGCGCCATTTTAAATTCCGCCGCCGGACGGCAGGCGCGCGGAAAGATTATGCGCGGGGCCGGCATCTCCGGCGCCCGACCGGGCCATACGCAGAATCAGCGAACCGACAGCGCATCCATGACGTTCGGGGGGACGAACTCGGCGATTCTTGCGGGGTCGTAGCAGGCGACCTGCTTTATGAGGGTGGAGCTCAGATAAAAATATTTGTGGGAGGGCATGAGAAAAATCGTCTCCACGGCGGAATCGAGATGGCGGTTCATCTGCGCCATCTGAAATTCAAATTCAAAGTCCGAGACGGCGCGAAGGCCGCGGATTATGGCGCATGCGCCGAGGCCGCGCACGAAGTCCACAGTAAGCCCGTCGAACGCCTCTACGCGCGCGCCGGCAATTCCCGAGAGATTTTCCTCAAAAAGCCTGCGGCGCGTCTGAAAGTCGAGAAGCGGCCCCTTGCCGGCATTTCTGGCCACGGCAACGACGACCTCGTCAAAGAGCCTTAGGGCCCTGTGCAGGACGTCGAGATGTCCGTTTGTGACCGGGTCGAACGTTCCGGGGTAGACCGCTATTTTTTTATTTTTTTGCATTTTTCTATTGGAGTATCCGTGTGGGCGGGCGAAAAAAACGCCCAATCGAAAAGTCTTGTTAAATGGGAAATAGTGGCAATACTTTTTTGGCAATGAACACTCCCAATTTTTTGACGACCCTGCGCGTGTTGCTCGCATTCTTGACGGCGGTTCTGCTCTGCGCGCCGTTCAGGTTCGCCGCAACCGCGGCATTTATCGTCTACTGCGCCGCGGGCGCGACCGACTGGTTCGACGGCTATTTGGCGCGCCGCCGGAATATCGTGACGACTTTTGGGAAATTCATGGACGCGCTCAGCGACAAAATCATGGTCTCAACCGCATTCCTGACGCTCTTTGCGCTCGGAATGTTCGGCGAGTGGACGGGTCTCGCGCTCTTCTGCGCGGTAATTTCAATGTCGCGGGAATTTTTTGTAAGCGGCGTAAGAATGCTTGCCGCAAGCAAGGGCATAGTGCTCGCCGCCGAGAGGATGGGCAAATACAAGGCGGGGTTTCAGATGTATTCGCTCGGGGCGGTCATTTGCGCAAGGGCGCTCGACGCCGACTTTTCGGCGGGCGATTCAATCCTGCGCGGGGTAGTGTTTTTCTCGGCGATGGCAACGCTCGCGCTCTCCACAATTCTCTCCGCGTGGTCGGGCGCAATGTACGGCTCGAGGTATTCATACCTGTTGAAAGAATAGCTTTTCAAAAACCGGCAATTCCGCGAAAGGCAAGACTATGTATTCCGCAAGAAGAAGGCTCTACCCGTGGGCGGCTGCCCTGCCCAAAAAATTCTCGGCGTCCTGCGCGACGCTCTGGGGGCTCGGCTCCCTCAACGCGCCCGGGACGTGGGGAAGCGCGGCGGGCGTGGCGTTTTACGCGGCTCTCTTCGCGGGAATGGGGCTTGGCAGGTACATTGTGTTCTCCGTTCTGCTGGCATACATAAGCGTAGGCATATGCGATTGCGCGGAGCGCTTTCTCAAAATGCGCGACCCTGGCTGCATAGTTCTCGACGAATTTTGCGCCATACCGTTTTGCTTTCTGCCGGTATTCCATTCGGAGTACAGCGCGTGGGGGATACTTCTGGGATTCGCGCTATTCAGATTTTTCGACATCTCAAAGCCGCTTTTCATAAACAAGATGCAGGACTTTGAGGGCGGACTCGGCTGCGTCGCCGACGACGTTGCGGCCGCTCTCGTCTCGTGCGCGTGCTTGAACCTGTTCGGACTGGCGCTGCCCGTGGTGTTCGCTTAGGCCGCCGTTTCTCCGGACGCCGCAAACCGCGGATATCGGAAGAAGGCAAAATTTCGTCAGCCGCGCGGCTCCCAAAGGGTCGCTGCGGACGCCGCCGGTCGCCCCCCGACCGACAGCTCGTGCAGGGCGCAATTTCCCGAAGCGCGCGCGAAAGACTCGACTGTTTCCCCGAGGCGCGCCTCGCGCCTGAATTTTACGGCATAGCCCGCCAGCCTCCGCCGCGCGATAAATTCGTCCGGCAGCGCCTCAATAGCGCGCGGAAGGTATTTTACGTTCGTCAGGTGCGAATTGAA
Source organism: uncultured bacterium (assembly GCA_905214995.1). GTDB lineage: Bacteria > Verrucomicrobiota > Verrucomicrobiia > Opitutales > Intestinicryptomonadaceae > Merdousia. Next base: position 19,210 of record CAJMOT010000021.1, on the reverse strand, counting down.
GTCGATGTCGTCCGAGCGGACTTTTCGCGATACGGGAGGGTATGGGGCGGAGGGAATTTTTCCGCAAACGTCGAATATCCCTTCGAATCCGCCGAGGGCGCGGCGGGGGTCGGTTTCAAATGCGGAGAGAAATTCGGCAATTTTCAGCGGCTTCCTGCCCTCTATCTCGGCGGCGATGTAGGACGCCTCTCCGAGCGCAAAGGCGCGGCCGTCCCCGCCCGCCATCTCGAAATCCGCGTACATGCGCGCCGCGCTCCCGCCGCGAATCCAGACGCGGACGTAAACGGGCTCGCGCCAAAACGGCATCGGCGCGGAAAACCTCGCCTCGATTCCCCCCATGAGCCACGTCAAACCGCGGCGCGCCATGTCGTATCCGGCAAAGCCTTTGGAGGCGAAATACTCCGCAGCGCACTCTTGAAAAAAGTACGCCGCTCCAGACTCTTTCAGCCTGTAATCCTCCCCTATTTCGGAACTTCTAACCCCGTAGCGCGCATCGAATGACATGCTGAAAATATGCGCGCGCGGAGGGAAATCTTCAACAAATTTCGGAATCGGCGCGGAAATTTCTTGAAAAAAAACTTGCCAATCCGCGCCCTGAAAGTAAAGTGGCGACTTTATTATTTAATTTAGACGGACCGATAGCTCAACGGTAGAGCAGTTGCCTTTTAAGCAATTGGTTCGGGGTTCGAATCCCCGTCGGTCTATCGCTTTCAAACAAAGGCTTCCCAAGCGGGAAGCCTTTGTTTATGCGGGATTGCGGCGCATATATTTTGGCAGCCAAAATAACCCTTTATAATCTTGATTATTTTTATTTGCAAAATGCCGGCGTTTTTTGCGGCTTTTGCAACGTCTGCGGAATGCTCCGCCGGCCGCCGTTTGACGCGGCGGGGCCGCTATGGGAAAGTTGCGGCGCGAGCGGAAAATATGGTTGAACGCCGGCGCGGACTTCGCATTATTTTCCGCGATATGAACGAAATTATGAATGCTAAAAAAATACTGATTTTGGCGCTTTTTCCGTCGGCGGCCGCGGCTTCGCTCTTCGCAAAATCCCTCGAAGGAGAATACGTCGGCAGGGTCGACGCGAAGGAGGCCCATTTCAAGGACAATCCGCTGATTGCGGCGCAAGTGTACCGCGAGGGCGACAAATACAAAGTCGGCATATATCCCGACCTCTGGAGGCGCGCGCCCGCGTACGCAAAATTCGACGCCGACGCGAAATCCCGCAAAATAGACTTCGACTGCGGCGGATGGCTCGGATTCAAAGGGACGATAACCGAAAGCGGAATAGTCGGAGAGGCGACGTACTCCACAAAGGACGGCAAAAAATCCGCCCCTATGAAGCTCGAAAAAATCGACAGAAAATCCCCGACGCTCGGAATGCGCGCCCCGAAGGGCGCGACGGTTTTGATAGACGGAAAGTCTTTTGACGAATGGGAATCCGCCAGCGGGAAACCGATACAGTGGGAAATCGTCGGCGACGGCTCCGTAAAAGTTTCCGACAAAAAGGAGCAGTGGGTCGGCATCCGCACCAAGAAAAAATTCAAAAGCCTCAGGCTGCACGTCGAGTTTATGACGCCCGACGAACGATCCAAGCCGCTCGGACAAGGAAGGGGCAACTCGGGCGTGTTTGTCGGCGGCTTTGAGGTGCAGGTGCTCGATTCGTTCGGCGCGGAGGGAGTATGGAACGAATGCGGGGCGCTGTACAAATATATGCCGCCGCAGATCAACGCCTCGCTTCCGCCCGAAAAGTGGCAGACTTACGACATCGAATACCGCGCGCCCGTCTTTAAAGGCGGAAAAATCGAAAAATACCCGCGCATCACGGTGTTCCACAACGGCATGAAAATTCAAAGCGACATCGAGCTGCGCGAAAACACCGCCAACGGTTCCGCATACCGCGCCCTTGCTCTGAAAGACGAGCCCGTTTCGATATCGCTGCAAAACCATCAAAACCCCGTCAGATTCCGCAACGTCTGGGTGGAGGAAATCGAATAGCCTCCCGGAATGGCGTTTAAAAACGCCCAACCTCCCGCGCGGAAATTTTACGGCGGCGCGGCAAAACAGACCCGATTCTGCGGGTCGGGAAAAAACAAACGGGCCGCGGGGCGCATCCCTCGGCCCGCCCCTTTTCGGGGAATCGGCGGCGGCGCGGACTTTTGACGCAACAATTTTTTGACGCGCGCAATCCGCACGCTGCGGAAAATTTCAGAAGAGAATCCCCTGCTCCGCAATCCCCGAAGATTCGTCGGGGCGCAATTTTTTCAGAAAGCTCCTGCGGTGTTCCGGCGTGGGCCCGAAGAGCATGAGCGACTGCAAGTGCGCGGCCGTGCCGTAGCCTTTGTGCTTTTCAAATCCGAAGCGCGGATATTTTGGGGCAAGCGCATCCATCAGCCTGTCGCGAGAAACCTTTGCCACCACCGACGCCGCCGCAACCGCAAGGCTCCGCGCGTCGCCCTTCACGACGGGCATGTGGGCGTACGGAAATTTTTTCATCTCCCTGCCGTCTATGATAACCTGCGCCTTTGAAATGTCGAGCGGTGACTCGCCGAACAAGGTCGCCGCCGCGCCCGCGCGCGCCAAATTCAGACCGAGGCGCGCGTTGAGAGCTCCGGCGGCGCGCGCCATCGCAATTTGGGTTGCGGCCAATATGTTGAGCTTCTCGATTTCCGCGACTTCCGCAAACGCCGCCTCGAAGTCGAGCAGCCCAGCCGCCTTCAATTTCTCGAGCTCGCCGTAAACGGATTCCCGGGCCGCGCGCGAAAGCTGTTTTGAGTCGTTGAGAACCCGCAGGCTCGACAGCGCGGCTACGGAGGAATATAGCCCCGCCGAAACCGTGACCGCCCCCGCGCACACGGGGCCCGCAAGCGCGCCGCGCCCCGCCTCGTCTATGCCCAAAACGAAACTGCGCCCGCCGAGATACTCCCTGTCGAAGTCCGCAAGCAGAATTATCTTGGCGGGATTGGACATGCTATTTGAGCTTTTCGAAATATGGCAGCCTGTCTATCGGGACGTCGATTTTAATCGTCTGCCCGCCCTTCCAGACCTTGCCGAGATCGTCCTTCCACTCGCCCGCGGGAAGCTTCACTTCGCGCGAATCTTCGGGCGTCACGACGGGCGCGACGAGATATTTCGGCCCGAGCATAAACTGGTCTTTTGAATTTTCAAAGCCCTGGTTCGGAAATTCGTACTCCATATGGCGGACGATGGGCTCGCCCGTCTTGGCGGCGTTGTGCGCAAGCTCCAGAATATAGGGGCCGAACCGTTTGTGCAAGTCGGCGAATTTGCGGCAGATTTCGAGGTTCTTTTTGTCGAGTATGCGCCATGGGGCCACCGAAAACTGCATCATCGGCATGAGCGCGTGAACCTGACAGGAGCGCACTATGAGCTTCTGGTCTATTTTGGAGGGGTCTATCGGCGTCATGTCCGGATTGAGGAACGAGCGGAATTCCCCGCCGCCAATCATGTCCGGACAGGTATACGGATGCCCTATGAGGCCCGCCGCGAGCATGTCCGGTATGAGCTGCCTTATGCCCTCCCAGGAATACGGCTTGTCCTGAAGCCTCTGAACGAGCGGCTGGAGGCCCATCTTCCAGCAGGCGCGGTATTCGTTATACGGGAAGTCGAGCCCCATTTTAGCCCACGCCTCGCAGTAGTCGGAGGGCGTCGCGCCCTCGAAGAACTCGATTCCCTCCGAAACCGCCCCCTTGTCGCCCGCGTCGAATTTGAAGCCGTCGGCGCCGTACTTTTCGCGCATAGCCGCAAGCTTGCCCTTCAAATGCTCGCGCGCTTTGGGATTGGTGAGGTCGTAGCAGGCGCTTATGCCGTTCCACCACTCGACCATCGCGGGATCCTTTTTGCCTTTTTCTTTCAAGAGCAAACCCGCCTTGTTGAGCTCGCGGAACTCCGGGGAAGCGGGGGATACGAACGGGCAAATCCAGAACATAACTTTAAAGCCCTTGGCGTGGAGCCTGTCCATCATCGCCTTGGGGTCGGGGAACTTGTCGGCGCGGAAGTCGAAGTTTCCGTAATAATTCTGCCAGTTGTCGTCCACCATGAACACGCCGACGGGAAAGCCGTTCTTTATGACGTCGTCGGCGTACTTTTCGACGTCCGCCTGATTTTGGTTGTACATCAGCTCTATCCAGGTGTTGTACTGCGGCATCGAGAAAAACACGTCCTCCGGAATTGCGCCCGAAGGCTCGAAGTGGATTTTTGAGGCCGCAAGATACGCGTCTTTCAAAGTCTTTCCGGCGGCGACGGGCTGGATTTTCTCAAACTCGCTCGTTATCGTGATGACGCCGTTTTTGGCGGAAAATTTAAACGGCTTGTCGCTCCAAATATACCTGCCCTTCGAGGACACGAAAAGCGGGGCGGACTGGTTCGAATAATTGCTCTTGGCGAGATCCTTTTCCGCGAAATTTTCGTACGGCATGTGGGAGCCGAAAAATGTGGCGGCCCCCCACCACTTTTCGCCGTCGAGCGGGGAGATAACCGACGTGTAGGTTTCGGCGAAAACCGCCGAGGCGAACGCCGCCGCCGTAAAAGTCAAAAGGGATTTGGTTTTCATGATGTATGTCGCGTTATTTGATTTTTTCGAAGTACGGGAGGCGCTCTATGGGAGCCTCCACCTTGATTTTCGCGGGGCCCTTTACGACGTTGCCGAGATCGTCCTTCCACTCGCCCGCGGGAAGCGAGACCTCGCGCTCGTCGGCTTCGGTGAGCACGGGGGCGACGAGATATTTGGAGCCGAGCATAAACTGGTCTTTGACCTCCTCGAAGCCCTGGTTCGGGAATTCGTACTCCATGTGGCGGACGATGGGCTCGCCCGTTTTTGAAGCGTGCCGCGCCAGCTCCAGAATGTAGGGGCCGAACTGTTTGTGCAAATCGGCGAACTTGCGGCAGATTTCCGTATTTTCTTTGGAGAGCGCCCTCCACGGCGCGACGGAAAACTGCATCATGGGCATCAGCGCGTGCGCCTGGCAGGAGCGCACTATGAGCTTTTCGTCGAGCTCCGCCCCGGGCTGGAATGAAACGTAGTCTCCGCCGCCAATCATGTCCGGGCATGCATACGGATACCCCGCGAGCCCCGCGGCGAGCATGTCGGGAATTATCTGGCGCAGATCTTTCCACGTGTGGCGCTTGTCTTGAAGCCTCAGGACCACGGGCTGCCCCGCCATTCCCGCATTCGCGCGAAATTCGTTATAGGGAAAGTCCAGCGCGAACTTCGACCATTCGCGGGTGTAGTCCGCCGGAATTTGGCCGGGCTTGTGGAATTTGAAGTCGCCGACCACGAATTTGGTGTCTCCCGCGTCAAATTTGAAGCCGTCCATGCCGTACTTCTTCCGCATGCCGCGCAAGACCCCTTTGAGCGCGTCCGCGGCCTTCGGGTTGGTGAGGTCGTAGGCGGCGCTGTACCCGCTCCACCAATGGAGAATGGCGGGAGAATTGCGCGACTTGCGCATTGTGAGCAGCCCCCTCTTTTTGAGGTCGCGGAACTCGGCGGAGTCGGGGGCCACGAACGGAGCGACCCACAGAATCGTCTTAAATCCCATAGATTTTATCTTGTCGAACATCGCCTTGGGATCTGAGAACGCCTCGGGGCGGAATTCGTAATTGCCCTGGTACTTCTGCCAGCCGCCGTCTATCATGAACACGCCTATCGGGAATCCGTTTTTGACGATGTCGTCGGCGTATTTTTCTATGCCCTTCTGGTTCTGGTCGCGCTGGAGCTCTATCCAAGTGTTGTACTGGGGCGCGGAAAAGAATATTTCCGGAGGAATGGTTCCCGACGGGGGAAAATGCTTTTTTGCCGCCGCAAGAAACGCCTCCTTGAGCGTCTTGCCCGCCTCGACCGGCTTGAGCTCGGCGTAGTCGGAAATTATGGTCAGCTCCCCGTTTTTGACCGAAAATTTGAAGGGCTTGTCGCTCCAAATATACCTGCCCTTCGAGGACACGAAAAACGGATCCGCCTGGTTGGAATAGTTGGAGGAAGCTATGTCTTTTTCGGCGAAGTCGCCGTATGGCATATTCTGGCCGAAGAAATTCGCGGCTCCCCACCATTTTTCGCCGTCGAGGGGTTTTATTTTTGATATGTAGGGCTGGGCGAAAGCCGAAGCCGCGAAGCTCGCCGCCGCAAACGCCGCCATAATTTTTGTTGTGGAGTTCGTCATAGTTGGGTGTCGTTATTTTTAGCTTCCGCGACCGCTTCCGCGGCCGTCTTAAAGTGGAGTTTGGCAAACCTTTTGAGCGCGTCCGCGCCGAATTTTCTCACGATTTCCGCGGCCTGCTCCCTGACGGCCGCGCCGGAGCCCTTCAAAAGCCGCGCGCCGAACTCGTCGGAGAGTTTGCGCATCTGGCATATATAAGTGGCGCGGGCGATGATGGACGCCGCCGCGACCACGGGGTCCTCCTCGGCTTTCGTCCGCATTCTGAGCTCGAAATCCGGCGCGGACAGCTGCCTCTGCACGAGCGGCTGCTTCGTAAACTGGTCGAGCATTCCCCACGGCACATGCCGCTCCGCGAGCGCGCTCCTTATCGCCTGCGCGTGCATCCACGCCAAGAGCTTGTTGAGGTTGCGCCCGAATTTTATATAGAGGGCGTTGTACTTTTCCATACCCGCGTAGGAGACTTTGGCGACAACCCCCTTGGCAGACTTCACCATGCGCGCCATCTCGAGGGCCGCCGCGTCGCTCGCCACTTTCTTGGACTCTTTCAGCCCGCCGTCGAGCCACTTTTTCACGGCGTCCCCGTCCGCCACAACGCAAGCGGAAACGAGGGGGCCGAAGAGATCGCCCTTGCCGCTCTCGTCTATTCCGGCGTGCGCCTCGAACCATTCGGGGTGGTGAACGCTCTCATAGCCCATCTCGACCACGCCCGTGATTTCGGGCTCGAGCACAAACTGCACGAAACTTTCCGTCCCCTTGCCCTGCACCACGAGCTTTCCCGAGGAATAGGCAACCACGTTCACGTCCGGCCCCTTGTACGCGAAAACCGAATAATCCGCCTTGTAGGGCGCCCACAGGTGCTTGTCGAGCCATTCGTCGAGCTTTTTCATCTGCCGCTCCGTCAGGGGCTTTGTGTACAAAGTCCTCTTCTTGGGCTCGCAGAATTCGGTTTTTTTCTTGGCTGACATGAAATTTTCGGCGGTTTGCTAATCTTGCGAGGCGCCGCCCAAACGCGGGGCGCCGAAACTGTCCGGGATTATCGCAAATTGCGGGCGGCGACTTCAAGCCATATTTTGCACAAATCGCGCCCCACCCCCATGCCCGAACTCCCGTCCCCGCGCCCCCCGCCGCTCCGCCGAAAATTCTTGAACTTGCGCGGGCATTCTGCGATTGTCTTGCAAATGGGGTTTAAAACGGAGGAACAGACATGAGCAAATCTTTACTTGTGGTAATTTGCGACTTTCTCGTGCTCAGCATCATAAGCATCGTGGATTTCTCGCAAACGAAGGATTCGGGCAAGGAGGAAAAGAGGCGCGAAGAAATCGTCGTCGCGCAAAATTTCGCCGACTCCCAAATGGTCGATTTGCTGAAAATGTCGCTTGATGGCGAGCGCGAAAAGCGCGAGGCGCTCAAATCCGACGTCGAAAAGCTCTCGCAAGCCGCCAGGGAAAGCCTCGAACAGGCCGACCGCCAGCGGAAAATCATAGCCGCGCGCGAAAGGCAGCTCGAGGAAATGCGCCTCACGAAGGAGTCCGTCGAGCGCGAGAAAATCGGAATACTCCAAAAGAGCCGCGAGCTCGAAGAGCGCGTTTCGGCGAGCGAATCCAGAAACGCCGCCTTGCAGAGGGAAATACTGAGCGCGAGCCAGAAGCTCGAAAAATCCGCGAGAGAGAGAATCGACCTGCAAAAACAGTTGGGCGACATGCGCGAAACCGACGCCGCGGCGCGCATGAAGCTCGAGAGCGTGCAGGCGGAGCTCAAGGCCAACAAGGAAAACCTCGAGCGGCTGCGAAAGGAAAGCGAAGCCCTCAAACTTGAAAACAGGGCGATAGAGGCCGAAAAGAGCGCGCTCGCCACAAGGCTTGAAGTAGCGTCCACCAAAACCCGGATTTACGAGGAAAACCTCAAAAGGGCGCAGGCGCTCGTCGACATCGAAAAAACCGAAAAGACGAAAATCCTCGTGCACGCCGACAAGCTCGCGGCGGGGGTAAACGAGCTCGCCGCCTCGCAGAAAAAAATGGAGTCCTCCCAAAGGGAAATCACGAAAGAAGTCAAAGATTTGCGCCCGCAGACGCCCTCGGAGATATTCTCCAAAATAAAGCCGTCGCTCGTTTCCGTCACATTTTCGCACACGCGCAGGGGCATACTCGGGCCCTCCGCGACGCAGACGCGCCTGCGCAGCGTTCCGGTCAAAATCGGCGGCAAATATTGGCTCGCGTTCGCGGCGGACTCCACCGCACTCGCGCCGACCCAAAACCAATATTTTCCGCCCGAGAAAATGTCGGTTTCCGTGTCCGGAAATTCGTACAGGTTCGATCCCCTCGCCGTCTATTCGCTCGCCAACGACCCGCGGCTGCTCGCAATACAGGTGCCCGCGGAATTCATAGAAAAGGAGAAAATTTCGCCCCTGCTGCCGGCAGACGGATTTTTCCGCTTTCCCGACTGCGTGGTGGTAAACTCCAAAGACCTCTACTACGGACAGGCGCCGTTCAGGGCCGACTATAAGAACCCGTCCTACGCGCGCCTTGAAGTGGGGCTGCTGCAATCGGTATTCGGCACGTTTTCACCGGCCGCGGGCGACATAGTGATTTCGAGAACCGGAGAATTTCTCGGGTTTATGGCGGAAAGCGACATAGCCGCGCTAATCTCCGAGCTGAAACTCGGCCCCGCCCTCCCGATGGGCGACAAATACACTCCGGCGGGGGCAAATATCTTCGTCGGCCAAATATCCCAACGCCTGCGCGCCGTCCCGTACTCTTTAAAATAGCGCGCGGCGCCACCGCGCAGACCGCCGTCCGCCCATTCCCGCGCCGCGTGGGTTTCTTGCCCTATCCCGCAGGGGGCCGCCGCCTTTTCCCGCGGGCGCATTCGCCAAATTTGGCTTGTAAAAGGGGCGAAATTCTACATTGTCCTGTAAAAATCGCAATTATGAGTCAAAAAGCCACGGCAATATTCGCATTGGAAGACGGCAGCGTCTTCAAGGGGCGCGCATTCGGCGCCGAAAAAACCGTCGTCGGGGAGGCAGTTTTCAACACTTCCATGACGGGGTATCAGGAAGTCCTTACGGATCCGTCCTACTTCGGGCAGATAGTGACCATGACGGCGGCGGAAATCGGCAACTACGGCGTCAACAAAGCCGACGAGGAATCCGACGGCATAAAAGTCTCCGGATTTGTCGTGCGCGAAATAAGCCCGATTCCGAGCAGCTGGAGGAGCGAAATGCCGCTCCAGGAATATTTGAAAAACGGAGGAATCCCCGGAATAAGCGGCGTGGACACGCGCGCGATTACCCGCAAAATCCGCGACGCCGGCGCGCTTAAAGCCTGCCTTTCCACGGAGGGGATTTCCCCCGAAGAGGCCGTCGCCCGCGCCCGCGGGTGGGAGGGGCTCGTCGGGGTCGACTACGTGCGCGAAGTCTCCTGCAAAAAGCCCTACCGCTTTTCCGAGAGCGAAGAGGAGCTCAAACCCTTCACCGTCAGCGGGACGAGCCTTTACAATTTCGAGAGGACAAAGCCGCTATTCAAATGCGCCGCCATCGACTACGGCGCCAAGACTTCCATTTTTCGCCGCCTGAGCTTCCACGGCTTCGACGTGACGGTATTTCCGGCTTCGACTCCCGCCGAGGAGATTTTGGAATTCGCCCCGCAGGGGGTTTTCCTCTCCAACGGCCCCGGCGACCCCGCCGCCGTCGGCTACGCCCACAAAGCGGTCGCGAAGCTGATAAGGGAAATTCCGACATTCGGGATATGCCTCGGCCACCAGGTCATAACGCACGCCATCGGCGCCAAAACCTACAAGCTCAAATTCGGGCACAGGGGCGGCAACCAGCCTGTGAAGAATCTCGAGACCGGAAAGGTCTCCATAACCTCCCAAAACCACGGGTTTGCGGCGGACGCCGAAAGCGTCGAAAAATGCGGCGGAATCGTCACGGAAATAAACCTCAACGACAACACCGTCGAGGGGCTGCGCCACAAGGATTATCCCGTGTTTTCGGTGCAGTACCACCCCGAGGCCGCCCCGGGCCCCAACGACGCCGACGGGCTTTTTGCGGACTTCTACAAGTTCGTCGAAAAAAATTCGTAGGAGGAGGATTTTTTTCTTGCAACCGGAAAAAAAGAGGGTCTAATCCGCAACAATAACAGATGAATCCGCGCAGCGAAAAGTTTTACTGCTTTTATTACACCGGCGTTATAAGATAGCGTTCGGCTGGGCGGCTTTTGCCTGTTGCCAAGATGGAAAACCGAACGCAAAAGGGCGTCCGGTTTTTTTTATGCCCGAAATTTCAGCAGAAAAGGAAACACAATGAATCAAAAGACAATGAACGGTTCCTCGACATCCTCCGGAAGGTGGATCGGTTTCAGGAAAGACTTAAAGGTGCTCGACTGCACGATACGCGACGGCGGGCTCATGAACTCCAGCAGGTTCTCGGACGGGGAGGTTCGCGCCGTCTACGACGCCTGCGCCGACGCGGGCATCGACTACATGGAGATCGGCTACAAAAACAGCCACAAGATTTTCTCCTCCGATAAATTCGGCCCGTGGCGCTTCTGCGACGAGGACGACGTAAACCGCGTGATAGGCGACAACAAGCGCGACATCAAGCTTTCGGTCATGGCGGACGCCGAAAAGTGCGACTACAAAACCGACATCCTCCCCAAGGAAAAGAGCCCCATAGACCTCGTGAGGGTCGCGACCTATATCCACCAGATTCCGCTCGCGCTCGACATGATAAAGGACGCGAAGGACAAGGGCTATGAGACCACCGTCAACATCATGGCGGTTTCCACCGTCCGAGAGAGCGAACTCGACGAGGGTTTGGAGCTGCTCGGACAGAGCGAAGCGGAGGCGATATACCTCGTGGACAGCTTCGGGTCGCTTTACAGCGAGCAGATCCGCTATATGATGGCAAAATACATGAGGGTCGCCCACGAATTCGGCAAGGAAATCGGCATACATGCGCACAACAACCTGCAACTGGCTTTCGCCAACACCATAGAGGCGATCGTCGCCGGCGCAAACATGATTGACGGCACCCTCGCGGGTCTCGGCAGGGGCGCGGGCAACTGCCAACTCGAATTGCTGATAGGCTTTTTGCACAATCCCAAGTACAGGCTGCGCCCGCTGTTGCAGTGCATAGAAAAGCATATCGAACCCATGCGCGCCTCCCTCGGCTGGGGCTTCGACTACCCCTACATGGCGACCGGTTTCCTGAATAGGCACCCCAAGAGCGCAATAGAATTCAACGAGTCCGACAGAAGGGGAAAAATCGTCGATTTCTACGACGAAATCACCACAAAATAGCGTCGCGGCGGCAAGGCGGCTTAATTCCGCCCGCGGGAGTTCGGGACAAACCTATCCCGCATAGCGTAAAAAAAGCGAACCTCGAAAGAGGTTCGCTTTTTTTACGCCAAATTTGGCGGCGGAACCGCAATAGCGGCAAAACCTTTCTTTGCGGCGGACATCTGCCTCTCCGCCGGCAAATTTGAAAAAGCGAAACATGGCGGAGCATGCGCCGCAAATCATCGGCGTTTGCGCGCCGCGGCAACGGCCAATGCGAGCGCGCCGAATAGCGCGGCAACCGCCGCGGGCTCGGGAACCTGGCTTATTGCGTAAGAGCTGAACCCGTCCGCGATGAAGCTCGCAATGCCGTCTTTGTATTCGATTTCCGCGTCGTACAATTCCCACTGCCCGCCGTCTTCCCTGTGCCATGCGAGGAGATTGGCGACTTCCGCCTCGCCGATGTAGGCGCTAAACACAACGCTCAGCTGGCCGTCGTAGTCGGCGTCGATCGAGTAGGCGGCTTTCACCTCGCCGTCTATTCCGGAAACGTCCGAGACTTCGCTTATGGAATTTACGACGACTTCCCGCTCGCCCATGCCGGCTATGTTGAAGTCGAGCGAGAGGTTTTTGTTCCCGCCCGCGGAGAAGCGAACAGAGCTTACGTCGGAATCCCCTGTGCCCACCGTCACGGGACCGGAAGATACGTCGGCGCTTTTGCCCGCGGTGAAAACGCCGTCGGAGAACGTTCCGCCAAACGCCTGAACCGCGCCCGCGCCGGAATATCCCGCCAATGCGGCCGACGCCCCGTCGGAGAGAGACCCGCGCTTGAATGACAGCAATCCGCCGTTAGAAACCGTAGTCGCGGAGAGCTGGGAAGCGTCCGCGCCGAGAACGACCGACAGGGAGGCGTTCTGCGCTATCGTTATAAGAGTGCCCGCCGATGACTGGGAGTATTCGGCAAATTTCGCCGAACCGCTGTTTACGTTGATGTGCGAGAAGTCCGCGACTTTGAGGGCGCCGCCCGAAAACGCGGAATCGGCGGAGCCGATATTGAGGGTCTTGGCGCCCTCGACGGTCGCGCCGTTTGCGCCTCCGCCGTATACCGTGCCCAGAACCGAAGCCGCCCCGTTGAGCGTCACCGTGGCGCCGCCTTTGACGACGGAATCGGCGCCGTAGCCGCCCCCGTAGATGTCGCCCGATATTTCCGTGCCGGCAACCGTTATGTTCGCATTGCCGTTTACGGAAGTCGAAATCGAAAGCGAGGGTTCGCCCGTCACCCTTTCGGTCATTCCGCCGCCGTAGATGTTGGCGACTTTTCCGCCGGTGACAATTATATTGGCGTCGCCCATGACTTCGCCTTTTGCGCTGCCATAGCCGTATAATTCGTTGACGTACATGCCGCCGAAAACGTTGTCCACCTCGCCGCCGCTTATCTCGACATTGGTATTTCCGTATACGTTGGAAATGGACGCCTGCTCTGCGTTGTTGCCGTCGGAGGAATATCCGCCGCCGAAGACGTATCCCGCATTTAAGGCGGAATTGAAAATCTTTCCGCCCGTCACCGATACGAGAGTGCTACCGTATATGTCGGAAGATTTTTTCCCGTCGCCCCACGAATGGTAGGCTCCGCCGAAAACGTATCCGCCGCGAATCTCGGCGTTTTCGGAAATCGACACGGTGGAGACGATTTTCGAGAAGTCCGAAGCGTTCTTGTCGCCCACATACGCGGTGCCGGTCGGACCCGCGTGCGAGCCGCCTATTACGACGCCGTTTACGACGGCGTTTCCGGCGACCGATACGCTCGTGGAGTCGAAGCTCTGCGTTCCGGTTCCGACAGTGTAGCCGCCGCCGTATACGCTGTTGAATATAATGTCGTTGTTTTCGCTCTTGTCCTTTGCCGACGAAACGTTTTCGCCGATGACGGCGTCGCCGTTTATAATTATGTTTGTGGAGCCGACGTGCGAAACCGCCTGTCCCATATTTGTCGCTGTATTATAAGTGAGAATGCTCCCGCCGACGACGGAATTGCGGACGAGGCCGGAGGAGACGGCGATATCCACAGAGCCGATGGAGGTGTTTCCCTTTTCGGTCGCAAAGCTTCCGGCTACGATATTGTTTATGTCCCCGCCGCTCATCGTTATCACGACGCGGTCGGCGGAAAACGAAGTGTTTTCGTTCCCGAATTCGGAGGCTCCGGCAAATATGCCGTCCTTCCAGTAGGTGCCTTCGGCGGCGGAGATCTTCCCGCCGGAAATGTCTATATTGACGGATCCGAAAGCTTCGGACTCGTCCGCAAGCAGGGTTCCGCCGACGTAGACGCTTCCGGTTTCGCCGGTTTCCGCAGTCACGTTATAGTTTATATCTTCCGCCATCGCGGCGCCCGCAAATAGGGCGAGCGTTGATATGGAGATTATGGTTTTCATTGTTGGGTAGATTAAAAAATCCCGCGAATAATCGCGCCTGCGCGGAGTTTGTCAAGTCATTTTCCCTACGATTATAAGGAAACTATTTTGCGCATATTCTGCGTTCCGATTCTCCTTTATTTTCAATAAAAATGGTTGACCTATTTCTTAATTCTGCGATAACGCGAAATATAAACCGTTTTCCAATCCAATGAAAAAATATTTGCCCCTCGCCTCCCTCCCCGCCCTTTTTCTGGCGGCCTCTTTCGCCCGAGCCGACGCGCTCTACTGGGTGGACGCCACCTCGTATTTCAACGCCGATCCTTCGGGAAGAGTAAACGGCTCCAATATTTGGGATATCGGAAGGGATTTTTCCAGCGCGGAGAAATCCCAGTACTCCGACAATTACAACTGGGCCACAGGCTATACTTTACAAGACGTCACAGTCGGCGACGTCACATATCAAGTTCCCGTCTACGAATACGCGACTCCTGGCGCGGTTCCAAACGAAAATACCGACGTGTATTTCGATTTCAGCGAATTTTCGAATGGCAACAGTACCGACGGATACAGGCATAAAATAGGCGGAAGCCCGCAATTGTCATCCGACGTCACCGTCAAAAGCATAACTATCTCCGGCGCCCGGGATAATTGGCTGATGATAAAAACAAACGGATATGATCTGACGGTAAAAGAAGATCTGATATGGACCGACACAAACGTGGTGACATGGATTGGACAGAACGGCGACTCCGCCCTCACCGTCGGAGGAACAATATATCTGCGAACCGCTTCCACCAGCATCTGGAATTGCCTGAGGTTTGGCAATGACGGCGTAGGCTCCATAGACGCAGGCGCAATAAAATTCGAGCAGCAGTCGCGCATACAGCTCGCCACCTCGGGCGCGGCGACGACATTTGAAAACCCGCAGGCGATAGTCCGCGGATTGGTCGATTTCTCCGGATATGGCGGGCGCCTCGACCTTGGCCGCAGGGGAAATTCCGCCGAGCAGTTCTACTCCGTAGGCGGGCTCATCGGCAGCAATAGCGCGGCAACAGTCTCAACCGGCGCGGAAGACACTTCCACGGGAATCAACTCGACTCTTGTGCTCGCCAATTCCGCCGACGCGACTTTCGCCGGCAAGGTGACCAATGCGCTCGTCTCAACCGACGGAAGTTCGATTGCGCTCGACAACACCGTAAACGTGGTGATGAACGGCTCCGCGACGCAGACGCTCTCCGGCGACAACGATTTCAAGGGCTATGTCACAATTCAAAGCGGAACGCTGTTGTTGCGCACGGCGGGCGGAGCCTCGCACGGCAAACTCACTCTAAACGGCGGCAAATTCGGCGCAATCGGCAACGCCGCGTTCTCATCCGCCGAATGGAACGGCGGCGCAATCGGCTTCTTCAACACCGACGAGGCGGTCGCCATGATGACTCCCGAAACAATAGCAATAAACGGCGAATTCGCCAAAACCGGCGCCGGCAAGATAACCGTTGATTTCAACAATATCGATACTTACGACCTCATCGACAACGGAGAGTGGTACGACCTCGCAGTCGCCGACATGATAAGCGGATTCTCCGACGAAGCGGACGACGATTTCATAGCGGCGAACCTCTCGAGCGGATACGCCGACTTCCAGTGGATTGATTCCGACGGCGGAAAAATCCTGCAAGTCAGCTTCTCGAGCGTTCCCGAACCCGCGGCGGTAGCGGCAATTCTCGGCGCCCTCGCCCTCGCCGCCGCATACCGCAAAAGGCGGTAGTTTTTAAACATTTCAAAGACAAAAAACGCCCAGCGCCCTCCGCGGGGCGTTTTTTTGCGCCTTTTCCCCCAAACAAAAAGCCGGATTTTGCGCGACAAGTTTCAGCGCATTTCGGAATTTTAGAATTTGACGAAAAACTTTCAAAAACGGAAAGGGCGCCATCCTCTTGCAGGAATGTGCGCCCAATAGGAAAACGAAATCTTCGGAATAGGTCCGCCTATTTCAATAGCATTCCCCAAACCGGCTCGTCTCCGAGCTTGACTTTCTTGAAAATTCCGCTGTACGACTTGGTATTTTTGGAATTTGCGCTCAGCTTTGGCGCAAAATTAAAAAACTTTTGCGCCGACTTCTGGGGGACGATAAAATATATCTTGCCGGAAGCCGTATATGCTTCGTAGGCGACGTAGCCGTCGGGGGCGACTTTGTTCGACTGTTCCACGCCCGTCACAAACACCTTGATATTTTTGCCCTCGTATTTGGCGGAATTTTGCACGTAATAGTCCGCCGTGCCCCGCGCGGGAGCGGCATACAGGCCGCAAGCCAATGCTGCGGACAAAAGAAATATTCCGAATAATTTTTTCATAATGCAACCATCTTGATAAAAAAACCGGAACCGGCGCAAACAAAATCTGCAAAGAAAAAACGCTCTTCCCCATGAAAATGCCATTCGAACAATGCGCCCGTGATCCAGCAAAAACGGATAAACCACAGATTATGTTTCCGGCAAAACCGCCGCTTTAAACGAATTTAAAGCAGATATACCGCATTCGTAAGCGAATATTTCTGGACTTTCAAAGGCGTTGCGCAAAACCGGAATGGGGTTTGAGTTCGAAAACACGCGGATTTGAATTTGAAAGCTTTTTCGCGCAACCCAAAATGAACCGACATTCGGAAGGATTCACGGGCGGAAAATTATCGGACAAACGCGCGTTTCCGGCATATCGCAAAAACTTCCTGCGCCGCTCGCAAAAGCGGGATTTGCGCAACGCGAACCGCCAAGGCACGGGCGCCGGCAAACGGAATGGAGGATCGGCAGACGGAAATTTTCGCAAAAAAAGCGGGGTCCGCACAACGCGAACCCCGCAAATTTTACGCTATCCGCCGGTTAGCTGAGGCGTTCGAGAAGCGCTTCGCGCTCGACTTTGAGCGAGTGCGGGAGCATCTCGTAGAGCTCTTCGGAGAGCGGCTGGGCCGATACCGTAGCGGGATCGTAGGCCATGAGCTCCTCGAAAGTCTCCTTGGAGTAGTCGAGGCCGTCCCAGTCGAGATCTTCATAGGTCGGAACGAAGCCGATGGCGGTTTCGCGGGCTTTGGCGCAGCCGTTCTGGCGGTTGACTATCCAAGCGAGCACGCGGGCATTCGCGCCGAATCCGGGCCACATGAAGTTGCCGTCGGCGTCGCGACGGAACCAGTTGACGTGGTAGAAGCGCGGCGTCTGCTTGAGGTTCTTGCCCATCTTGACGAGATGCCCGAGGTAGTCGGCCATGTTGTAGCCGGCGAACGGGAGCATTGCCATCGGGTCGGAGCGGAGCTCGCCCGCCTTGCCTTCCGCGGCTGCGGTGCGCTCGGAACCCATCATCGCGCCGAGATACACGCCGTGCGTCCAGTTGAAGGATTCGAACACGAGCGGAATGCCCTTCGGCCTGCGGCCGCCGATGACGATAGCCGAAATCGGAACGCCCTCGAGCCTGTCGGCGTTTTCGTCGAGGCACGGGCAGTTTGCCAAGGGAGCCGTAAAGCGGCTGTTGGGATGCGCCGCGGGAGTCCCGCTCTCGGGAGTCCAGTCGTTGCCGTGCCAATCCTTGAGGTGCGCCGGCGGCTCCTTGGTCATGCCTTCCCACCAGACGTCGCCGTCGTCCGTAAGAGCCACGTTGGTGAAGATGGAATCTTTGGAGCAGGAGATCATCGCGTTGGGGTTGGTCTTCATGCTGGTGCCCGGAGCGACGCCAAAGAAGCCGTTTTCGGGATTGATGGCGTAATGCCTGCCGTCGGCGGCGGGCTTTATCCAGGCGATGTCGTCGCCCACGCAGGTGATCTTCCAGCCCTTTTCCTGAAGTTCCTTCGGGGCGATGAGCATGGCGAAATTGGTCTTGCCGCACGCGCTCGGGAACGCGCCCGTCACGTAGGTCTTTCTGCCCTGCGGGTCGGTGACGCCGAGAATGAGCATGTGCTCTGCCATCCAGCCCTCGTCCCTGCCCATGACGGAGGCGATGCGCAGGCTCAGGCACTTCTTGCCCAACAGCGCGTTGCCGCCGTATCCGGAACCGATGCTGATGATTTCGCGGGTTTCGGGGAAGTGCGTGATGTAAGTGTTTTCGGGATTGCAGGGCCAGAGGACGTCGTCTTCGGGCGAGTTGATCGGCTTGCCGACAGAGTGCACGCAGGGCACGAACTTGCCGTCGGCTCCGAGGATGTCGAGAACCTTGGGGGAGACGCGCGCCATTATGCGCATGTTGACGACGACATAGGGAGAGTCCGTAATTTCAACGCCGATCTGCGAGATGGGGCCTCCTATGGGGCCCATGCTGAAAGGAATCACGTACATCGTGCGGCCCTTCATGCAGCCCTTGAAAAGCTCATTGAGCTTTTCCTTCATTTCGACGGGATCCATCCAGTTGTTGGTCGGTCCCGCGTCCGCCTTGGTCTTGGAACATATGAAAGTGCGCGATTCGACGCGCGCGACGTCGCGCGGGTCGGAGCGGAAATAGTAGCATCCGGGGCGTTTCTGCTCGTTGAGCTTTATGCACATGCCCTTTTCGATCATCTGGCCGAAAAGCTTGTCCGCCTCCTCTTTGGAGCCGTCGCACCATACGACGCTCTCGGGAGTCGTGTGGGCTGCCCATTTTTCGACCCAGGCGACGAGCGCCTTGTTCTTTATTGTCTTGGGATCTATCATTATTATTTTCTCCTTGGTTGTTTAAAAAGAGATTTGCCTATAAAAAATCGAAACGTTTTTACGGCGGAAAATATTTGATTCAACTCTTTTTTCAAAAAAAATTAGACATTTTTGTAGCTTTTTGAAGTTTTTCCGCGAGTTCCGTCGCATTCCTCCCTGCGGGGTCTTGAAATCTGAAAGACCAACAGCAGAGCCGCCGCAAAAAACGCGTACCCGAAGGCCTCGTGCCAGAAGAAATAGTTTTCCTTTCCGGCAATGGGCGCGACCGCCACAATGGAAACTATCCGCATTGAGTTGAGAAAATACCCAAGCGCGCCCGAGAGCGCGATTAGCGCGGTCTTTTTTATAATAGAGGCGTCCGAGCGAAAAAACGCCAAAACCGCAGACAGCACGAGGCATGATGATATTATCCCGAAGCCGTTGCATTCGGTCGCCACGAGGTAGGACGCCCCGCCTACGTTCATGGCAATCTGCGGCTCCTGCCCTTTCAGCATGAAGAGCTGCACGCTGTCGTTGAACTTGGAGAGCGCGAACGCCGAAAGCTTGCCCGCCAAAATCCTGAGCGGAAGGTCGAAAATCTTTATCGCGAAAGAAAGGAGAGTGAAGATGTAAAACGCCCCGCCCACCGCGTAGACGTATCTTTTGCGGTCGAAGCACGCCAGCCCTATCGAGACGAGAAACGCCGACGCCCCGAAGA
>CAJMOT010000020.1 GCA_905214995.1 uncultured bacterium | reverse complement strand
CGTTATGTGCCTCACGGATTCTCCGAATCTCCGGCGCGACAGGGCTGCCCCCATGTGCCCGGGATTGTTGGCGAGCACCAGGGAGAACCGCTTGTCGTAAGCCGCCGTGAGTATCGCCGTGCGCCCGAGGCGCGAATGTCCCGTGACTCCGACCTTTTCCGCGTCGATTTCCGGCAGGGATTCGAGCAGGTCGAGGACGCGCGAATTTCCCCACGCCCACGCTACGGTCGCCGGGCCGTCGGAAAATCCCGAATCTGCGCCGAATATTTCGTATATGCTGCCCTCGCGCCCGTCCTCCTTTTCCCTGTCGGGATAGACCTCGCAGTAGTACCAACAGGCTACGGCGAATCCGCGTTCGAGTATTTCCGCTATGGGCCAGCGCGCGGATAGTTTCCCCCTCTGCGATTCGTGCGCCCTATGGTCGGTTATTTTGAGGGTCGGATAATTGGCATTGCGCATCCAGCACGTCGGCATAATTATCTCTTTTTCAGACGTCACCGTGTGGTTGCCGCAGAAATTCGGGCACACTATCGCCGGAACCGGACCCTTTGCGCCTTTCGGAATGTAGATGAGCGCTCCAAACGAGCGCTTCCCTCCCTTGTCCGCCGACTTGACCGCGTACTGGCGGCGCAGCGCGATGCCGCCGAGGGCGTCGTCGGAGGATTCGAGAAGCTCAAATTCGAGGCTTGCCGGGCGCGGGGGCATGGCGCCGTACATCTGCTCTTCGAGCTGTTTTATGACATACGGGCGCGCGTGAGTCTCCCAGTCGAGGGCGGTTTCGATTCTCCCATTTCCGCCAGGGAGTTCGAGAATGTCGGGAATGGGAAAGAGATTGGTCTTTGATTCGTCGTAATTTTCCCCGCGCGGGCCCACGAGCTTCGGCGGATTTATAGGATTGTCTTCGGCGAATGCGCAAAGCGCGGCGGAGGCTGCGGCGAAAATCAGGGCGTATTTTTTCATATTTCGGAATCGAAGAATATTTGCCGCTCAAACGTTTGAGCATATATGACTAAAAACGCTTTTTTTCCCGCGAGTCAAGCGGCAAGTTGAAGAAGCAACCGCGGAGAGCGCGGCGGCTGGCGGACCGCGCATGGGCGCAAAAAGCGCGCTCCGCAAAAACGAAAGCGCGAAATTTGCAAAATATGGAAGCCGCGATTTTGCCGCAAGCGGCCGCGTCAGTCGGAAGATATGCCCCAGCGCTTGCGCAGATTGCTCTCTATGGGCGAGAACACCGCCTTGTCTATAAGAAGCCCTATCGCGATTACGACGCACATTACGCCGATTACCTGGTCCATTCTCATGAGCTCCCTGCCGTAGTGCAGCAGCTGCCCGAGCCCGAAGCCCGTGAGGATGGTCACGTAAATTTCCGCTGCCATCAGCGACCTCCACGCGAACGCCCAACCCTGCTTCATGCCGCCGATAATGCTCGGCAGCGCCGCGGGAGCTATGACGTGCAGCCATGTGTGGAACCCCCGCGAGCCCATTGTGCTCGCGGCGCGCAAATATATCGGAGGAATGTTTGCCACCCCGTGCTGCGTGGCGAGTATCAGCGACCACACCGTCCCCATTACGACGACAAACAGCATAGCGGACTCTTCCTGCCCGAACCACATTATCGCAAGCGGCACCCAGCACACGCTCGGCAGGGCTTGCAGGCCGAGGGCGAGTATGCCGACGGTATCCTTGAAGATGTTGAAGCGCGAGCACAGCATTCCCGTCGGTATCCCGATGCAAAGGCCTATCGCGTATCCCGTGAAAAGCCTTTTGCCCGTCACCCACACGGCTTTCGGCAGGGAAAGGTCGCAAACCGCGCCCCAAAGGTACATCGCCACCTCCGACGGCGGCGGAAGCATGTATTCGGCGAAGTCGAAAGACCTCACCGCAAATTCCCAAATAAGGAGCATTGCGGCAAACGCCGCAACCGAAAACAAAATTCTTCGGGCTTTCATTATTCAGCCACCTCCCTGCCGTCGGTATGCCGTTTCAACGCGGCCGTAATTTCAAGCGTATAGGGGCTCAGCGCGGGGTCGTTGATGTCCCTGAGGCGCGGAATGTCTATTTCAAACGTGTTGACAATTCTCCCGGGGTGCGGCGAGAAAAGCACGACCCTGTCGCCGAGGCACACGGCCTCGCGGATATTGTGGGTGACGAATATAATCGTCTTTTTGCGCTTCTGCCATATCTGCTGGAGCTCGCCGTAGAGCTGCTCCCGCGTGAGGGCGTCGAGGGCGCCGAAGGTTTCGTCCATCAGCAAAATTCGCGGGTTGGGCGCAAGCGACCTCGCGAGCGCGACCCTCTGGCGCATTCCGCCGGAGAGCTCGTGTATTGAAGAGTGCGCAAACTTTTCGAGCCCCACGAGGTGCAGATAAAATTTCGCCACCTCCTTGCGCTCGGGATTCGTGAGGTTGGGCTTGAGCTTCAGCCCGAAGAGCACGTTGTCGAAAACGTCGAGCCACGGGAAGAGGGCGTGCTCCTGAAACATCACCATGCGGTCGCGCCCGGGGCCGGAAACGGGAGTGTCGTCAACCTTTATCGTCCCGCTGTCGGGCTTGTCTAGGCCGGCGACGAGGTTGAGAAGGGTGGATTTCCCGCATCCGCTCGGGCCGACGAGGCACACAAATTCGCCCTCGCCGACTTTCAGGCTGACGTTTTTGAGCGCCTCGACCTTTCCCCCCGCGGAGTTGAAGGTCTTGCTCACGTCGTCCACGACGAGCTTTGCCGTGACGTTTTCTAGTTCCGCGTGAATGTTGCTCATTTCCGGTTTTGGTCGGCGAAAATGTTTTTAATGTCGAACTTCTTTCTGAGGAAGCCGCATTTGTATGCGTCGTCCACGAATTTCTCGAGCTCCCCGTGGTTGACTTCCGCCGTAAAAGTCAGCCTGGGCCATGCGGCGGCGACGAGCTCCTTGGATATGCTCGCGCCCCCCATCAGCTCGTCGAGCGCTTCGAGGGCGAGCTTCTGCGCCTCGGCGGGATTTTTGTTTATCCAGTCCGTCAGCTCCTTGTGCGCGGCGACGAATTTTTCTACCAGTTCGGCGTGCTCCTTCAAAGTCTTGTTGTTGGTGACGAGAATCGTCGTCACCGCCTCCTTCTGGTCGAGAAATATTTTCCCGCCGGCGTCCTGTTCTAGGCGCGTGACCCACGGCTCGACTGTCCACACGGCGTCGAGGTCTCCGCGCTTGAAGAGCATCAGCTGCTCGGGGTTGGGGGTCGGAATCACGCGCGCCTCGCCCGAAGTGAGCGCGACTTTCACCCCGTTGTCGATGAGCCACGCGCGGCAGGCGACATCCTGCGTGTTGCCGAGCTGCGGGGTTCCTATGCTCTTGCCCTTGAAATCCTGCGGGCCCTTTATTCCGAGCTTCGGGTTTACCACGAGCGACGCCCCGCCGTCGGCGGAGCCTGCGAGTATGCGGATGTCGCGCCCGCGCGTCTTGGCGTAGGCGTTTATGGCGGGGTTGGGCCCGACGTAGGTGATGTCCACCGCCCCCGCAAAGACGGACTCCATCGCGCTCGGGCCGGCGTTGAAGAGCATCCACTGGATTTTCACGCCCTTGCCGAGCCGTTCCTCGAACCACCCCTTGCCGAGCATGCTGAGCCTGTGCGCGACCAGCGCCTGCGCGTGCGATATGTTGGGAAAGTGCCCGACCCGCAGGACGGTTTCGGCGCGCGCGGACGCGCATAGGGCGGCGGCGGAGAAAACCGCGAGTGCGAATTTCTTAAAAATCGGTTTCATTGCGTGCGTATGCCAATAATTGATTATGGGGCTATTTTTTTTACGAACGCCCCGATTTCAAGCATTAAATCCCGCGGGGCGCGCTACATTTTCATCTGAAACTGCACGCGCGCCGCGTGCGCCTCCGCGCAGCGGTGGCCGCCCGCGCCCGCTATCGGGCCCGAAAATTGGGAGTATTCGTAGCCGAACTGAATCTTCAGGTCGTTACCCCGCAAATACCAGTTTATGCCGGCGTAAAAGTCCTGTACTGTGTCGTAGCTTCCGCCGACATTCGGAGCCTGCCGCACGGCGTCGGAGATTCTGATTCCCCTGCCGTCGGTGTCGAGCCAGCAATACCTGAAAACCGGCCCGGCTTTTCCGAAGCCGCCCGCGTCGAAGAGGTACTCCGCGCAAACGTTCACGCCGTAGGGCGAGCACTGCTCCCGAGTTCCCGCCGCCGACATCCGCCCGTCCGCCACCACCGAGCCTATGTATTCCGCCCAGAAATTGAGATTCCCCCACGAGCCCGCCACATACGGGTTTACGGAGTATATAGCCGAATTGTTGTCGCGGTTTGCGCTCGACGAATACATCGTGTACGCGCCGATTTTCAGCTTCCACGGATCCTCCCCGCCTTTGAGCGAATACGACGCGCTGAACCAGTATGCGAGCGAGTTGTCTATAAGCTTTGACGACGGCCCGCGCCCGTCCTCGGGGGAGAGCTGGTAGGAGTTCGTCACCGAAAGCACGTAGGCGAGCCCCGGGATTTGCCGGACGTTGCCGTTCCACCTCACGCCCGCGTAGCGGTTTCCCACGCCCATGCGCGTAGCGCTCGCCGCCCCCGACCAGAACATGGTCGCCGGCGACCTCTCTATCGCGCTGAGCTCGAACGAGGACGTAGTTTCCTCGTATATGAATTGCGGCTTCATGTACCCGAGGTACAATGTGCCGTCAACGTATTCGCCCTCTATGGACTTTGCGACGTAATTGTCTATTAAAAAGCTGTTCGCCTGAGTCCGCGCGAGGTCGACGCCGAACTGCGCCTTCCACCCGCCGCCGAGGTCTGCGGACGCCTCTATGAATATGCGGCGCGCCAGAAACGACGACGCCCCCGACCCTCCGGAGGATCCGGAATATTCGGAAATCATGGAACTGTCCGTCCATTCGTATTGCAGCTGTATGCGGCTCGAAAGCTTGAGCTTTTTCGTCTCGGGGCGCCGCGGCTCCACGGACGCCGCGGATTTGGAAATCTCCGCGGCCTCTTGCGGTGTGAGGATTCCGCATTTTACGTATCCGTCAAGGGCCGATTTTTCCGAGGCCGACAGGGCGCAGGCGAAAGCGGCGGACGCCGCGATGATGGCGAGTTTGGGAGTTGGCATTTTCGGGGTTTCCGGTTTCGGACGGCCGGAATATCGGAATGAAGAAACGCCGGCCCGAGGCAGCTTGTCGAAAATCGTTGAAAACATCTCCGAATTCATTCAAGCTTCCTAAATTTACTCAATCTTTGCGCCGGTTTTTTGCAATCAAATAATTCGCGCGATAAGAACCGCACGGCCGAATCGGCCCGAATTTGCGGGCGAAATTTATGGACATCAGAAGCGAAATCGAAACGAAAATAAAATGCGGCGCAATGGACAGGCGCCGCTTTGTCAAAATCATGGCGGGGGCGGGAGCGGCGACATTCGCCGGAATGGGCGCCGCCCGCGCGTTTTCCAGCTCCGCGAAGGGAAAGATCGCCGTAGTCGGCGGCGGGGCGGCGGGAATATCGACCGCGGCAAAGCTTCTGAGGCGGCTTGAAAACCCCGATATCACCATAATCGACCCCTCCGACCTGCACTACTACCAGCCCGGATTCACCCTAATCGGCGGCGGGATATACGGCGCGGACGAAGTGTATAAAAAGCAGGCGGACTGCATCCCCGAAGGCGCCAAGTGGATAAAGGATTCCGTAGTGGAAATCGACCCGTCGAAAAACAGGATATCGACTTTGAAAAGCGGGACCGTTCCCTACGATTTTCTCGTGCTCGCGCCGGGAATCCGGATAAACTGGGACGGCGTGGAGGGCATATCGCGCGAAACTCTCGGAGAGGGCGACGCGCATTGCATCTACGACCACCAGGGCGCTGTGCGCGCGTGGCGGGGAATGCGGAAATTCGCCGAAGACGGGGGCAAAGGGCTGTTTTTCGACACCTACACAAAGCACAAGTGCGGCGGCGCCCCAAAAAAAATCTGCATGCTGACGGAACATCTGAGCCGCAAGCTCGGGACGCGCGAAAAGCTCGACTTCAAGTTCTGCACGGCTTCCCCCGAGCTTTACGACGTGCCGTTTTTCACAAAGAGGCTGCTTGAGATATACAAAGAGCGCAGCATACCCATTTCGACGCGAACGAGGCTCAAAGGCATAGACACTTCCTCAAAGACGGCGTATTTCCAGACGGAAGTCCCGTCGAAGGCGGACCCTTCCAAGACGGAGACCGTCGAGAAAAAGGAGGGGTACGACTTCATACACTTTCTGCCGCCGATGACGGCTCCGGATTTCGTCAAAAGGTCGGGGCTTTCGATAGAGTCGGGCAAGAGGGTTGCCGAGGGCTGGGCGGCCGTGGACAAGCACACCCTCGTGCACCCGAAATACTCCAACATAATCGTGCTCGGCGACGCCTCCGCGCTGCCGACGAGCAAGACTTCCGCCGCGGTGCGCAAGCAGTATCCAATAGCCGCCGCAAACCTCATTTCCATAATGGAGGGCAAAGCGCCGGAAGAAAAGTACGACGGCTACGCCGCGTGCCCCATTATCACCGACTACGGGCACGTGCTAATGTGCGAGTTCGACTACGCAAAGGAGCCGGAAATTTCCTTTCCGCTCTCGCTCTTCGACATGTCGAAGGAGAGCAGGATAGCGTGGCTTCTGAAAGTCTACGCGCTAAAACCGATGTATTTTTACGGAATGTTAAACGGCCTGGCGTGAGATGGGGCCGCGGATAGGGAAATCTCGCCGGCGGAAGCGCGCGGGATTTCCCGTATTCTAAATTTTTTAAGAGAAATGTCCGGCATCTGCGGACACCCCAAACCGCCATGCGGATCTGCGAATTTTGCGCCGGCCTTTTCGCGTTGCGTTCGGCGGCAAAATATTCCTTAATGTTTAAAAAAACATTTTACGGCAAGGTATGGACGCCGGCACCGACAATTTCACCATCGCTTTGTGTTATGATTTCGACGGCACGCTCTCGCCGACGAATATGCAGGACTACGCCTTTTTCCCGAAATTGCAGACCCCGCCGCACGAATTTTGGGAGCGCACCTGCGCCCTCGCGCGCGCTCAGGACGCCGACGCGATTCTCGCCTACATGTATCTTATGTGCGCGGAGGCGCGCGCGGCGGATATAAAAATAAGGCGCGAAGACTTTGTGGAGTTCGGAAGGAGCGTGAAATTTTTCGACGGGCTAGTCGACCGCGGCGGAGGCGACTGGTTTTCCGACATAAACGCATACGGCGCGCGACTGGGCGCGACCGTCAGGCACTATGTCATATCCTCCGGAATACGGGAGATGATAGAGGGCACGGCCATAGGCGGCAAGTTCGACAAAATATACGCGTCGAGCTTCATGTACGGGGAGGACGGCGCGGCGTTCTGGCCGTCGCTCGTCGTAAACTACACGACAAAAATGCAGTTTCTGTTCCGCATAAACAAGGGCGTTTTCGACATACAGGATTCCGTCAACCGCTATATGCCCGAGGACGCCCGCCCCGTGCCGTTTCGCAGAATGATATATTTCGGCGACGGTTCCACCGACATTCCCGCGATGAAGCTCGTCAAGACGCAGGGCGGCTATTCGATAGCGGTCCACAACGGAACTTTGGAAAAGCGCGAGAAGGCGCACCGGCTGCTCGATGAAGACAGGGTGAACTATGCGGTCAAGGCAGACTATACGCCGGATTCCAAGCTCGCGCGGCAGGTGAAGCTCGTCATGGAGGAAATTTGCGCGCGGCGCAGGATAGAGGTCTCGGAGAGGATGCAGTATGAGGCTTAGGGGCAAGTTCATCGGAGGGGTGCTCGGGGCGTGCTTCGGCGGGCCGATAGGCGTCGCGCTCGGGGTGGCGATAGGGCATGTGTGCGATTCCGTCTCCGATTCTTCCGAAAGCTCGCTGGCGTCGCGCTCGAAATTTCTGGAACTCGTGTGCGAGGGCATATCTAAGATCGCCAAGGCCGACGGAAGGGTTAGCGAGGGCGAGATTGCCGAAATAGAAAAAATTTTCGCCGAAATGCGCCTCGATTCCGAGACGCGCGAGAAGGCTGCGGGGCATTTCCGCCGCTCGAAAAATTCCGGCGAGACTCTCGGTAGCGTTGCGCGCAGGTTCTGCGCGCTGTTTCCGAGCCCCGAGGCGCGCGAGAGCTTTTTCATACTCCTTTTGCGCGTGGCGCTCAGCGACGGCGACGTGAACGATTCCGAGAAGGGCGCGCTCGCCGAGGCCGCCGCGGAATTGGGCGTTAACCTGTCCAAATTTCCGCGGTTCGGCGGCTCTCGCGCGGGAGAAGCCGGCTCGGCGAGCCGCGAGCTCATTGAGGCGTACGCCGCGCTCGGAATGCCTTTCGGCGCGCCGTTCGAGGAGGTCAAAAAGGTCTACCGCGCCAAGTGCAAGGAGCTCCATCCCGACGTGCTGCGCTCCAAGGGCGTGGGCGAGTACGCGATAGCGGCGATGGAATCGGAGCTAAAACGGATCAACGAGGCCTACAATGCCATAAAAAATTCGGCGCGATAAAAATTATGATGAACAAATTCAAGTCAATGGCCATTGAGGGATACGTGAAAAACAAGTATCCGCAGTATTTCCAGGACGGGGCGTTTTCCGTCGAGCTGAACGCGGAGGCCGGCGCGTGTCGCGTTTCCGCGACTCTGGCGGGCGAGGACGCGCCTATTGCGGTTGACGTCAAAAAATACAGGGTCGTTTCCGAGGGTTCGGAGAAGTTTTTGGAGGTAGCCGAGATTGAGAGCGACAGGCCGTGGCTTTCGGCGATGCTGCGCGACCACCTCGCCGGCAGGAGGATTCCTGTTCCGTCGATCGTCGCCGCCATGCTCGAGGGATAGCGGGCGCCGCACGCGCCCATTCCGGCGCTATCGAAATTTCCGGCGGCTTTTTCGCCCCCGTTCTCTCCGCCGCCGGGCGGAGCATTCCGAGAGCGTCTCAGCCGCCGCGCATAATTCTTTCGACGAATCCCCTTGCCATCAGCTACCCGTCCATGAAGGCGGAGCTTTTTACCGGAGCGTTCGATTTCACGCCCATTGAGACGAGTTTCGGCTTTCCCATGGCTTCGCGAAATTCGGCGAGGGCTCTGTCCTTATAATAGCGCCCGAACACGATTCCGCCGCGTATGCCGCGCGCGGTGGCGGGTTTTTCGAAATTCGCAGGTTCAATCCGGAGCGCAAAATAATTTTGGGCGGCGTAAACCGGAACGGCGCGGGCGCGCTGCGGAAGCTGAAACTCTACGACGCCCCGAATATAATCTGTTCCATTTTTCGCCGTTCGAGTTTGCGTGCCAGCGGGGGTTTTGCAGGCCGCGCCGCTCTTCTGCAACCGCGCGATGCGCTATCCGTCGGATATCGCTCCGTACCTCGAATTTCGGAAGCTCGTCAGGCGGAAAGCGGCGATTACAAAAATTTCAAGTCTATGGACAGGGAGGCCCTGCGCGCCACGTTGAAGCCCGCGTTCGACTTCGCGCGGGAGCGCCCGACAATATTTTGTGGTGCGGGGAATTCGGCGCAATCCGCCACGCCCCCGCGGAGCCGCGCGAAAACTATATGCGCGACGTGATTTCTCCTCTCAGGGAAAACGGAATCCAGTACTGCGTCTGGAATTATCTCGGCGCGCCCAACGACGGCGACAGGTTCAGCCTCGTGGACGACGATCCGCGCAAAATACTGTCGCGGCGGATGCTTGAAATAATAAGGAGAGAAGCGAAGTAGGGGCGCAAAAAAAGCGGGCTTGATAAACCCGCTTTCGCCTTGCCGTTTAACTTCGGGATTTATTTCCGGAAATATCCTTTCGAGTCCGCGGGGCGGATGTCGGTCAGCGTGCCGGCATAGTGGCGCAGGTTGCGGCACTCGTAGGGGTGCTTTGCGATTTCCTCCTCGTTTATGTCGATTCCGAGGCCCGGGAGGTCGGGAATGAACATCTCGCTGTTTTCAAACTTCACCTTTTCCGTGCTGACGTCGGCGCGCCACGGAATGTCGCTCGACATGGTTTCGAGCAGGTAGAAGTTGGGCGTGCAGGCAGCGAGCTGCAAGGTGGCGGCGTTGGCGACGGGCCCGCTCGGGTTGTGCGGGCACACGGGAATGTAGTGAGCCTCCGCCATGGACGCGATTTTGCGCACCTCCATTATCCCGCCCGCGTGCGAGACGTCGGGCTGCCAGAAGTCGGCGCACTCCATGCGCAGGTAGTCCGCGTATTCGAAGCGGCTGTAAAGGCGCTCGCCTCCCGAAACGGGGGTGGAGATTTTCGAGCGCACCCACGCGATGCCTTTTTTGTCGTCCGGCGGAATGGGCTCCTCAAACCACAGTATTCCGAATTTTTCGAGGGCGTTGCCGATGCGCACCGCCGTCGGTACGTTGAACCTCCCGTGCCCTTCTATTATCAGGTGCACTTTGTCGCCCACGGCGTCTTTTACGGCGGCGACGCAGTCGAGGGCGTCGTTTAGAGACTTCGGGTCTATGTTCAGGTACGCCTTCCCGAAGGGATCCCATTTCAGCCCGCTAAAACCGTTTTCCACGGCGATTTTCGCCTTTTCCGCAAATTCTTCGGGCGTTTTTGCGCCGGCGAACCAGCCGTTTGCGTAGCATTTTACGCTGTCGCGCACCTTGCCGCCCAGCAGTTTGTAGACGGGAACCCCGAGGTCCTTGCCCTTGATGTCCCAGAGCGCCATCTCAACGCCCGCGAGCGCGCTCATGAGGACTACGCCCCCGCGCCAGTAGGCGTCGCGGCAGGCGTCGTGCCAGAAGGCCTCGATGTTGTGGGGGTCTTTGCCGACGAGGTACCTCTCGAGCTCCATGATCGCCTGTACGACGGTCGGCTCGCGGTATTCGAGGGTGGCTTCGCCTACCCCGTAGAGCCCGGAGTCGGTCATGACCTTGACGAAGACCCAGTTTGTCCTGTATGCGTGGCATACGAATGTCTTGATTGCGGTGACTTTCATTTCCGTTAAATTTTGAAGGGTTTGCCGGGGGTTGCGACGAGGCACTTTACCGCGGCCTTGGCGAGCTTTTCGGCGAACGGCGCGGGGTCGGCGGTATTGCCCGCAAACAGCCCGAAGTGCATCGGCACGGCGAGCTCCGGACGCAGGCGCAAAACGGTCTCGGCGGCTTCTTCGGCGTTCATGTTGCCGAGTTTGCCGTTTATGCATATCATGGCGGCGGAAATTCTTTTGCCTCCCGCGAGCTTATCGACGCTTTCGGCGAGCGACGGGTCGGAGAGCGTGTCTCCGCTCAGCCACGCGAGCTTTCCGCTCAGGTCGAATAGCAGGCCTATTGCGTGCGGGTCGGAGTGGAACGCGGGGGTTGGGACCGCCGACGCTTTTTCGGAAAACGCGAATTTTTCCCCGGGGTTGAGGGTGAAAAATTCGTTTGAAAACCCGAGCTTTGCGAAGTGCGCGCGCGCGCTTTCCGGCCCCGCGAATTTGCAGCGCGGGTAGGCGCGGCAGATTTCCGAAACCGTCGTTTCGTCGAAGTGGTCGATGTGGTCGTGCGTGAACGCCACCCAGTCGGGGTTGAGTTCGCCGCAGGGGATCGGCGGCGGAACCATTCTGCCAAATCCGCGCGCGGCGAGCACGTCCGACATGTAAGGGTCGGCGACAATGCGGAGCCCGCCGCACTCGAAGAGAAACCCCCCCTGGCAAAGCCATGTGATTTGCGGCTCCATGCTATCTGAAATACGTTCCCCCGTTTACGTCGAGCGTAACTCCCGTGATGTAGCGCGCCGCGTCGGAGCACAAAAAGGCGACCGCGCTGCCGATGTCGGAGACGCTCCCGAGCCCGAGCGGTATGGTTTTCGCCAGCGCCTCCACGCCGTCGTCTCCGTGCGTTTTATGGAGAAGCTCGGTGTCGACTATCCCGGGGGCGACGGCATTCACCGTTATCCCATAGGGCGCGCCCGTGCGCGCGAGGGTCTTTGCCATTCCCATCTGGCCAGCCTTGGTCGCGGCGTAGTGCACGTGCCCGAAGAGCGCGCCGCGGTGCCCGACGACGGAGGATGTGAACACTATCCGCCCGAATTTCTGCCCGCGCATCATCAGCATCGCCTGCCGCGCGCAGTAGAAGCCGCTCGTGAGGTTGGTTTTGATAATCATGTCCCAATCCTCGTCGGTGATTTCGAATATGTCTTTGGGCTGCGAAGTGCCGGCGTTGTTTGCGAGTATGTCGAGCCGCCCGAATTTTTCCCCGATTTTTTTGAAGAGGGCGGCCACGGCTTTCGAATCCGTGACGTCGCACTCCATTGCGACCGCCTCCCCTCCGAGCTCCCCGATTTCGGCGACGACCTTTTCCGCCCTGTCGAGGTTGCCGGCGTCGCGGTAGTTGACGACGACGCGCGCTCCGTTTTTTGCGAGCTCGATTGCTATCCCGCGCCCGATGCCCTGCGATGCCCCCGTGACGAGGGCGATTCTGCCTTTGAGATTTTTCATAATTTGATGGTGTCGATTGTTGACGGATTTCCGGAATTGTCGAAAAATTTTGCGGTCAAAAGGCGCGCCCCGCGGGGGATTTCCCCGCGCGCGCAAACGGGGGAGACGGGGGAGCATTTTTTTCTCAAAAGCGGCGTTTCCGAGGTTTCCGAGAACGCCGCGATTTCCATTTCGCCCTCTTTGAAAAATCCGGCGGAGAATTTGAAGCCGCCCTCTCCGTCTTTTTGAAGGCGCGCGGTGACGGCGCATTCGCCGGAAACCGAGCGGACGGATTCGCCTTTCGCGACCTCGCAGCCCCCGAGAAAGTATTCAAAGCCCGCGGAGCCGCCCGGCGGAATTTCCGCGAGCGGCGAGAGGATTTCAAGCTCCGTGTACGGGGGATTATCCGGGCCGGACGCTCCGAAAATCCGGAGGGCGTTTCTCGAATATATCGCGCCCTCCCCGCTCGTCCAGATTTGCACCGACGCGGAATCGGGATACTCGGCGGACGGGTCGAACTTGAAGGAGGCGGCGAAGAGCCGCCCGTTTGCGAGATCGCCGAAAGCCGTCCAGCCCGCGGGGGCGAGCGCGCCCGCCTTGCCCACGATCCGCATGTATTTCACGCGCAGAATCACGCCGTCGCAGACGTATTGCGGGTTGTTGGCCAGCCCGTGCATTATCTTCCAGCCGGAGCCCCCGACGGGCGCCGACGCTTCGCAGTTTTCGGAAGTCTGGGCCATTTGCGCGACCGGCCAGAGAGACCACCGCTTGGCCTTTCCCGAGCGGTTGAACAGCCTTGCGGATATTTTTGCGCGCGACTGCCCCTCGAGAATTTCGATTTTCCGCGAAATCCGGACGCCCGAACGCGGCTCAACGGGGCTTGCGATCTCTACGAAGTTTTTCCCCTCCGCCAGAACCTCAAAACGCCCGCCGTCTATGAAGGGGTCGGGCGGGCCGCCCCATTCGCGCTCGGGGTCGTTCCAACCCTGAGGAGCGGGCCAGATTTTCTCCCCGCCGTAGTTGAGCCATTTGCCGTCCCACGCGCCCGTAGGCTGGACGTTCTCGACCCCTTTTAAAAGCGGATTCTCAAAGAGAAAATTGCGCCCCGAGAGCGAAAATTCCATAATCCGCCCGCCGAGCTCCGGCGCGACTGCGACTTCTATAAACTTGTTTTTAAGCCTGGGCATATCCGGACATGGTTTCTTATTTTGCGTCGCATGCGCCGCATTCGCGCGCCTTTCGGCAGTCGTCCATATAAAAGAATTTGTATCCCGCGTATAGGGCGACCGAACATATTGCCCATATCGCGGCCAGCATGGAAATGCCCGCCGAAAGCCCGATGTGGGGCTTTATCGCGCCGAGTATCAGCGGCGAGAACGAACCCGCCGCGAACCCTATCATCAGCATGACGCCCGCCGCCGACGAGCGGTATTTTTCGGGAATCACGTCGTAGAGGACGGGGTAGGTGTTGGCGTCGAAAAACGCGCGCGCGAATCCGAAGCCCGCGAGCCCTATGTACACCGCGGTGAGCGACTGCGCGTGCCCCATCGTCACAATAAACGGGGTCGCCGCGAGCAGCCCCGCGCTCTGCATGAGTATCCTGTAAGACGGCTTTTTAACCGCCAGCCTGTCCGACATTTTCCCCGCGATGAGAATCCCCGCGAACGCCGCGAGGTGGGTGTAGAACATGGAGTTGAAGCCCGCGTCGGCGAGGCTCATCGAAAATTTTTCGTACAGGAACGTCGGCGTCCATGTGAGGTATCCGGTCAGCACGAATATCAGCCCCGCGAAGCAGACCGTGAGAATGACGGCGGTCGGAACCCTGAACAGCGCGCGCATGGCCTCCGCAAATTTTATCTTTTCGGGCGCGGGGGAGTTCCCCGTTGCCCGCGTTTCGGGAGTTTCGCCTTCGGGTCGGTTTTTGTCGCGCAGCCGCCAGAACATCACGAGCCCGTGGAGCACGCCGACAGCTCCGAAAATCAGAAAGGCGCTCCGCCACCCCCATCTCTGCCCGATGTAGCCGGCCAAAAATCCGCTGGCTATGACGCCGAAATAGTAGGAGGTCTGGTGTATGCTCATCGCGACGGCGCGCGTGGACTTGTGGTAGTCGGCTATCGTTGAGTAGTTGGCGGGCCCGAACATCGCCTCTCCGAGCCCCGTGGCGAAGCTGCGGAATACGATGAACATCAAAACTCCCGTGCTGAGCCCCGTGAGCATTGTCGCGGAGCTCCATATGACGATGCTCGAAACTATCATCGCCTTTTTGCTGAACCTGTCGCCCAAGTATCCGGAAATGGGCACGAGCAGCGCAAACACCAAATTGAATATGGTCGCTATAAGCCCGACTTCCGCCGCCGTGAGCTTCATGGATTCCTGTATGAGCGGCAGAACCGTGTTGAATACCTGCCTGTCGGCCTGGTTCAGAAAAAACGCCGCCCAGAGCAGCGCGAGCACTTCCCATTTGTAGTATTTGTGAGGCATAGATTCGGCGTAACGCGGATTCGCTTTAATTCCTCCAAAATATTCGGGAAACCGCATGGCAGTCAAACTCTTTTGTCGCAATAGTTTTAATATTTTGAATTATTTTGACATAGTTTTAAAAAAGGCGGCTTCTTTTCCCGATTTTATTTGACGATTTGCGAAGGCGGGAAAAGTGTCGTCTTTGACAAAGGCGCGCGGGGGAATCCCCGCCGCAAACGCAAACAGCATTTGGAGGAAAAATGAAGAGAAGGGACTTTTTAAAAGCTTCCGCGGCGTTCGGTTCCGTAATGATTCTGCCGTCGCTTGCGGCGTCAAAAGTGAAAGGCGCAAATTCCCGCGCGAAAATCGCGGTGATAGGCTGGGGCGGGCAGGGCAAGTCGTCCGTGAATTCCATTGTCAACAGCAAGGACGCCGACATTGCCGCCCTCTGCGACGTCGACGAGGGCTACGCGGCTTACTGCTACCGCGACGACTGGGGCAAGAGGCTCATGGAGAAGATAGGCGGGCTTCCGAAGTTCAAGGATTACCGCGTCATGCTCGACAAAATGGACAGGGACATCGACGGAGTGTGCGTCTGCACCCCCGACCATTCGCACTACCCTATATGCGCGTGGGCGATTGCGAAAAAAAAGCACGTATTTTGCGAAAAGCCGCTCACGCGCACGATATGGGAGTCGCGCGAGCTCGACAGGCTCGCGGCGGAGGCGGGCGTCTACACGCAGATGGGCAACCAAGTTCACACCAACGACGCATGGCGCACGATACGCGAGTGGTTTGAAAGCGGAATAATGGGAGAAGTCGAGGACGTATACGCATGGACGAACCGCTCGTGGGGATTCGACTCAATGCCGCAGGAGACCTCAAAACCCGCCACTCTCGACTACGATTTGTGGCTGAACGTGGCGCACCCGAGGCCGTTCAGCGGGAAGGTCGTGCCGTTTAACTGGCGCGGGCTGCGCGATTTCGGGACAGGGTCCGCCGGCGACATGGGCTGCCATTTTCTCGACAGCCCGTATTCGGCGTTCGGGCTCGGCGCGCCCTTCAAGCTGGTGTCCGACGCGCTTCCGGCAAAGGATTTCAGCTGGCCGAAAGCTGCGACGATAGACATGTTCTTCAAAAACAAATTCGGGAAGGACGGGATTGTGAAGATACATTGGTTCGACGGCTTGCGCCGGCCGAAAGAAATCAAGGGGGTCGATCCCGAATTTCTCAAAGACCCGAAGAACATGAACTGCATTTTCATCGTGGGAACCAAGAATACGATGACTTTCGAATACACGGGCTCCGGAGTCAGGCTTACCGACCGCGGCGCGCAGATAAAGCTCGCAAAGGCCGGAAAAATTCCGCCGAAGAAATTGGAGCGCAACCGCTTTCCGTTCAATCCGCAGGCGGACTGGGCTTCCGCGATCGTGGAGGGGAGGATGCCGGAGTCGAATTTCTCGTACGCGGCGCCGTTCACGGAGGTCGTGCTGCTGAGCATGATTTCCTGCATACACCCCGGGACGGAGCTCGAGTACGACGAAAAGACGATGAGCTTCCCGAATTTTCCGGAGGCGGACAAGTACGTCAAGTCGCTTTACTCTTACCGCTCAGAATTTCTTCCTTCCGCGTTGCGGTAGAGCCGGCCGCTCACGGTTCGCAAAAGGGGTTCCGAAAAACGGAACCCCTTTTTTGGGCGCCGCGGATTTGCCTTTGTGGGGCGCCCGTTTTATACAAAAAAAGGCGCGCAAAACGCGCGCCGGAAATTTTTCGCAAGCAGCCGTGATTATTTCTTGATTTCCCTGTGGAGCGTCCTGCGCTTGAGGGAAGGGTTGTACTTCATCTTCTCGACTTTTTCCTGCGTCTTGCGGAAATTGCGCGACGTCATATAGCGCGAGGGAGACTTGCCTTCCTTGCGCGCTTCGGTGCATTCGATTATAACTGTTTCTCTGGGCATTGTATTCCTTTATTAAAAATTTAACTTTCAATGATGGCGCGGGTTTGTGGAATTTCAACATATTTTTTGAAAAAAATCGCGCGCGCCGCGGAATTTGCGGCGCGCGGTTCCCAAAAACCTATTCTCCGGAGAACGGATCTTTTACGAGCCCTATTTTGCGGTCGAGGATGTGCTTTGCGAGCGGATCTGAGCCGAAATATTTTCTCACGTCCCCGATGGACAAATTCGGATTTTTCCGGATTGCGTCCGCGTCAGATTCCGAGGCGGGCTTTATGTATGAGTTCCCGTAGAGTTTCAGCAGCCCGTTCATCGCCATTGAGGAATTGAAAATTTTGTTGTCAAAGGCGTAGTTTACGCGCGGGAGGGTAGGGTCGAGAATCTGCGCGAGTTTGGGGTATGCCTTCGGGTATACGCCGGTTTCGACGTCCACATGGTTTTTGCGCCATTCCGCTTCCCCCGCAAGCTTCCGCGCGTAGCGCTCGTCCGTCCAGGTCTGCGAGCCGAACGCCGACTGGCAGTTTATGA
Source organism: uncultured bacterium (assembly GCA_905214995.1). Taxonomy (GTDB): domain Bacteria; phylum Verrucomicrobiota; class Verrucomicrobiia; order Opitutales; family Intestinicryptomonadaceae; genus Merdousia. The sequence goes on along the minus strand of CAJMOT010000020.1, from coordinate 7,246 downwards.
ATACGTTTTGTTCCGCGCGAGTCTCGCAGCCGCCGTGAATGTATATCGCCCCAAAGCTCGAGCCCCCGCTGCGGCTGCCGGTGTTGCAGAATATGTTGTGGCGCACCAATACCCCCGCGTGCGACTCGTCCACGTACACCCCCGCCGTGGAGCCGAGTTCGGAGCGGTTGTTCGTGAAGAAATTGTAGCGTATTACCGTTCCCATCTGGGCGAAATTTGAGTATGTGTATATCACCCCGTAGTCGCTCGCGAACTGGCAGCAGCGCTCGAAAAGATTGTTCTCAAAAAGGTGGTCGTTGCCGGTGAACACAAAAGTCGCCTGGCGCTGGTCGGAAATGTGGCAGTTTGCGACGCGCACGCCGACGCCGGATATTGAGAGGGCGGCGCCGCCCACCGTCAGGCGCAGGGCGTTTCTGCGGAAGTCGCAGTTGTATACCAGAACGTTCGACTTTTCGAGATTGCGCTTGTTTCCGCCGCCTATTCTCGCCCCGCCCGTGGCGTTGTCGAAAAATTTGCAGTTTGTTATCTTGTTGTTCTTGGAAACGAATGTCGCGCAGTCTTTTTCTTCGGGCTTCTTGTAGCTTACTCCGTCGAGAGCAAACGGCTTTCCGCAGCCCCTGAACGCGCATTTGTCGATTTCCACGCCGTTGCAGTACGAGCCCTTAATCGGCGAATTGCGGGTGACGGCGAATTCTATGTTGCGGATTTTGACGTTGCTTGCGTTCCACATGGTTATTATGGAGGCTGGCGTCAGCGAAAAGTAAAAGGCGTCGCCCTCTTTCGGCGCGGAGTCGAGCAGGGTATAGAAAACGAGGTTTTCGCGGTCAATATAGTATTCGCCGACGCGGTCGAGCTCCTCGATGAGGTTGAACGCCTGATAGCCGCGCACTTTCAGGTCGGCCTTGTCGACATAGAGCAGCGACCCCTTCGGCGGGGTGTTCGAGCGCACCCCGTAGGCATGCGGGTCGGCGAGCGTAATCGTCCTCGCCGCGGGGTCGATTTTCTTGATTTTGATTTGGTCGTAGGCCCAGCCCACGGAAAAGTTTCCGCGCAGGTAGGCGTCGGGCGCGCCGACCCAGCGCGACGGTCGGTCGAAATCGTATTTGAAAGTCGCCCCCCTCACGCTCTTGTCCTCCTGTTCATAGGAGTCTGACGCCGCGAAGTCCGTCACTTTGCCGGTGTCGAGAACCTCCCCTATTTTCAGCAGCGAATCGTCGTTGGGATAGCGCGCGGGCGTCATCGGCCTGCGGTTGAAAAACGCCTCGGTCTCGAGGGGATTGCCGTTGGTTTTCCACGAGCCCCATCCGCGCTTCTCGACTTTCCCTACTTCCGAAACCCCGAATTTTTTGAGGTCTATTTTATAGAGAACTCCCTCGGCGTCGCCCGGGATTTTCGAGAGCGTTTCCCTGTCCGACACTTTTTCAAGGCGTTTTGCGGGGATTTTTATTCCGCCTATGAAGCGGGCTTTCGGCTCTCCGGAGAAATCCGGCCCGACGATGGATAGCGTCTTGCCGTTGGCGTACTGGGCGACGATAGAAACGCCCTCTGAAAAGAAGTATTCGCCCTCGGCGACGCGAATTTCAAAATCGCCCGGCTTGGCAGAATAAAATTCCTTTACCGCCCTGTTTAGGGATGCGAAAGGTTTTTCCTGCGTTCCCAGCCCTTCTGAATCCGAACCTTCGGGGGCGACGAATACCGTCTGGACGCCGAACGACGCGGCTGACGCCGCCGCGAGCGCGGCGAATGTTATGGCGATTTTCATAATGTTTTCCTCCGTTTTTTTTGAAATGTCCCGCTCTCGGCCCCGCGCGCCGCGGGGAAAAAGTCTGTTCAGAGCGGCTGGTTGAGATGCCTGACAACCCCGACGTTGGGAGTGGAGCCCAAATCTTCGTAGTTTTCGATTCCCGAATCTATGTCCATTGTGCGCAGATGGGTATTGTAATTGCAGCGGTAGTCCTTCCAGGAATTTGAATATTTCGACGGGTCGGAACCCCATGCGGCGTTCGCCGACGTGTAGAACAGCACGCGGCCGGCGGAGCCCATCGTGCGGCTCCAAGTAGTCGCCATCATTCCGAAGAGTCCGTTTTCGCGCGCGGCGGCCGACGCGTTTTTGATGTTCGAAACCTTGTAGTAAGGGCAGCAGAGCGTGTCGAAGCCGTTCTCCTTGAAGAATGCGGAGGTGGGGTAGGGTTTTTTGCCCTCCGGAAGCGGGCCGCGCTCGTCGTACTCCCAGTCGGCAATAACGATGTCTTTGGGGAGCTCTTTGTAAATCTCGCCCATGCCGGTCCCGGGGTGTCCGTTTGCGGTGCATTTATCCCAGCGCGGATCCCCATCCTCGACGAGCATGTCGTGCCACATTATAGCGCGAGCGCCGCGTTTTTTGAGGAAGTCGCGGAAATGGATTATATGGTTTGCCAGAAGCTTCCCCACGGGGCGGTTGCGGCATTTGTAGCAGGTGGCCATGTCGTAGGCTTCGTCGCAGCCTATGTGGAAAAACGGAGGGTTGCCGAAAAATTCGTGCATTTCCGCAACCGCCTCTTCAAGCAGCTTTACGGCCCTCGGATTGCTCATGCACCACGACCACCCGTGGGGTTCCAGCAATTCCGCCATTTTAGGATTGCGCGTGAGTATCGCGTGCTTGCCGCCCTCGTTCGTTCCGCCGGATGCGTGCCCCAAAACCGTGAGCTGCGGAATCGGCGTAATTCCGAGCGAATGCGCCAGATCGACGATTCTGCGGAGTTCGGAGCGGCTGAACGCTTTGTTGAAAAACGAAAGTTCGGGGTGCGACTCAAACGGGAAGGTTCCCCAGGGTTCGAGCACTACATAATTGAATTTGTAATACGCCGCAAGCCTCACGCGCTTTTCGAGGTCGGCGGGCGTGGTTTCAGGATATATGCACAAATGCACCGCGCGGAAGGCGAGGGCGGGGAAATCCGAAATTTTGCACGCTTGAATGTAGTAGCCGTCTCCGTCGCGGCCGGTTTCCGCAAGCTGCCTTGCGGTTTTCAAGGCGTGGCGCGCGCCGTCGAAATCGCGAGCGGAAATTTTCATGCCGCCGCCGGAAATTTCGAGGCCGTAGCCTTCGGGTTTCATCTTGGAGAGCTCGGGATTTTCGGAGAACGAAACGGAGGGGGCAAACCCCCAGTAGGCTTCGAAAGTCCGGATTATGGTTTGCCTTTGGGCTTCCGCGAGCGGGCCGGGGGTCTCGACCGAGACTTTCGCCGATTTCGAAAGGTTGAATACGCCGTCAAAATATTCCGTTTTTACGGGCTTGGGCGCGAGCCTCTCGTCCATGATTGCGCGGACGTTTTCGGGCGCGGCCTTTTCGGCGGAGAATGCGGGCGAAAACGCCGCTGCTGCGAGAGCGAATGTAAAAAATATTCTCATATGCATAGCGAAAACATTATACAATATCCCGCGGCTGTCGGGCAAGCGCAAAAAAAGGCGCGCCCCGTTTCGGAGGGCGCGCCGGAAAGGGCGTTTTGCCTACATTTTTATCGGCACATTTTGAGAGAGCACGGAGGGGCTCATTTCGTAGACGCCGACTTTGGTCGCGGGGCCGCTCATCGTAATGGAGTAGTCGGACGAGATTTTTATCGAGAGGTCTCCGCCCTCCATGTGGACCGTGATGTCGCCGTCGCAGAGCCCGAGCCTGTGCGCGACGGACGCCGCCGCGCTCGACGAGCTTCCCGAGGCGAGCGTATAGCCCGCGCCGCGCTCCCATATCTCGATTTTGATGTTGTTTCGGTCGAGGACTTGCAGCAGTTGGACATTCGTGCGGTTCGGGAAGAGGGAGGTCATGTTTTCGATGACCGGCCCGATTTCGCGCGCGAGCTTTTCGGAGACCTCCTCCATCGGCAGAACGCAGTGGGGATTTCCGACGGTGGCGCAGCAGTATTTGTATTGTTTTCCGCCGATTTCAAATTCTTCGTTTACGACCTCGCGCTTGGGGCCGGCGACGGGGATTTTTTCGGAGTCGAAACTCACTCGCCCCATGTCCACCGTGATGAAATCCCCGCCTTTTGAGACGACGCATTTGACGATCCCGCCGAGGGTGTCGACGGTGAACGGGGCGTCCTCCGCGACCCTGCCGGTGTCGAAGAGATAGCGGGAGAATATCCGCAGGCCGTTGCCGCTCTTTTCCGCCTCGCTTGCGTCGGGGTTGAGTATGCGCAGCTTGAAATCCGCCTTGGGGGACTTTTCGGGGCCGTAGAGGATTCCGTCGGAGCCGAGGCCGAAATTGCGGTGGCAGATTTTGACTGCGTCGAGACCTTCGGGCATTTTTGGGCAGTCGGCGGGGTCGAGCACCAAATAGTCGTTTCCGAGAGCGTGGTATTTCGAGAATTTCATTGGATTTTTCCTGTTGGCGTTTCCGTTTTTTAAGCCACGGATTTTCATTTCTCGCGCGCCGGATTTCAAGTTTTTTATGCGGCGCTCTTAGTTTATGCGATGTGTAATTGCGCCGTTCCGATTCCGGCAAGCGCCTCCGAAATCGGCTCTTGAAAATGCGCAAATAATTAGGGAACTCCGCCGTCGCATTTGCGCCGCGGGAGGCAAAATAACAAACGGATGCGTTTTGGGCGGCGGCCGAGCGCTCGAGCTTTGCCCTATCTGCGCGCGAACGGGATGAGCCGGCGCCCGCGCCTTCCAAATCTTGCCCCCGCGCCCCGCGGCGAAATATTCTTTCGCGGACAATATGAAACTTATGCGGCTCCGGAAAATATCAGTTTTTGCGGAGGCGGTTTTTTGCGATTTCTCCAACCGCGCGCATGAAATCCTTATAATAGGTTTCCGAGGCGGGCTTTGAGAGCGGGATTTCCCGAAATCCCGCGGGCGCGGAGTCTTCCATTTTTTTGCATGCCGCGGACGCCTTGCCTTTGGAGACGACCCCGTAGAATTTCCCACCGCGCGTCACAACGCAGTCTCCGTCCTCGCATTCCGAGACGATGTTCAGGGTTCCGGGCGAGGGAACGGATATTTCCACGGGAGAATTTTTGAATCCGAGAGTTTTTGAAAACAGGGCGATTTCATCGGCGTCTATCTTGTCTTCCGCCAATTCGAGATGGGTTTCGGTTTCGGCGTCAACGGGAATGAGAACGCGGCCGTTCTCGTCGGCGAACGCGGATTTCGGCGAGAATGCAAACGGTTTTTTCCCGCGCTTTGACACGAGCAGCCCGAGCTTATATACTCCCCCGTCGGCTATTTGTCCCAGCCCGAATCCGATTGCGTCAAATCCGCATACGGCGAATTTCCCGGCGGAGGTTTTCACTATGGGGGCTTTAACGGATATGTCGAAAGATTCGTTTATATAGGCGTCTTCATCCATTGAAAAGTTTATGTCGCATACGGCTTCCGCCCACCGCGAAATTGGGAACGCCGTCCCGGAGCTCCCGCTTTCGCCGCAGGGCGGGCCGGAGCGGGACGAATCCGAAATGTAGGCCGCGGCAACGGTTGCGGCCGCGGCGAGCAGCATGCACGATATGGCCGCTCCCGTCGCCGCCCGCGCGCGGAAACGGATAGGGTTAATCTCCCTTGCGGCGGAGAATATGTAGCGGTATGGCAAGGCGAAAGCCGTCGCCGCGGCGAAGAATGCGAAGACCGCAAGCCATCTGAACGCTTCAGATTTCGCGAATAACGCGGCGGCGGAGCATTTGATTTCCGCCAATATTAGCGGATAGCCCTTGTACGAGTTCTTTGCAACGCGCGCCGCAAAAGCCGGATGGCGGGCCGCAAATTCGACCGCCCGCGGGCCTTTGCGCATAATCGAATACAGGAAATCCATGCCGCGCTGCGAGTTTTTTGCTGCGAACTCAAAGGATTTTTTCGCGTTGCCGCCGCTTATGAAGATAATCTGTTCGAGCTTTGCGGCGTTCAATGGCGATTTGTCGAGAAGCGCGCAGATTTTTGCGACGTCGTCCGGCGAGTCGGCGCATTTCAGCACGGAGGAAAATCCGGTCCAAGTCCCGGTTTTTTTCGACAGGTCGGCGAGCGGCCCGAGGCTTCTTTTCAATTCGGCCGCCGCCTTGCCCGGAGGGGATTTCAGCGCGGATTTGACGGAGCGTGAAATGGATTTTTCGAGCGGCGCCGCGAGAGAACCCGCGCGCTTGGCGATTTTCGCGAGCGACATAGCGCCGTCCGCCGGAGGAAAGAGCGTCGTCATAACGCCCGCCGAAGCGAGCGTGAGCACGAACGGATCGGTTTTCTCGTTTACGGCAATTTCCTTTGCGATGTCGCGCAAGTCGCCGTAAAGCAGCAGATCCGAGAGAGCCGCGCCTGCGAGGGATTCGGCATCGTCCGCATTTCCGGTGGCAAATCCCCGGCCGACGGCGCACAGCCTGCCCCAGGCGGACTTTCGGAGCTCTTCCGGTTTTAGATATTTTTCGCGCAGGAAAGCGCACTCTCCGGAGCCCGGGATGGCGTTGGCGACGGCGTATTCGAGACAGGCGAACGCCTCGGCCCTTTTGCCGTTTTCCCAGTATTTCTCCGCGAGCCCGGCGAAGTCGCAGTCGGGCAAATCCTCGAGCTTTTCCAAATCGCCCAACGGATTTTTTATGCCCGCCGTCCAGATTGCGGCGGCGCAAAATGCCGCGAAAAATATGGTTTTCAGGAGAATTTTCAGGATGCGGAACATGTTTTTTTACCCGGTTTTTATTTGGGTTGCGCATGCCGGGCTGTCAAGCAAAACGGATTGCGCGCGCGAAACGTCTTGAAAACGTCCGCCGGTCGGTTAGCGTAGGGGAATGGTGCATTTTGTCGACTCGCGCGAGCCCCCCGCGGCCGCATTTGCCGAATGGCTCGTTTCGCGTTTTGAGCGCGAGCTTTCGGCCGTTCCTCCGTCGCTCGGCATATCGGTCATCGCGCCGTCGCGGGCTGCGGCCGCCGCCGTTGGCGGGGAATTTTTCAGGGCTCTTGTGAGGCGCGGAATGGCGGGCGCGGCGGACATCGTCTTTACCACGCTCGAGGCTGAAATTTCCTCCCTGACGGAGGGTATGAATATCGTTTCCGGCGCGCGGAACCTCTCGATATGGATGGAGACGCTTTCGCAGGCGGAGCCTTCGGAATTTGAAAATCTCTTCCCGTCCGGCGTTCCCGCGCCGAGAGATCGCCTGGCTTTCGCCCGAAAAATATCCGCCTTGCAGTTTGCGCTCGGGGAAAATCTCCACACGATTTCGTCCGCGGCCCGCGAGCTTTCGCATCTCGCCGGCGCGCCGAAATGGGAGGAGCTCGCCGAACTTGAAAGGCGGCA
>CAJMOT010000019.1 GCA_905214995.1 uncultured bacterium | reverse complement strand
GCCCCGCCGCATTCGGGGCAGGGGGCGGAGGTTTGGAACACGCTCAGGCGCGCGCGCAGGGCGTCGCTCGGGGTTGTCTTGCAGATTCTGTCCACGTCCGCGAGCACCCCTCCGAACGCGACCGGCTCGGGGCGCGAGTTCCCGCGCCGCAGCCTCAGCATGAACGCGCGCGACGGGTCGCCGAACAGGATTGTGTCGCGGACTTTTTTGGGGAGGTCGCGCCACGGGGCGTTTATGTCGAAGGGGATCTGTTCGGAAAGCTGGCGGAGTATGGACTTGCGCTTTATTATCATGCTCTTCGCCCCGTATCTCCACGCCTTGACGGCGCCCGCGCGCACGCTCTTGGAGTCGTCCGGCACGGCGAGCTCGGCGGAGGCGCGCATCACCCTCCCGATTCCCCCGCAATGGCGGCACGCGCCGTCGGGGTGGTTGAAAGAAAAGCTGCGCACCGTGAGGTCCTTGAAAGTCTCGCCGCAAATTTCGCAGGCGAGCGCGCAGCTCAGCCGCAGCGGTTTCCACTCGCCCGCGGTCTGCGACTGCGACGAGTAAAGCACCGTCGCCGAATCGGCGCCCTCCTTGAACGCCAGCTCCAACGAGTCCGCCACCCTGTCGCGCGAGGCCGACGCCGACGTAAACCTGTCCACCACGAGCTCGAGGGAATGGGTTTTGGACGCCGGCAGGGACGAGAAAATCCGCTTTTCGGCGGCGGGGTCGTCGAGCTCGAGTATTTCCCCCGCGACCCTCGCGCCCTGCCACGCCTGCTGGCGCAGCGATTTGAGCTCCTCTTTCAGCGCGGAGGGTTTGCCCGAAATCCGCGGGGCGAGGACGTAAGCGCGCGCGTCTGGCGGCAGGGCGAGGACGGCGTCGACGCATTCGTCAAGGCTGCGGCGCGATATCCTGCCGCCGTCGCGCGGGCACCGCTGCTCTCCCGCCACGCTCCAAACCAGGCGGGAGTAGTCGGCTATTTCCGTGAGAGTCGCGAGCGTGCTGCGCGGGTTGGAGCCGAGCGACTTCATCTGCTCTATGGCTATCACCGGCGAGAGCCCCGATATGGAGCCCACCGCCGGCCTGTCGATCTGGCTGAGGGCGCGCCGCGCGTCGGCGGAAAGGCTCTCCATGTACTTGCGGTATCCCTCGGCGTAAATGGTGTCGAAAGCCAGCGTCGTCTTGCCCGAGCCGCTGCGCCCCGTAAACGCCACGAGCTTCCCGCGCGGAATGTCCACGTCCACGTTTTTGAGGTTGTGCTCGCATGCTCCCCTTACCTCTATGAATCCAGCGTCCGCGGGCTTTGCCGCGCGCTTTTTTGAAGCCGTCCTCTTCCGCGCCGCGCCGGAGCCGGAGGCTGATGAATTTGTTTGCATTGTCGCTTTTTTGGGCGTTATATATTTTTCAAATGTTAAACGGTTTCCAGCAAAAAGTGGCGGGCGCGGCGATTCTATGCGTGTCGGTTTGCGCCATAGGCGGATTCGCGATCGCGGCCCTCAAAATAGCGGGGGCGTTTCTCGACAAGTTCGGGGCGGTCGTCTGGCCCTTGGCGCTCGCGGTGATACTGTCTTTCATCTTGAAGCCTGCGGTGGATTTCATGGCGGTGAGGCTGAAAGTCGGCAGAACCGCCGCGTGCTGGATTATGCTCGCCGTCCTCGCGCTCGCCGCGGCGGGCTGCCTCGTCGCCGTCCTGCCGGCGCTCGTGTCGGAAATCTACGCGCTTTGCGCCTCTCTTCCGGACTTTGTGGCGCGCGTATCCGCGTGGCTTTCGGAGCATTTCCCGCAGCTGAAAGATATAATCGCCGAAAAGTCCGCGACGTTAAAGGAAGGGGCTTTGAAAAACCTCTCGGTTTCGGTCGCGCTCGGATATGTGGGCAATTTCTTCAAGACCGCCGCGAGCGCGACGGGCGGGGTGGTGGCGTTCGCGTCGTTCGCCGCGGCGTTTGCTGTCGCGCCCATTTATCTTTACTACATGCTGACCTCGCGGTTCGACTTCTTCGCTTTTTTGGAGAACAACATAGGCTTTATGAGCCCGAAGATGAAGGAGGACTCGATGTTTTTCGCCCGCAGGTTCGCGTCTATAATGTCGGCGTTTTTCAGGGGGCAGATGACGATAGCCTTCATCATGGGCATTCTCATAGGCCTCGGCCTGACGCTCGTCGGGGTGAAATTCGGCTTCCTGCTCGGATTTGCGGCGGGAATGCTGAACATAATCCCGTATTTCGGAACGATAGTGGGGCTCGGGACAATCCTGCCGACGGCGTTTTTCCAGCCGGGCGGCGGGCTGTTGACGGCGGCGTTCGCGCTGTGCGTGTTCGTTGCGGTGCAGATGCTCGAAGGCTATTTTCTTACGCCCAAAATTATGGGCGGCAAGACGGGCCTGCACCCCACCGTCATAATATTTTCGGTGTTCTTCTGGGGCATTGCGCTCGACGGCATTTTGGGAATGATACTTGCCATTCCCCTGACGGCGTTCATGGCGGCGTTGTGGTCGCGCTTTCTCGGCGGCGGGGAAAGGGCTTCCTCTCCGGAGTGAACGGGGGTTTTCAAGCGGTTCGGCCTTTCGGAATAGCCGACATAAATATCTATTGACAAGCCGCAAACGCCATTGTAGAAATAAACGGTCGTTTAATTAAAGGGGGCATTGCGCAAAATCGAATTTCGCCAATCGGCGGGAATATATTTGCAATAGCCTATTTGACGGCGGCGACATAAATAAAACTCTAAACAGGCGGACATATTGCGGATTTCTAACCCGTCCATGCATAAAAAAACGACTGTTTTTTGTGGCGGGGCAAAGGTTCGTATGTTGCTTTAACATATAGACAGTCATGAAATTAATTGATATAATGCCGGTTCGTTCCTCCGTTTTGGCGGCGGCGGTTTTCGCAGTCTCCTGCGCGTTTGCGCAGGATGTCGACCAGAATACGTATTATTACGACAATTCCTCGCAGAATTTGAATTTGGCGGCTTCGTGGAAGCTTTCCGACGGAAGCGCGGCGCCCGCAGACGTTTCGGCGTCTACAAATCTGGTGTTTGACAAAATTACATGGCTGAATTATTATGTAATGCCCATTGTCAATTCCATAACTGTCAATGCGTCGGGAGGCACTTTCAACCTAAACGGCGGCACTTGGGTGGGCAGCGTGGAGGATACGATTCTGAATTTCTCCGATACCGACGTGAACAGGAGGGGGTTTGTCGTTTCCCAGTGCGGGAATGGCGGGGGCAACAACGGATTTCAAGTCGGCGGGAATCTCGTTTTCAATTCGTCGAATTACATGAATGTGGTCATGCAGTGCCAGAACGACTACAACATGGAAACCGGCGCGTCCGCCAGAACCGGCACGTATTATTTTAACGTCGGCGGACAGCTGCAATTCAACCATTCAGGCGACAGCGGTTTTATACGCTTTACCCTGAGCGAAGCCGGCGGCGGAGCCCTCTGGCCGAGCGGAACCGGCTACACCAAATTCAACCCGCACGTGGTCGGAAATATCGGCGGGCTCTCGGGAAGGGGAGTTTTCAGCGCCACAAAATGGCTTTCCACGACGGTCGACGTAAACTTTGTCTCGAACTCCGACGGGGTTTTTCAGGGCGGCGTCTGGACGGGCGCGTTTACGCGCTCGAGCACGGCGAACTATTCGCCGGATTCCTCCGAGCAATGGCAGAGGGAGGTCTATCAAAACTCAATAGGCTCAACCGCGTCCGTGGCGTTCGTTATGGACAGCGGAAACGGGAGCGTAAAGCAGACTGTAAACCTCCAGTCGGCAAAGACTTTCTTCGGAGATTCTACTTCCGAAACCGACATAGAGAGCTTTACCGTTGAGGTGCGCTCCGGAAATCTCGAATTTAATTCGGAGCTTGCGATAGACAAAGTGACGCTTTCGGGCGACAACGCTCTGCTTAAATTCACGTCAGCGCAAAAGGTCGGGGAATTTTTAATCGACGCCGGAGCGCTCGCGTTTGGAGGGACAATAACGGTCGGTGATTTCACCGTCGGCGCTTCGTCTGCGGACATAATTTTCACTGCGGCAGACCTGGCGGCGCACGAGATAGTCGTGGTGGAATTCGACTACCTTTCCAACGATTTTGACCCCAACGAAGTCTTCACCGCCTATGACGAGAACGGCAACGAGATCGGGGGCGAATTTTCGCTCACTGGCGGCATAGGGGAGTCCGGCAGCCTGATATTTACGGTTCCGGAGCCGGCGGCGTATGCGGCGGTATTGGGCGCGCTTGCGCTCCTTATGGCGGCAAGGCGCGGAAAATATCCGCGCGGCGGCGCGCAGGGAATTGCGCGTATGGGTCAATAATGTAAAATAGGCGCGCGGATTTTATCAAAAAACGCTTCGGATGGATTTTTCTCCCTAAGCGTTTTTTGCATATTAGGATTTAACGTTGCGCGGGGCGGGAAAGTTTTGATTCGCAGATTTCCCGTGCCTGAGGCGCAATGGCGCAGTTTTCGAGATTGGCGGCCGTTCCGGGAGAATTTGGAGGTTCAAGTTTTCCGGACGGCTGGGGGTTATGCGCGGCCTTTGCGGAAGATTGCGGCTCGGGCGGCTTCCATTTTTATTGTGCTTTATGGAAATTATCGCATATTTTTCGCAATTTTCGATTTTTCAGATAAATGCGCATTTGCCCATGCTCCCGGTTCATTTCGGCGGCGCGCGAAAGCGCGGCGAAAGTGAAAACGGCGGCGCGGATGCGGACAATTAAAGCGGATATTACATGCAAATAGTTTATTGACAGCAAATCATTAATTGTGTAAAACGACAAAAATTAAATCCATTTTGTCTATGAAAATGAAAAAGTTCATTCTCCCATTCGCAGCATTCATGGCGGCCGCCTCTCTCGCAACCGCCCAATGGATATTTGTCGGCAATTCCGAACTCGGCCTTTTGGATTACGGCAATTACTACCGCTCCACGGGGGCTTCGATAAACATAAGCAGTTATTCGCACGACGGTCACACCGCTTTTTACACAACATCCGCCTTTGAAGAGGCCGCCGAAATGCCCGGATTCGACTACGCATATCCGTGGATGGGCATAGGCGACTTTTCCGGCGTTGAAAACGGCTCTTCCCCGCTTGAAATTTCGCTGCCGTCCTCGAACAACAGGGACATGGGCGGATGGTATGCAGCGCAGAGAATCCAGACGGTCTTCTCTTTTGGGGGAGGCAAACATCTCGCTATATCGCTCGGCTCGGCCGATTCTTCCGACGACAGCGTGACATACTACACCGCGGCATTCCAGGTCGTCTTGGAAAACGCCGATTCGAGCGTAAGCGTCGTGCGCGCTGCGGACGCCGCGCAGACTTCTTTCAACGTCAATGCGGACAATCCGATAAGCATATACTCCGGAACCGCGAATTTCGGAACGCGCGACACCGGCGCGCTCGATTCCGTGAGAACTAATATTCTGCGCGTTTCGAGCGGCGCCGTTTTGAACACATATGTGAAATCCTTTGAGGTTGAAGTCGGCAACAATTCGAGAGATGCCACCGTTGCGGGCGTATGGAATTTCCAAGTCGCCGAAATTCCCGCCGATGGCGCGCTCATCACTGTCGCGGGCAATTGTTCCACGCAGGGCGGCATGATAAACTTTGACTTCACCGATTTCAACCTCTCCGAGGGCGTCTATGACCTCGTAAGCGCGGGCGGCGGATTTTCCCTCAACGGGTCTCCGGACGACCTTTCGATGGATTTCGGCATAATCGGCCTCGACCCCGAAAAATTCGATCTCTCCATAAGCTCCGACGGAACCCTTTTGCAGCTTGCGGTGGTTCCCGAACCGACCGCAGCGGCAATCCTATCCGCGGCTCTGGCGCTTATTCTCTCTTTTTCCCGCCGCCGCAAATGACCTTTTGGAAGGGGGCGGTTTCTTCAAAAAAGGCTCGGTGCGCAACGCGGAGCCTTTTTTGTTGCGCCCAAATGCGCTCGGCGTTATGGTATCCGTATGAAGCGCAAAATATTGGGGGTTGCCGCCGCGCTTTTTGCGGCGGCGTGTGTCTTTTCGGCGGCAAAAGGCGAAAAATTCGCGATAACCGGAGGGCCGTACGTCCATACTCTCGACGGGGGAAGGGCCGAAATCGTCTGGACGACCAACCGGCCCGCGGTTTCCTGGGTTGAGACCGCGCCCGACGACGGAACGCATTTTTACGCGCAGGCGCGCCCCAAATTTTTCAACGCCCCGATGGGGAAGAAGCTCGTCGGAACCGTCCACCGCGTGAGCCTCAAAAACATTTCGGAACCGACTAGGTACAGGGTTGTGTCCGCCGAAGTGGTCTCGCGCAGCGGCGAGCGCGTTGATTACGGCGCGTACGCTGGCAGCGACGCATACAGGCGCGACCCCTTTTTGCTCAGGCCCGCCCCGAAGGGCGGCGACGCCGTGAAGTTCATAGTCGTAAACGACATTCATGAGGATTCCGCGCGGCTTGCCGCCCTGCTTTCGCGCGCCCCGAAAGACGCGGAATTTATCGCGCTAAACGGCGACATGCTCAGCCGCATGGACTCCGAGCGGCAGATTTTCAGCGGTTTCATGAATGAGGTCGTAAAGTATGCCAAAAGCGAAAAGCCGGTGTTTTTTGCGCGCGGCAACCACGAGGCGCGCGGGGAGTTCTCCGATGAATTTCTGAAGTATTTCCCGACCCCTACGGGCAAACCTTATTACTCGTTCAAATGGGGGCCCGCCGCGTTCGCGTTTCTCGACGCGGGGGAGGACAAGCCCGACGGCGACATCGAGTACTATGGAATGTCCGACTTCGACGCATACCGCGCGGAGCAGGCGGAATGGTTCAAAAACCTGATCCGCTCCGACGGCTTTAAGAATTCGCCCGTGAAGATCATAGTCGTCCATGTCCCGCCGTCGTGGGGCGCATGGCACGGCTCCCTGCATTTCAGAAAACTCTTCATGCCTCTCATAAACGAGTCCGGCGCCGCGGCGATTCTAAGCGGCCACCTTCATTCCTTCGATCCCGCAAAAAACAGGCTTCCGCTCTATCCCGCCGACAAGGACGGCATAAACGTCCCGAACGTGGTCAATTCCAACATGGACTTGATGGCGGTTTCCGCCTCTCCGGAAAAGGTGAGAATATCCTTTGTGTCGCCCGACGGCGGAAAGCCGCGCGAGGACATCGAGATAGATGTTCCGAAATGAGCGCGGACATGCGCGCCATTTGATTCCGTTTAGCGTATTGGAGAATTTCTTGCGCAGGCGATTTCGCAAAGGGGCCGCCTTGCAGTAAGGCATTGGCGGAACGGTTTGAATCTTCGGCGCTATCTTCCGTTTTGTAGGTTTGCCCTGCGAATAACCCGTCGCGCGGACTAATCGAATTTTTTCAGTTCGGAGAGCTTTACCGTCGTAGAGAAGAGCTTGGCGCCTTTGGAATCGAAGAAAGAGAATGTGACTGCGCGGTCGTCTTCCGGCCCGTCGACTTTTACTATCGCAAACGACCGCTTTGTAATCGCGCTGCTGGGCATGCGGAAGTAGTTCATTTCCGTCACTTCTTCTATCGGGCGGCCGGTGAGCGGGCCGGCGGTGAGGTCGTATATGGGGTACCCTCCCGCGCGCACGAGGCGGGTGAGCTCGCCGAAGGGTTTGTTTGCCGACAAAAACACTATGCCGGGGATTTTCGAGAACACGAGAAATTCGGAGAGCCTTTTGCGCTCGTCGGCCGAGAACGCGAAGTTGTCGCGCGAATTTGCGGGGTTCGCGAACGGGGAATTCATCACCACAAATTTGAAGTTTGCCTTTGAGTTTTGAAGCGCGCCCATCAGCCATTCGAGCTGCTTTTCGCCGAGGTATGCAGGACGGGAGTTGCGGTAGTCGAGGTATGAGCGGTTGGAGCAGTCGTCGAGCACGAAAAATTCCGCGTCGGCGTACTGGAAAGAGTAGGATTTTGCGCCTCCCGCGCCGCTTGCGGGGTTTGCCCATAGCATATCGAACGCGGCGGAGGCTCCTGCGGCGCCTGAGGAATTGGAGTCGTTGGATTTCCCGTAGTAAGAGCCGCAGGCTGCAACGCCGTAGTTTGCGCGCTTTGAGAGCAGGGCCGAGATTTCGGGGATTTCCCTCGCGGCGGCGCCCCTCAAAAACTTCGCCGAGGCGGAGTCTTCGTCGGCGTTGCGGAGGGTGTTCATGCCGTCCGCCCATATGGAGAACGCGGGGTTTTTGGCGTCGGCGGCCGCGTAAATTTCGTACTCGCCGCCCGGCGTCTTGTAGGGCGGGTCGAACTGTTTGTCGTTTATGTAGTTTTCGCCGAATACCGCAAAGGAGAAATCGGGCGGGGGAGTGCGGTCTTTGTAGTCGGGCTTGGTCTTGAAAGAACCCCTTGCGATCTCCGCGCCGTCGGCGGTTTTCACTGAAAATTCGTATTTTGCTCCGGGTTTCAGGCCCGAAAATATTATTGTGGAGGCTCCGCCGTTTTGCGGGTTTTGAACGGCGGCGGAAAATTCCGCCGCCTTTCCGCCCTCGGAGCATGCGGCGGTTATCCCTTTTGCGGAACCGGCGTCAACCCACACGCGGGCTTCGCGGGTTCCGACGTCGCCGACCATGGAGGGGGCGGCGGCGAGGCCCGCGGCGGAAAACAGTAGGGCGAGGGTAAGCGGGGCAGTCTTTGCGGTCGTCATAAATTGTTGGGTTTGGCGGCGGACTCTTCGGCGAGGTTCAGGCAGAGCTGGCGCAGGTCGAATACTATGGCGTTTATGCGCCTCATGCGCTCCGCCCCCTGTATGGATGCGGGAGTCTCGATTTCCGAGAGCTTTGCCATTATCTCGTTGAGCTTCACCGCCGCCATCTTGTAGTTGCACCGCGCGAGCAGGTCTTCGCTGAGATCCGTTGAGTTTGCGCCCAGCGCCATGAAAAACGACGTCTCCCCTATGGTCTTTGAGATGTCCCAGACGAGGGATGGATAGATTTGCGTTTCGGCTATGACGCGGCCGAGGTGTTCTTGCAGGCAGCGCATGAGCCCGCGGGTTATTATGTAGACGGGGTGGTTGAGCAGCGTCCACGGCTCGTCGGAGAACTCGGCGTCGGATTCCTCAAAATATTCGTCGCCGGTTTTTGGAATCGGCCAACCGGCGATTGTCGCGATTTCGTCGAGGCTCTTGCCGCGCAGCCTGTTGACCGAATAAACGGACGCGAATTTGGATATTTCCTTCTCCGACTTTTTAAGATAGTCGAACCAGTCGCGCTCCGACCAGCCTATGGGCGCGTTGCCGTCAAAAAAGTTGTCCGAGTAAAATTCGTCCATTTGAAAACCGAAATTTATATTTTTTAATCGCCGCGATTTTTCAAGCATAAAGAGGGGATTTGGGCGGGCGCAAAAAAACCCCGCGCGCGGCGGGGCTTACGGCTCCGCGCCTCGCGCCTCAGAAGCCCTTCACCTTGAAGAGCGACGTCACAGACATGTTGTTGTGTATGCGCAGTATCGCCTCCGTGAGCAGGTGCCCGACGGGCAGAACCGTGATGGGGTATTCCTTGTACCGCTCGTCCGGAGGGGTTGAATCGGTTATGATGAGCTCGTCGAGCCAGCGTTCGGAGAGCCTGTCGTAGGCGGTTTCGGTCAGGATAGCGTGCGTGACGGCCGCCCTCACGGTTTTGGCCCCCTTGGATTTGAGTATCTTCGCAGCGGCGGTGAGAGTGCCGGCGGTTTCGGTCATATCGTCAACTATTAGTATGTCGCGGCCCTCGACTTCTCCGACGAGGCTTGTCGCCTCCACAACTTCCGCGCTGATTCTGCGCTTTGCGATGAACCCCAGCGGACAGTCAAATAGGGTGGCGTAGCTTTGGGCGCGCTTGAGCCCGCCGACGTCCGGAGAGAAAACCGTGAGGTTGTCGATATAGGGCTGCCCTTCAAGATAGTCGTAGATGACGGGCGAGGCGTAGAGGTGGTCGCAGGGGATGTCGAAGAAGCCCTGGATCTGGGTGGCGTGCAAGTCGAGCGTGAGCACCCTGTTGGCGCCGGCCGCCACGAGCAGGTTTGCGATGAGCTTTGCGGTGATCGGCACGCGCGGCTGGTCTTTTCTGTCCTGGCGGGCGTAGCCGAAAAACGGGAGGACGGCCGTGATGCGCTTTGCCGAGGCGCGGCGGGCGGCGTCTATCATTATGAGCAGCTCCATGACGCTTTCGTTGGAGGGCTTGCTCGTGGGCTGTATGATGAACACGTCGTCGCCGCGGATGTGGTCGATTATTTTCACGAAGGTTTCGCTGTCCGGAAAAGACTCCACGACGGCGTTGCCGATGGGCATCGACATTTCCTTGCAGATTGACTGCGCGAGGGCGGGGTGGGCCCTGCCCGTAAATATTTTGAGGTTATCGATTTTCATGCGAATGCTGTTGGAAAGAAGTCTATTATTCGCTTGAAACTATCGCGAGCGCGCAGACAGTCAAGGCAATTCGCCGGAGGCGCGAGCGCGCCGGGCCGCGGTTTGCGCGCGCGTCGGCGGGCTATTCCGCGCCGTATCCGAGGTTTTCCGAAATTTCCGCCGCCGCCGCCCTTACGAGTTTTCCGAGCTTTGGGAAGTCTTTCGGGTCGATTCTCCCCGCGGGGGCGGTTATCCATAGCGCGGCTGTGGGGAAACCGTGCCGGTCGAATATGGCGGCAGCGACGCAGTTCACGCCGTCCACAGCCTCCGATTCGTCGGTGGCGTATCCTCTCTTTTCGCATTCGGCGAGTTCGCGGCGGAGTTCGGGGAATTTTGTAATCGTGTTCTTTGCGAACTTTTCGAGCTTCAGGCGCGCGGCGATTTTCCCCCTTTCCGCTTCGGGCATTGCGGCGAGAATCGCCTTGCCCGGCGCGGAGGCGTGGAGCGGAGAAGTCATGCCGAGCCTGCCCATGAAGTTGAACGGATGTTCTCCGCCCTCCTGGCTTATCATCACGCATTCGCCGTTCAGGTATGCGCCGAGCATGGCGGTTTCCCCCGTGAGGTCGCGGAGCCTGCGCATTGCGGGCAGGCTCTCCTCGACGAGGTTGGCGTCGCATAGGCTCGAGTACGCCAGAGGCAGGATTTTTTTCGTTATCGAGTAGGCGCCGGTTTCCCCGTTCTTCCTAATGTAGCCGATTTTTTCGAGCGTTAGCGCTATCCTGAAAAGGGAGGTCTTGTTGCACGCGACTTTTTCGAGCAGCTGCGGAAACGCGAGGCCCCCGCGGGCGGCGGCTATGGATTCGAGGGCGGCGAACGCCTTTTCAAGGTTCGGTATTCTGTACGTTTTGGTTTTTTCGCGCTTCGGCATGGAGTGTTTTTTGGCGGCGAGCATTGAGGAAATTATAAGGCTTGACAATATTTTTGTCGTTTTTGAAACTTGGTTTCGAGTTTGCAGCGCTTTTATGGCTAAATGGGGGAAATTATTGCGCGCCGCCGCCGCATGCGCCGTTCTCGCGCAGGTTTCGGAGGCGCGGACTTTTTCGGAGAGGTATTACAAAAACATATCCGTGGGAATCGATGGCGGCGGCAAAGTGCGCGCCGTTTCTCCGGCGGGGGCGGGATATTGGCTCCTTTCTCCCCCGAAAGGGGAAGCGCTGGAAATTTCAGTTTCCGGCGCGGACGACTCCCAGCCGTATTTGAGATTCAAATACGCGGGCGAACCGGACGGCGGGATGCTCTATTCGCCGGACGGAAAATTCGGCATTTCGATTCCCTTGCCGCCGCCGGCCCGCGGCGCGGGCGGAGACCGGCCGACCGGTCCCGTCGGTTTTTTCGCCGAGGTTCCGGCTTATTCCGAGCTCGCGCAATTCCGCAATCTTGCGCCCGTTCCATGCGGCTTTCGGAAAAAGCCGGGCGTCTATCCCCGCGCGGAAATGTCGGACGTAAGCGGCGGGGAAAAATCTCTGAAAATAGATTTCGGGCGGGAGGTAGAAATAGGCAGGCTCGCCGTCCGCGGCGCGGAGGGCTCCGCCGGAGGGGAAATTTTGCCGCGCTGCAAGCTCGAGTTCCCGGGCGCGGAGACCATACCCGTATCCTTTAAGGAGGAGGCCGGCGCGCGGGTTTTCGATTTCCCGAAGCGGCGCGTTTCGGGCGTAAAAATATCGTTTGCGGATTCGCCCGCCAGCCGGCGCGCCGCCCGCGGAATCGAGGTGTGGGGCAGGGAGGTTCTCCCGTTTGAGGCTTTCGGGGAGGACGGGCGGAAACTGCCGTTTGAAAGCGCGGCCGCCGCGCTGCGCCGCCCGCGGAGTAAAATCCTCAACCGCTGGACGTGGCGCATGCTGGAGGAAATCTACCCTATGGAGAGCGACTGGCTCATGCGCGACGCGGGGTTCGACCTCTCGAAGCTCCCCGAAGGCGGGGAGGAGAGGGCGAAGTTTTTTGCGCGGCTTTGCCGCAAGGCGTTGAAATCCGCCGGAGGCGGTTTGGAGAAGTCCGCGGAATCCCGCCTTGCGGCGAATCCGTCCGCGGAGGAGGCGGCGAAACTCTACGTTGAAATATGCTCCGCCGCGCGCTCGGAGTTCATATCCCGAATGGGCGGCGGCAGGTTCGTCTATGTCGAGAGATACCCCATCGCCCCGTCGTTCTACGGATATACGGAAGGGCTTTCGGACGCGCGCGGAGAGTGCATTTTCGCCCCTGACTCCGCGCTGTGCCTCCTCTCGGTTTCGGGGGGCGGAGATATATCGCGCGAAGTTCTGCTGTCCGACCCCGACGGCACGATACGCGACCCCGACGTCTCCTACGACGGAAAGAAAATTCTGTTCTCATGGAAAAAGGACGCCGCCGACGACTACCACATTTACGAGATGGATTTCGCCTCGCGGAAAATTCGGCGGATCACTTCCGGCAAATGCGCCGACATCGAGCCCAAATACCTGCCAACGGGCGAAATCGTGTTCAACTCCACTCGCTGCGAGCAGGCGACCGACTGCTGGGTGACGGAAGTCAGCAACCTCTACATCATGCGTTCCGACGGCTCCTTTATGCGCAGGGTCGGTTTCGACCAGGTGTGTACCACGTATCCGACCGTCACGGAGGACGGAAATGTGGTCTACACTCGCTGGGACTACAACGACAGGGGGCAGACTTTCCCCCAAGGGCTGTTTTCGATGAAGCCCGACGGCTCGTTCCAGACGGAGCTTTACGGCAACAAGTCGTGGTACCCCACGGCGATCGGCCACGCGAGACAGATCCCGGGCACGGGCAAATTCATCGCGGTTCTCCACGGGCACCACACCGCCCAGCGCGGAAAGCTCGCGGAAATCGATCCCTCAAAGGGGAGGCAGGAAAACTCCGGCGTCGAGCTGCTCGCGCCGCGCAGAAAGGAGAAGGCGGTGCGGATTGACTGCTACGGGCAGCATGGCGAGCAGTTCCAGTACCCGTTCCCGCTCTCCGAGGATCTGTTCCTCGTGACGTTTGAGCCCGCCCCGTCTTCAAACCGCTCCTATCCGTCGCCCTACGGCCTTTATCTCATGTCGCCCGACGGGCGGCGGGAACTGCTCGTCTCCCATCCGTACCTCGACTGCAAGCAGGCTGTCGCGCTCGCGCCGCGCGCGGTTCCGAAGCTCGAAAAGTCGCGCCTCGACTATTCCAAAAATACGGGAACCCTATTTATCCGCAACATCTACTTTGGCGACGGGGTGGCCGGCGTTAAAAAGGGGTCTATAAAAAAGGTGAGGGTTGTGAAAATCGGCTACCGCCGCGCTCCCGTCGGCAGAATGGAGAGCGAAAACGACGAGGGCGGCGTGAAAGTCGGCGCCATGAATTGCACGCCTATCGCCCTCGGCGGAGGGGCGTGGGACGTTAAGGAAATTCTCGGAGAAGTCGACGTGGCGCCCGACGGCAGCGTCTACTTTGAAATTCCCGCGCGGACTCCCGTATACTTCCAGCCGATAGACGAAAACGGCTGCGCCGTCACCACCATGCGCTCATGGACGGCCATGCAGCCGAACGAGTTTTATTCGTGCCTCGGCTGCCACGGCGACCGCGACACGCCGAACCCCGTGCCGCTCAACATCGCAAAGGACAGAAAGCCCGAAAAGCTCCGCCCGTTCTACGACGTGAAGGGGGGATTTTCCTTCCGCAAGCACATACAGCCGATTCTCGACAGGCATTGCGTGTCGTGCCACAACGACCGCTCCAAGGCGCGGATAATCTCCGCCGACGGCGCAAAAAAAATAAGCGTCGCAGACCTCGCCCCCACAAAGGGGGAAAAGTGGGAGGAGCTCGAGAGGAAAAACGCGCAAAACGCCGTCCGCGCTTTCAGCCTGCTCGACTATCCCGTAAAAAATCCGCAGGCGAAGCGGTTCTTCAACGACGCGTATTACAATCTGTTGCAGCCGCGGATGAGCTGGGGAGGGCCGTCGTACGCCGACTTCAAGAACCCGCTTCTCAACTGGCCCGGGGCGCAGTCGGTTCCGACGCTCCTTCCGCCCTACTTCCGCGGCTCCGCCAAAAGCGGCATTATGGACATGCTGAGAACCGGACACGGCAAGGCGAAACTCTCGCGCGAGGAAATAGACAAATTCGCCGCGTGGATAGACCTGTACGTCCCCTACGCGGGAGATTATTGCGAGGACAACGCGTGGAGCGAATCCGAAATGAGATTTTACAAGTATTACGAGGCCAAAGGAGCGGCCAATGAGCTCGCCGAGAGGCGCGCGGCGGAGGAATATTTGGCGGGCGCAGAATAGCGCGGAGGATTCCGCCGCGCTTTCCGGCTTGCCGGGATCCGTGCGGTAGCTCGGCGCGGAATAGGCTTTCCGGCCCGGGATAGCCGGCCGCCCCCGCGGGAATTTTCCTTCGATGTTTTCGGAATCCCGCCCCTCGCGCGGTCGCCGAACGCCGCGCGCGGCGGCGCTTTCGGATATCCGGCGCGGCGGAAATTACAGCTTAAAGTCGCCGTCCACGGGGATTCGGAAGAAATCCCCGTCGCGCTCCCATCCCTTTGAGATTTTATTTTCCGGAACGAGCCGCTGCGGGACTACGAGCGCGCGCTTTTGCCCGTCCGATTTTCCGGCGGCGTATTCGAGGCTCGCAAACTTTCCGTTTTCGACTTTCGCCCTGACTTTCGCGCCGCCGTATGAGGGAAGCTCGAAAGAATAGTCTTTCCATTCTCTCGGGGCGGCAACGGCGACGTCCACGTCGCCGTTTTCGCGCGGGTTTACGAGCATCTGGTTTACGGCGTGCACATAGCTGCCGGCGGCGGTCATAAACCACGGGGTGTGGCGAATGCCGGGCTCGTTGATTTCCCACGTCTCTCCGAACCTGCCGGTGTTGCGCGCGGTTGCCGCAAGCATCGCGGCGGGGCCGTCGCAGTCCTGAATGTTTGCGAGCGCCGACGACAGTATTCCCGCGTACCACGAGCATGTCCCGTTGCCCACGGGGTACATGTTGCCCGCCTTGCTTATGTTTTTCATGAAGTCGTAGAGGGCGGCGACTTGCAGCTTTTCGGTTTTGTCGAATATCGTGTACGGGTAAAGCCCCGTTATGGACACGAAGCTCTTTTCCTTGCAGCCGTCGAAGGGCAGGTACATTTCGGAGTTTCTCGGCAGGCTTTCGCGCAGGCGCCTGGCGGCGTCGGAGAGCTTTTTTGCGTAGTCCGCGTCGACTCCGAGGGCGGCTGCTGCGCGCGAGGCTATCTCAAAGTTGCATATCGCCCCGCACGAGCTCATGAAGGCGTTGAGAACCGCCGGCCCCAGCCGCTCGATGTCCGTGCACCTGCCGAAAATCGTCCTGCCGCCGGCGTCCTCGTAGAGCATGTGCGAGTAGTAAAAAGCGGCGCATTCGCGGATTACGGGGTAGCCGGTCTCCTCCAAAAATTTCTTGTCGCCGGTGTACAGATAGTGCTTCCAGCAGCTGTTGGCGATGTTTGCCATGTGGAATACGTGGTCTATCCAGAACCCCGCGGGATTTGGCGCGCCCTCCGCGCCGTCTTCGAGAGTTTCCCACGCGTAGCGCGCGCCGAATTTTTTTTCGGCGTTGTCGGAGTAGTGCTGCACCCTGCGCATGGCTATCGGAAGGATCGCCTTTCTGAAGTTCGGCGTGCGCGCGGACAGGTCGAATTTTCCGGACGAAACCGCTCCGGACTGCGCGAACATTTCGTCGAAGCCGAAGAACCTTCCCGACCAGCCGGCCCCGTGCCCGAACAGCGCGACGGGGAACGACCACTTTGTGCACATCGTCCGCAGGTGGTAGAGGCCCGTCTGGTAGGCGTTTTGCATGGGTTTGTCGGGAAGGGCGGCGAATTCGGTGCCCCAGAACTTTTTCCAGCTCTCTTTGTGGTCGGCGAATATCCCGTCAAAGCCTTTCTCCAAAACGCGCCTTTTGAGCTCGGCGGAGGCGTTTTTTGCGTTTGCGCCGCCGAAGTCGTCGGCGTAGGTTATGAAATAGGCGGATTCCGCCGCGCCTTTCGAGAGGTCGAAAACCGAGTCGAGCTCCACTGAAACTTTATCGGCGGAAGCTTTTGCGGGCGCGGAGGATATGGCGGCTATCTCCCCGTTGTAGGTTTTGTGGCCGAACGACGTGTAGAAGAGCGACGCCGAGTTCGGGATTTTTTCGCATTTCGGCGCCCGCATGATCGTCCTGTACGGCGGGTTGCCCGTGTCCTTGTCCGTGAATTTGTAGGAAAATTTTATTTCGGCGGATTTTGCGCTTTTCGATTTCGGCAGAACCGTCTTTTTTACGACGAGCATGTCGTATCCGTACGGGACGAAGGCGACGGTTTTGACGGTCGCGGTTTCGTACTCTGCCTCGCATTCCGTGAAGGCCTCCGTCGTGTTCAGAGACTGCTTCCATTTGAGCGGCTTGCCAAGCGGCGCGCCGTCCACGGATATTTCGTCGTCGAAGTGCCCCATCGTAATCAGGGACGACCCCGGAAGGTTCGTCCTGCGCCCCGCCCATACGACTTCCGGATAGTACGTGACGTACTTGCGCTGGATTTGCTTCCCCAGATTGTCAACGCTCGTGCAGATCGAGCCGTTGCCGATTACGGGCGGCACGTAGTCCTCGGGGCGGGAGTCGCCCTCTCCGGAGGTTTGGACTACATGCGCTCCCGCCGCCAACAAAATGGAACTGGCGGCGAATGCGGCCGCCGAAAGCGCGAATTTTTTCATATTTTTTCCTCCTAAATATTGCGTGAATATTAAAACGATAGCATTTTCTTGCGCTTTCAGCAAGAGCGTTTTTAACGTCGGAACCGCGGAATGGCGCGAATTTTGCCCGAGATTCTTTTTTTATGCGCTTGCGGAATTCCCGCTATAAATTTATGTTTGGGATATGAAGAATCTATTGGCGTTTGCCGCCGTTTTGCTTTTTTCGCTGCCTTTTGCCGCGCGCGTTTCCGCCGGGCAAGTCCGCTACGACGATTCTCCGGTTCCAGGCGCGTCGGCGCGTCCGGTTTCCGAGGAGCTTTTAAAATCGACCGTGTACCAGATTTTTCTGCGCCCGTTTACCCAAGAGGGCACTCTGAAATCGGCGGAGAGGCTTTTGCCGCACGTCGCGTCGCTCGGCGTGAAAATAATACAGCTCTGCCCGGTGGCGCTCGCGGACGGCGACGCCGACAAAAATTTCTGGAGCGGCCGCCAGCGCGAGTTCGGGCTGAATCCCAAAAATCCCTACCGGCAGAAAGACTACTTTAAAATCGACCCCGAGTACGGATCCCCCCGGGATCTGAAAGATTTCGTGTCCGAAGCCCACGCGCTCGGAATGAAAGTCGTGTATGACATTGTGTATTTTCATTGCGGCCCGAAGGCGGAGCTGATTGGGGAGCATCCCGATTTTGTGAGGCGCAATCGGGACGGCTCCGTCAAGGTTGGCGACTGGAAGTTTCCGGAGCTGGACTATGAAAATCCCGAACTCAGGGAGTACATGTACAAAAATATGGAATATCTCGTCCGCGAATACGGTTTCGACGGGTTCAGGTGCGACGTGGAGGATCTCGTGCCGCTCTCGTTTTGGGAGGAGGGCGCGCGGAGAATGCGGAAAATAAAACCCGGCTTTCTCTTTTTCAGCGAGGGCATAAGGCCCAAAAACCATCTCGGAACCTACGACGCAAGCTACGGCTTCTATTGGGCGTGGGCGCTCATTGACGTCTATCAGAAAGGGGCTCCGGCGGAAAAGCTCTTCGAGGCCGAGGCGCGCGCGGCGCGCGAGTTCCCAAAGGGGAGCGCGTTTTTGCGCTTCCGCGAAAACCACGACATGGCGCACGGCTGCAAGAGGGTTGACGCTTTTCCGGGGCGCGCCGCGGCGGATTCAATGCTGTTTCTCAATTTCGCGGTGGACGGAGTGCCGTTCATATACAACGGCAACGAAATCGCGGACTGCGCGCCCCACAACATTTTCGCCAACCGTGAGTTCGGAAGGCTTTTCATAGACTGGTCGAAGGCGCTTACGCGGGAGGGGAAAGCGCGCATGGGGCTCGTGCGGAAGCTCGTGTCCATGAAGCGCGAACTTCCCGCCCTTTACAGGGGAAAAACCGTCTGGCTTAAAAACTCCGCGCCCGACAGGGCGGTTTCCTTCGCGAGAATCGACGGCGTTTCGGGGCAGAGGCTTTTCTGCGTTGCCAATGCCAAGCCCGAGCCCGCGGAGTTTTCCGCCGCTTTCGATGCGCCGGAGGGCTTTGAGGAAAAGCTGTCGTCGGGGGCGGAGTGGGAATTTTCCGGCGGGAAGCTTCGCGCTCGCCTCGCCCCCTACGGATATGCTATGCTGGAGGCGCGCGAATAGCCGTTTGCGCGCCGCATTCCCAAAAATTTTCCGGCGGGGCGGCGGCGGGCGGAAGCGAGTTGTCTTGACGATTGGCGGATTTATGGCGATATTTTTTTCATGCCTTTCATAAAAGCCATTCGACTTGGGGAATTCCCGGGGCAGGCCGAATGCCTGGAATACATGCTCGGCTCCCTTGCGCCCGACATGCCCGCCGAAACCCTTTCCGACCTCAAAGAGGCAGTGTATCTCAGGGAGGACACCGCCTCGACCTATCTCGAAGACGGGCTCGCGGTGCCGCACGGCAGGATATCGGGGCTCGGAGCCGAATACGTCGTGGCGGGGATAAGCAGCGGCGGGGTCGACTGGCCCACGGAGGATTGCAGGGCGAACCTCGTGATACTGGTAGCGGTGGACAGGAGCCGCGTGGCGGCATACCTTTCGATCTTGCAGAAGATAATAAAGTGGAGAAAGTCGCTCGGCGAATCCGCGGCCGGGATTTCTCCGGAGGAGATGGCGCGCGGCTTGGAGCTTGCGCTGAACTGACGCGGACTCGCCGGTGAACGGGTTTTTCAAGTTTTTGCTTCTCGCCAGAATCCGCTTCAGCCTTGCGGGAAGGGGAGGGGTGTACTTTTACGCGGTCTTGGCGGGAATGCTCTCTGCCGCCATCGCGCTCGCGTTCCAATTTGCGACGCGCCTGATTCTCGAAACCCTCACGGGAGCGGACGGCGACGGGGCGGTGTCGTCCTTTTTGCAGATTCCGCCGTGGCGCAGGATCTTCTCGCTCGCGGCAAGCGGGGCGGCGGCTGGCGGGATTTTGCTGTTTGCCGCAAAGAGGATCAGGAAGTCGCCGACCCCGTACATGGAGGCCGTGTCCATAGGCAACGGCTACATACCCGTGCGCGCGAACCTCCTGCGCAGCGCGGCGGCGATAGTGACGATAGGCTCGGGCGCCTCCATCGGGCGCGAGGGGCCGCTCGTCCAGACCGCGGCGGTTTTCGCTTCGATGGCGGGCAGGCGTCTGAACATGTCCACCCCGCGCCTGCGCCTGCTGGTGGCGTGTTCCGCGGCGGGGGATGGCCGCGGTATTCCACGCTCCGATGGCGGGCGCGCTTTTCGTCTGCGAAATCGTCATCGGCATAATGTCCATGGACATGCTCGCCCCGCTGCTCGTGGCGAGCTGCGCGAGCTACCTTACCATTTGCGCCGTAGGCAACCCGAGCCCGCTTTACGAAATTTCGGGCGCGTACCTCGACATAAACGCGCAGACCGCGCTTTTGAGCGCGCTCCTTGGGGCGGCGGCCTCCCTTTTGGCGAATTTGTGGCTGGCGTGGCTCGCCAAGTGCAGGAGACTGCTCAACAGGGGCGCGGAGCTCCTCCCGCTGAGGCTCGCCGTTGCGGGGGTTGCGGTGGGCGCGATCGCGGCGTACTATCCGGAGGTGGCGGGCAACGGGGCGCACATAATCCGCGGGCTCGTTTCCATGAATTTTTCTCTCGGAGACGTCTCGGCGGTTCTCGCGCTCAAAATATTTTCCGTGGCGCTCTTCTTCGGAATGGGCGCGGTCGGCGGCGTGCTGACCCCGAGCCTCACGATAGGAGGGGTTTTCGGGTTCATTTTCGCCCAGCTGCTCGCGCTTGCGGGCGCGCCGTTGGGAACGGAGGAGATTATAGGCTTTTCGCTGCTCGGAATGGCGGCGTTTTTCACTACGGCGGCCGCCGCGCCGCTCACGTCCCTCATGCTCGTGTTGGAGTTCACGATGGCCGGCCGCATGATTTTCCCGCTGATGATAGGGGTGTTGGTCTCGCACGCGGTCTCCCGCCTGGCGAGGGCGAAGTCCATGTACGCGGCGGAGGCGGCGGGCGGCGTGAAGTCCGCGTTTAACAAGCCCCTCAAAGACGTGAAGGTCGGCGACCTCTTCCGCAAGAGCGACAACACGGTCGCCCCCACGACCCTCTTCCGCAACGTGGCGAAGATATTTTTGAAGAACCACGACAGCGCGGTGTATGTCGTGTCGCGCAGCAACAGGTATATCGGCGGAATCCTGCGCGGCGACGTCTTGGCGTTCGCCAAGTCCGGCGCGCTGTCGGAAAACGTCATAGCCGACGACATAATGCGCTCCGACATCCCGACGCTCGGCCCCGACACGGGGATAGTGGACGGAATAAAGGCGTTTTCGGAGAATCCCGCCGCGGAGGAGATGCCGATGGTCGAGGCGGACGGGAAGTTTTACGGGATAGTCAACCGCGGCGACATATTCATGGCGTTCGCCGAAATCTCCGCCCGCTCGAAATTCGGCGGGTAGCGCGCCGGCGGGAGCGGCGCAAAAAAGGGGGCCGGCGTATTATTTTGTTGAACGCGGCGCCCGCGGGTTTAGTTTGAGAAATATGAAATTTCGCAAAATCGCAATACTCGGCGCGGGGCTTCTCGGAGCCTCGTTCGCATTTGCCGCAAAAAGCTGCGGCTTGTGCGGAAGGATATCGGCGTGGTCGAGGAGCGAGTCTACGCGCGAAAAGTGCTCGCGCCTTCCCGATATTTTCGACACGGTGAGCTCCGAGCCCGGGGAAGCCGCGGAGGACGCCGACCTCACCGTGATATGCGTGCCCACGGAAAACATTCCGGAGCTCGCGTCAAAAATCGCCCCGAGCCTCAAAGAGGGCTCGCTCGTGACGGACGTTGGCAGCGTCAAGGGCAAGATTTGCCGCCTGTGCTCCGAGTCCGTCGGAGCGTTCGGGGCGCGCTTCGTGGGCTCGCACCCGATGGCGGGCTCGGAGAAAATCGGCATAGACTTCGCCGACGAAAAGCTCTTCAATTCCCGCCCGTGTTTCGTCACGCCGCTGTCGGAGTCCGACGAATGCGCGGCCGCCGCCGTTTCAGAGGCTTGGAAGGCGCTTGGAATGCGGGTGTACACGGTATCCCCGCAGCTGCACGACGCCATAGTCGCGCGCGTAAGCCATCTGCCGCACCTGGCGGCAACCCTCGTCTGCGACGTCGCGGCGGATTTTGACATGAATCTCCTGCCGTATTCGGGGCCGGGATTCAGGGACACCACAAGGGTTGCGTCGGGATCGCCCCAGATATGGGAGAGCATCGTGGCGGACAACCGCGACGAGATACTTTCGGCGCTCGGGGATTTTTCCTCGCGCCTCGACGCGCTGATAGGGGCGATAAAATCCGGCGACAAGGGCGGCGTGTCATCCGCCCTCAAAAAAGCCAAGGCTTTCAGGGACAAGCTTTAAAACGATGCCAACAGAAATAGCGATAAAACCTTTCCGATTCAAGTGCGCCTCTTCCGTTTTGCCGCCCGGCTCGAAGAGCCTTACGAACCGCGCGATGATCCTCGCCGCCCTGACGGGGGGCAGGACGCGCATAGAGGGCGCGCTGTTTTCGCGCGATACGGAAATCATGGCGGACTGCCTCGCCCGCCTCGGGTATGTGGTGAACCTCAACCGCTTTGAGAAGACAGTGGAGATAGAGTCTCCCGGGAGCCGGCCTCCGAATTCGTGCGCGCGGCTGCACGTCGGAAACGCGGGGACGGCGGCGAGGTTTGTCACCGCCCTCGCCGCTCTGCGCAGAGGCGGAAAGTACAGGTTCGACTGCGACGAGCCGATGCGCTCGCGCCCGATGGCGGGGCTCATAGAGGCGCTTGAATCGCAGGGGGCGAGCTTCGAGTTTTTGGGCGAGAAAAACGCCCTGCCGTTTATTTTGAAAGCCGAAGGGCTGAAAGGAGGCGACGTCTCGGTGGACGCCGGCGCGTCGAGCCAGATGCTCTCGGCTCTCCTTATGGTTTCGGCGTTCGCGGATTCCCCAATGCGGGTTTCATTGCGCGGGGACACCGTCTCCAAGCCGTTTGTGGAAATGACGCTCGGGATAATGTCGCAGTTCGGCGTGAAGGCGGAGTTTGAAAACGGCGCGTATTCCGCGGCTTTCTCGGCGTCCGCGGGCGAGGAGCGGGTCTACGGCGTGGAGCCCGACGCTACGGCGGCGAGCTATTTTATCGCGCTTCCGGCGGTCGCGGGCGGGGCGTGCGAAATAAAAAACTTCGCCGATTGCAGGCTTCAGGGCGACGCGGCGTTTTGCGGCCTGCTCTCGAAGGCGGGGCTCATAGATTGCTTTGCCGTAGGCGGCTCGCTCGTGGCGGAGGCGTCGGGGCGGAGGGATTTTCCGGATAGCCTCGAATTAGACTTCAACGACATTTCCGACACTTTTTTGACGCTGGCGGCAATATCGCCGCTTTTGCCGTTCAAACTTTCGATAAGGGGAATCGGCCACACGCGCGCCCAGGAGACCGACAGGGTTGCCGCGTGCGCCGCCCAGCTGCGCAAATTCTGCGCCAAAGTCGACGAGACCGAGGACTCCATTTCCATAACCCCCCACCCGCCGGAGCGCCTTGCGGAAATCGCCCAAACTACGACTCTCGTCAACACCTACGCCGACCACCGCATCGCGATGAGCTTTTCGATACTCGCCTCGCGCGATGTCCGCGGCGACGGCAGGCCGTGGATAGCGATAGAGGATCCCGGATGCGTCTCAAAGACGTGGGCGGAGTTTTTCGAGGCGCTCTACACGGCGCGCTCCGACTCCGGCGCGCTTAGGGTCGTGGCGGTTGACGGGGGCGCGGCGGTCGGAAAGTCGAGCGTCTCGAAGGAGTGCGCGCGCATTCTCGGCTACATGCACGTCGACACAGGCGCGCATTACAGGACTGTCGCCTACGCGCTGCTCGGGGAGGGCATAAGCCCCGACGACCCCGCGCGCGTCGCCGAAAGGCTGAAATCCGTCAAGTTGGGCACCGTCCTATGCGGAAATTCCGCGCGCGCCACCCTCGACGGGAAACTCGCGGACGACGCTCTCATAAGGACGGAGCGCGTAAATTCGGAGGTCGCGAAATTCGCGGCGATATCGGAGGTCAGGGAGTTTTTGAAGTACTACCAGAGGTCGATGGCGGACTTCGCGCGCTCGCGCGGGTTCGCGGGGCTCATAATGGAGGGGCGCGACATAGGGTCGGTGATTTTCCCCGACGCCGACGTTAGGATTTTCCTCGACGCCGACGAGCAAACCCGCGCCGCGCGCCGCGCCAGGGAGGGCATAGCCGATTCCATCGGGCTGCGCGACGCAATGGACAGGTCGCGCAAGACGGCGCCCCTGCGCTGTCCGGAGTCCGCCGAGCGCATAGACACCTCCAATATGACCAAGGAGGAGGTTGTCCGCCTTACGCTCTCGCTTATTTTGGAATCTTGATGCGCGCGCGGTATTTCAAATTCGGCGGGAAGCTCGTATACAAGGCGTGGTGGCACATATCGTCCGTCTTTTGCGACGTTTTCGGGCGGATAGAGCTCTATGGCTACGAGAATGTTCCAAAGAGCCCTTGCATAATCATCGCCAACCACGTAAGCTATCTCGATCCGACGGCGGTGGCGTTTTTCCACGAGACCGAACTCTGCGCGGTCGCGCGCGACACCCTCATGCGCGGGCGGATTCTCGGGTGGATTTTCAGGCGCCTGAACGCCATACCCGTAAAGCGCGGTCAGTCCGGAAATCTCGGGGCGTTCCGCGACGTGCTGGCGCGCGTGAGAAGCGGGGTGGGCGTGATAATATTTCCGGAGGGCACGCGCGGGAGCGGCGCGGAGCTGCTGCCGGGAAAGCCCGGGGCGGGGCTGCTGGCGATAAAGGCGGGGGTTCCGATTCTTCCGGTGCGCTCTTTCGGATTGGAGGAGGTTTTGCCGCGCACCAACAGGCTCGGCGGCGGCGGGAGGGTCGTGATATGCGCCGGAAAGCCGGTATATCCGGAGGAAATAGACCCGGGCAAGGACTGCCCCGACAGGGCGCAGATCATAGTGGACAGGCTGATGGAGCGCATCGCGCAAATCGAGCGGCCGGTTGC
Source organism: uncultured bacterium (assembly GCA_905214995.1). Taxonomy (GTDB): domain Bacteria; phylum Verrucomicrobiota; class Verrucomicrobiia; order Opitutales; family Intestinicryptomonadaceae; genus Merdousia. The sequence continues at coordinate 128 of CAJMOT010000019.1, read as the reverse complement.
GCGCGAAATTTAACGGTAGCGCCAAACCGCTCCGCCCCTCACGCGCGCTGGCGCGTCGCGGAACGCCCCGCGGGATTTCCGGGCTGCCCGCGCGCAGCAAGAAGCGGCATTGCGCGCGGATTGCCTCG
>CAJMOT010000018.1 GCA_905214995.1 uncultured bacterium | reverse complement strand
GGCCGATGCGGAGGAGGCGGAAGCCGCCCTCGCCGCCGCCGGGCTTTCGGGATTTTCCGGCAGGATTTACACGGAGCTCTCCGGCGGCGAAAAGCGCAGGGTACACCTCGCGCGCGCCCTGTGCCAGCTCGGGAAAAATCCGGAGGGGAAAGCCCTGCTGCTCGACGAGCCCGCCGCGTCGCTCGACCCGGCCGCCGCGCACGCCGCCATGCGTGCGGCAAAATCCGCGGCCCGAAAGGGCGCGTGCGTCGTAGCCGTCCTACACGACCCGAATCTGGCCTTCGACTACTGCGACTTCGCCCTGCTGCTCAAAGGCGGGAAAATCGCCGCCCGCGGCAACACCCGCGAAACCCTCACGCGCGAAAACCTGTCTCTTGCGTACTCCCACCCGTGCGGAGTATTCCCCTCCCCGTTCGGCGCAACCGCGCGCTTTCCCAAATCCGGCGGAGATTCAAACAGTTGACAAAGGCGGGCCGATATGGTCTTTTTTGGGCGTGAATAATATGCAGAGGCTACACTCATATTGGCGCATGCCGTACATAGAAGCCCCGAAGCCGCGCGACGACTCGGGGAAAAAGGGCGGAAACCCCTTTCTCGAAATGGCCGCCTCCGACGATTTTGAAAAGTTCCATATTCTCTGGAAGGGAAAATATTCGTTCATAGTCATGAACAAGTTTCCGTACAACTGCGGGCATCTTCTCGTTCTTCCCCTGCGCGAAATCGGAGACATCGAGCTGCTCGACGGCGGGGAAAAGATTGAATTTTTCGACGCCGTAATACGCGCCAAGAGGATTTTGCGCAGGGCGCTCAACCCCGACGCCTTCAACGTGGGCTTCAACCTCGGCGCAAAGGCGGGCGCGGGAATCCCCCAGCACCTGCACTGCCACGTCGTCCCCCGCTGGGACGGCGACACCAACTTCATGCCCGTCGTCTCCGACACCCGCGTGCTGCCCCAGTCGCTCGACGCGCTCTGGCAAAAGCTCGCAAAGTTCGCCGACGAAGAATAGCCCATGCCGTCCGTCGAAAAAACCCTGACTTTTGAGAGCGCGCAAAGGCTTGCCGAAACGTACGGCAACCGCCCCGAAAACCTCGAGCTCGCGGAGGAAAAGCTGTCAGTGAAAATAGTCTCTCGCGACGGCTGGATGAAAATAGAGGGGCCCGAAAAGCGCGTGGACGCCGCCTTTGAGTTTTTCAAAATCCTCGGCTCCGCGCGGGCGCAGGGAATAAGGATAAGCCCGTTTGATTTTAGAAACATGCTCGCGCGGGCGGCCGGCGGCAAACTCTCCGAAATAGCCGAAGTATTTGAAAATCCTGTCGTGGTAAACCTCAAGCGCAAGAGCATAGTGCCCAAAAACGTCGCCCAGAAAAAATACCTCGACCTCTTCAAGCGCTCCGAAATCGTATTCGGGATAGGCCCCGCAGGCACGGGAAAGACGTATCTGGCGACCGCGTATGCGCTGAAAATGCTGCAAGACAAAAAAGTCGAGCGCATAGTCCTCACGCGGCCCGCGGTGGAGGCGGGAGAGGCTCTCGGATTCCTGCCCGGCGATTTGCAGGAAAAGCTCCTGCCCTATCTGCGCCCGCTCTACGACGCAATATACGACATGCTCGGCGCGGAAGAGGCGCAAAAGCTCACGGAGCGCGGCATAATAGAGATTGCGCCGCTCGCCTACATGCGCGGCAGGACTCTCCAGAACGCATTCGCGATTCTCGACGAAGCCCAAAACGCAACGCCGGAACAGATGATGATGTTCCTCACGCGCCTCGGCGAGGGCTCCAAGATGGCGGTGACCGGCGACGTCACCCAGACCGACCTCCCCCGCAGCAAAAAATCGGGGTTGAGGGAGGCCGTGAGAATTTTAAGGAATGTCGGAGGAATAGCGCATTTCCGCTTCGGAGCCTCCGATGCGGTGAGGCACCCGCTCGTGACCAAGATAGTCGAAGCCTACGAAACCGACCGAAGAGAAGCAGAAGATGTTCAACCGCATTAAAAAATACAGAACCGAGCGCGCGAGGCGAAAGCTCGAAGAGCCCGACAAAATCTCCGGAGGGCGGAAGAAATGGAAGCTTGCGGCCACCGTCGCCGCGGTGTTTGCGATGTCGTTTGCCGTGTATTTTATATGTTTCGCATACAGGCCTCCAATCGTTCCGCAAGTATTTTCCAACAAGGTCGCCCAAGTCCATCTCGTCTCCCCATTTGAATTTTCCTATGCGAGCGACCTCCAAACGCAGGCAAAGCGCAACCAGATCGCGGAGAGGATACCTCCGCTCTACAAGATCGACCCCGCGTCAGTGGAGCAGTCGCAGAGCGCCGTCAGGATTCTCGCGTCGATGCTCGCCGAAAACCGCGCCGAGTACGACGAAGCGTCGGAGGCGGCGCGCGCGGAAATCTGCGAAACGCTCTCTTCGAGGTTAAGAAACGCCGCGCGGCTTGCGGTAAGCCCCGACGACATCGAAACGTTCTTCAAAAACACGACGGACAAGAATTGCGAAAACGTATTCAACCATGTCGCGTTCGCCCTTAAAATAATACTGCGGCAGGGCGTCTACGCCGACGGCGACAAGATTTTTTCCGGAGTCGAGGGCGGAGGAATGCCGCGCGCGGACATCGAGGGAATTTCCGCGCTCCACACCGCCCAGGCTTTGAACGAAACCGCCGCGCGGGCGGAGCTTCTGGACAAGCTCAAAAATATGGGAGTTTCGGAGGCTTTGGCGCTGGCGATGTACCGCTCCGTTGTCCAGGAAGTCCGCCCCAACATAGCCTTCGACGAGCAAAAGACGAAAATCATGCGCGAGAGGGCGCGTGAGACGATTCCCCCCGTAGTCGTCAAAGTCCGCGAGGGCGAAACCCTGCTCGACGCCTCCTCTACGCCGACTCCCATAATGCAGGAAAAGCTGCGCGCGTACAAAAACGAGCTCGCCAAACGCCGCGAACTCGGCAGGTACACAAACGCTTTCAGGTACATAGACTACATAGTTTCCCTGCTGCTCGTCTCGGCTGCGGCGCTGTTTTTCGTAATCAGCAAGACGCAAAAAAACAAAAGGCCGCGCACGGTTCTGATATTTTCCGCGCTGCTCATTTTAAACCTTGCGATGGAGAGGTTCATAATCCACCTGAGCAACGCGGAGTACTTCGACACAAACACGACGTTCCTTCAGATTTTCGCCTACGGCACGCCGATTATGCTCGGGCCGATCATACAGGTTCTGCTGTTCGGCTCGTACACGGGGTTTGTGATGGCGATTCTAATCGCGGCGCTGACGACGATGATGATAGGCGAAAGCATCGTGATATTCGTGCTGTTTTTGGCGGCGGCGCTGGTGGCAATATATTTCTGCGACGGAACGAGCAGCCGCTCCCGCGTGATACTAGGAGGGGTCATATACGGAATGTTTCTGGCGTTTTTCTCGTTCGTCATAAGCACGGCGGGCGGAGTCCCCATAAGCATCGCGTGGAGGCAGGCGCTGCTCGCCGTCATAGCAGGCAGCTTGACGGGCATATTCGCCACGGTGATTCTGCCGATAGTCGAAAAGATTTTCGGCAGGTACTCCAACATCGCGCTGATAGAGTACACCGACTTCAACAATCCGCTTTTGCGCAGGCTGCAAATCGAGGCTCCGGGCTCGTACCACCACAGCGTGATGGTATCCTTCCTCGCCGAGCACGCGGCGGTCGCCGTCTCCGCAAATCCGATGGTCTGCCGCGTCGGCGCGCTCTATCACGACATAGGCAAAATCATCAAGCCGGAGTTTTTCTCCGAAAACCAGGGCGGCGGCAAAAACCCCCACGACGACCAAAACCCTTCGATGAGCGCGCTCATCATAAAAAACCACATAAAGGAGGGCGTCGAGCTAGCGAGAATCGCAAAAATGCCCGCGCAAGTGATAGACGCCATAAAGCAGCACCACGGAACCGCCATAATATCGTATTTTTACAACAAGGCCGTAAAGCTCGCCGAGGCCCAAAACGTCTCCGACCCCATGCAGGCGCTGCGCGACGCGGGAATCGACGAGAGCACCTACCGCCACGAGGGGGTGAAGCCCCAGACAGTCGAAAACGCCATAATAATGCTCGCGGATTCCTGCGAGGCCGCGTCGAGGTCGCTCAAAAGAGTCACGCAGCACGGGATAACAGAGCTCGTAAACGCAATCGTAAAAATTAAAGTGGACGACGGCCAGCTCGACGAGTGCCCCATAACCATAAAGCAGATTTCAAAAATAAAGCAGAGCTTCGTGTTCACCATGATGAACATGCTGCACACGAGGGTCGAGTACAACAACGCAAAGAAATAGCATGAAATACCCCCTCAAGGAAATCGTAAAACTTTTCGACAATCCGGAAATTTCGGGCGACGACGGCGTAGAGCTCTCGGCGATAGCCGCCATAGATCGCGCCAAGCCCTCCGACTTGACTTTTCTGGGCAATAAAAAATACGCCCACCTCGTGCCCTCCACCGGCGCCGGAGCCATTCTCCTGCCCCGCGACTACGCCGGAGAGCTCCCCAAAAATTCAACCGTAGTGAGGGTCGACAACCCGTCGGCGGAACTCGCAAAAATCGGCGCCATAATCGAAAAGGCTCTATGGCCCGAAATCAAGCCGTCGGTACACCCGACGGCGGCAATAGACCCCTCCGCGAAAATCGGCAAAAACGTTTTCATAGGCCCCAACGTCTCGGTATGCGAGGGCGCGGAAATCGCCGACGGGGCGGTATTGCAGGGCAACAACTATGTGGGCCGCTTCGCAAAAATCGGCGAAAAGGCGTTTCTCATGCCCAATTCGGTGGTGATGGACTATTGCGAGGTGGGCAAAAATTCGCGCCTCCAGCCCGGCGCCGTAATCGGCTCCGATGGGTACGGATATGAATTTGTAAACGGCGCGCACGTCAAAATTCCGCAGGTGGGCAAAGCGGTTGTGGAAGACAATGTGGAAATCGGCGCCAACACCTGCATAGACAGGGCGCGCTTCGACAAAACCATAGTCGGCGCGGGCACGAAAGTCGACAACCTCGTCCAAATAGCGCACAACGTGGAAATCGGCAGGGGAGCGCTGCTTGTATCGCAGGTGGGAATTTCGGGAAGCACGAAGATAGGCAACTACGCCGTTCTCGGCGGACAGGTCGGGGTCGCGGGGCACCTGCGCATAGGCGACGGCGCGATGATAGGCGGCCAGAGCGGAGTAAACGGCGACATTCCGCCGAAATCCTACATGCGCGGCACCCCGCCCCGCCCCTATCTGAAAGCGCACAAGATAGAAATTCTCATAGGCCACCTCTCCGAGCTCTTCGACCGCGTAAAAGACTTGGAGAAGCGTCTTGGCATATCCAAAAAAACTTTCGGCTCAACCCGCGGCAGCCATTAGGACGCAAGGCGCGTCGGGCGGCGCCGCTTCCATAGAAGAACTGCGCCTCTGCCCTGTCGCTTTGCGATGAGGCTGTCCCTTTATAAATATAAATGAAAAGCCGCAGCCGAAGCGTACTTGATGTACGCAAGGGAGCGGCTTATTACGCGGCGGCGTTTTCTGCTTTGGGGCGCGTCAAACTGCCGTTCAATCGGGAACGCAAAAGTCCGCGTAGCGGAACTTTTGCGAGAGGCTTTTTGCAATAGGCAAAAAGACTCCGAGCTTAGCGTGCTGGCAAGACGAACATTGCCGTGCGGGAGAGTTAAATTGAAAGAGTCCGCCGGCGGGAGCGACTTGGCTTACGCGATTTTATCGTCGCGGACGCTCTCAAGACGGAGCATCAGCGGCAATTTCACGCGCTCAACGGCGGCCTGAAAGCCTGTCCCTTATTACTTTTTCGAGGCGGAAGAGTTGGTAGTCGGAACGGTTCAGAATGACGGATTCGAGCTCTTGCATGAAGGATTCGGGGGTATAATTGGCGGATTCCATCAGGAAGAGAACTATGGCGTCGCGGTGGACGCGCATATAAGTCTTTTTTTCCTCGCCGCGCTTGGCGAGGCCGTTGGAGAGGTGCCCGAAAATCTTGCCGCTGTAAAAGCTGTTGCGCACGAACTGGTCGGAACGCCCTATTATGTAGCCGGCCTCCTTGGGGCTGAACCACTCCTGCCCCTTCGGAAAGAGCGATGAAAAATGCTCCGACGCCTCGGAGATGTCGCAGCTGTTCTTCATTTTCCCTCCCTTTTCGACCGCAAAAGGCGGCAAACTTTTTTCATTTGTGGGTTGTCCATAGGTTCTACAATACTTTTTACTTTCATTAAATAGTTGGTTTGATATATTGTAAATTGAATCAGTTTTAAATATAATTATATGAACATAATAATTATTATTTGTCAACACAAAATAGAAAAATTCTACTTTATTAATGAAAGATATTAAATATTATAATAATACGGATTTCGCGGCGCGCATGCGGCTGCTGATGGGCGCGCGCAACGTAAAGCTCAAGGACATCGCCGACGCCACAAGCTGCTCCATAAGCGCGGTGAGCACGTGGAAGCGCGGACGGCTGCCGCGCAGCTACAAGACCATATCGAAACTTGCGCGCGTCCTCAGGGTCAGCGAGGAATTCCTCGTTAACGGACAGAACGGGTGCGTCGTATTCGCCAACGAATCCGGTTTCGGCGAAAAGGCGGCCGAAAACTGCGGAGAGTTCTCCGAGCGCGCGGCGGCCCGGGAAGTCGGGCTGATATTCGACGCGCTATCTATGCGCGCCTCCGAAACCGCCGACGGTTACGCTCGCCTGCGGGAGAGGCTGCTGAGCGCGTTTCCCGAAACCGCGGGATGCGCGGGCGCTGCCTCTGAAACCGCCGAGATTTAAGCTCCGGCAAAAATTTGTTGCCTAACGCGGAAGGCGGGGCGTAATATGTTTTTATGACATCGCAAAACGCAGCGTACTCTCCCGCGGAGGAGATTTGGAACGCCGCCACACACGGCGTCGGGGTTGTTGCGAGCGTGGCGATGCTCGCGGTTCTCGTCACCCTGTCGGCTGTCTACGGGAACGCGTGGGGGATAGTTTCGACATCGGTTTTCGGGGCGTCGCTCGTGCTGATGTACACGGCCTCAACGGTCTACCACGCCGCGCGGAACGAGGGCGCGAAAAAAATCCTGAAAAAATTCGACCACATTGCGATATATTATCTAATCGCCGGCAGCTACACGCCGTTTTTGCTCGTGGCGATGCGCTCGCCCGCCGCGTGGGCGGTATTCGGGATAATATGGACGCTCGCCATACTCGGAACTTTTTTGAAAATCTACGCGGGGGGAGCCGGAACGAAGTGGTGGTCGGTGGGCCTGTACCTCGCGATGGGCTGGCTGATAGTGTTCATTTCTGGCAAGCTGTTTGCGGCGCTTCCGCCGACCGCCATAATATTCCTAGTGCTCGGCGGGCTCTTCTACACCGGCGGCGTGTTTTTCTATATGCGCAAAAGCAAAAAATTTTCCCACGCGGTTTGGCACGTGTTCGTGCTGCTGGGCAGCTTTATGCACTTTTTCGCGGTTCTCTTTTCCTGCGTATTCGTATGAACGGCTCTATGGAAAATTCCGAACTCATAAGGGGCGTGGAGAACGCCGTCCGCTCGTGGGGCCGCCGCCCCACGTGGGACGAATACTTTATCTGCGCGGCAATACTCATGGCCTCGCGCTCAGCGTGCGAGCGCCTCCACGTCGGATGCGTGATAGTCAGCGGCGGCGAGCACAAGAACAGGATTGTCGCCGCGGGCTACAACGGTTTTCTGCCCGGCGCCCCGCATTCGTCGTGCGTGCGCGACGGCCACGAGCAGGCGACTGTGCACGCCGAGCAGAACGCTATATCCGACGCCGCGCGGCGGGGGGTCCCGCTGAGCGGCTGCACCGCCTATATAACCCATTTCCCGTGCGTGAACTGCGCCAAGCTTCTGGCGGCGGCGGGAATCTCCAAAATAAAATACCTCCACGACTACAACAACGACGCCCTCTGCCTGAAATTTTTTGAGGATTCGCGCGTGGAGATAGAAAAGCTTTGAAATGCGCAACTATTACGACGACATATCCTGGAGCTTTCTGATATCGTCGCCGTCGCACTCGGGGGATTTCTTTGAAGAGTCGGTGATACTGCTCTTGGAGGACAACGAGGACGGCGCCTTCGGAATCGCCATTAACAAGCCCGGCGGCAAAAAGCTCGGCGAAATATCCCCGGAGTTCGAATCGACGCCGTTGGAGGACGTCGAAGTATTCGACGGCGGGCCGGTGGGCAAGGATACCGTAAGCCTTGCGGTATGTTCCCGCGGCGGAGATTGCGAATGCGGCGGCAGCTTTTCTTTCGGAACCTCCCCTCAAAACGCGATAGAGGAAATTTCCAACAATCCCGACGCGAAAGTCGCGGCGTTTTCCGGATACTCGGGTTGGGCGCCGAAACAATTGCAGAGCGAAATTTCGGAGGGCGAGTGGATAGTTTCAAACGCCGACATCGGCGCTATTTTCGAAATACCCGCCGAAGACATATGGAGGGAGCTTCTCATCCGCGAGCGGCCGGAATTCGCCGCGCTTGAAAGGCCGAAATCCGACTCTTCCCTGAATTAGCGCGCCGCGGATCTGTTCCGGAAATTTTTCAGAGCGCAGGAAAACCGCGCGAAATCCGCAACCCTATGCGTCGGAAAATTCCGGCAAACGCTGCGGAGCGCGGGAATCTCCGGCAAAGGGGCCCATGGAAACTTGCCGCCATACGCCTATGGCGTCGCTGGAGTTGGCGCGGGAAACTTCCGCGCTAAAAACGCATTGAAGCCGGCGGGAGCCGGCGCGGAAACTTTGCGCGCGCCGCCCCGAAACCGCCCAAATGAAATGCCCCCACTTGCGATTTGTCGCCCGCCGCGAAGCAGGCGCGCCGGAATTATACCCGCCCCTAAGCGGAAACTTCGCCCTTCCCCGCGCACGGAGCGCCGCCTATACTGTGCGCGCGGACTCGCTCGTGCCGCGTTTTGCCTTGACAAAAAGCCGGCGCAAACCTACTTTTGATTAAAATTTACTTTTAATTTCAATTATCAAAAAAAAGGACTTTATTATGTTTACGGGAATAGTGGAAGGAGTGGGAAAAACGGTTTCGTTCGAGGAAAAAAAGGCGGCGTGGCTCTTGAAGCTCCAGGCGCCCGAGTTTATCGCCGAGAGCCTTTCTGAGGGAGACTCGCTCGCGTGCAACGGCTGCTGCCTGACGCTCGTCGGGCGCGACGGCAATGAGCTGTCTTTCGAGCTCCTCGAAGAGACCATAAGGCTCACCTCGTTTGAGGGCGTTAAGAAGGGGTCTTTAATCAACCTCGAAAGGCCGCTCGAGGCCAACGCGCGTCTCGGAGGCCACTTTGTGAGCGGGCACATCGACGTCCGCAGCCGCGTGGAAACCTTTGAGCAAAGGGGCAAAAATTTTTACATGAAAGTCGCGGTTCCCGCGGAATTTTCAAAATACGTAGTCTACAAGGGAAGCATCGCCATAGACGGAATTTCGCTCACAGTCGCCGAGGCGGAAGAAAACGCTCTCGCCGTCTGGCTGATACCCCATACGCTCGAAGTGACGAACCTCTCCGACTGCAAGGCGGGAAAATTCGTAAACCTCGAATTCGACTTGCTCGCCAAGTACGTCGAGAAAATCGCCTCCGGCAACCGCGACAAATCGCCCTACCAGCCCTAACGCCGCGTGAGGATTCCCGCAAAGCTGCTGCGCGGAAAGCTGACGCCCCGCAAGCTCGCCGCCATACTGCTCATATGGCTGGCAGGGGCGGTTATTTCGCACTTCGCGGGCACGGCGGACTTCGGGACGCGCCCCGTTGAGCTCGCGCCGATTCCGGAATCGGCGGCGGAAAATGCGGGCGGCAAAATCCGCGTGTGCTCGTGGAACGTCCACAACTACTGCGTCGCAAACCGCCCAATCAACGGAAAGTGGCGAGAGCACCCGAAGCCAGAAGCCGAGAAAGCGGCCCTGCGCAAGACTCTCGCCGCCATAAACGCGGACGTTGTTCTCTTGCAGGAAATGGGCGACGAAGCGTACCTTGCCGAACTGCGCGACGCGCTCGCGCGCGAGGGGCTCGCCTACCCCTACTGCGCAATAACGTCCTTCGACGCCCATGCGCGCGTGGCGATAATGTCGCGCATAAAGCCCGAAAAATTCCGCGACTGCTCCGATATCTCATTTGAATATAAGGGCGAAAAAACCTTTTCGCCGCGCGGGACCATCGGCGCGGAATTCAAAACCGCCGGGAAATCATGGCACGCGTTTTCAATACACCTGAAAAGCAAGAGCGGCGCGAGAAAGGCCGACGAAGAGTTCTATCCGTTCAGATTCGCCGAGGCGCGGGCGATAGACGCGCGGATATTTTCCATAACCGGAGGCGGCCCGACGGTCATAGCGGGGGACTTCAACAACGAGCCCTCCCCCGCCCTGATGCGCAACTTTAAAAAGCTCGGCGCGCGCATGCTCGGCGGCGGCGACTTCGCCTCGGCCGGCGCGTACACCTATTATTGGAAGAGGAAGAACATCGCGTACGCGTACGACTACTTTGCGGTGAACGCGCCCATGGAAAAATTCGCCGGAGAGCCGAAAATAATAAACTTCCCCGCCGCGCGCGAGGCGAGCGACCACCTTCCGATAGTGGCGGATTTCGACTTTTCAAAGGATGCGGACGCGCCGGAACGTTAGCGCCGCGCAGATGCGCCGGAGCCCCGAAAAATTCCGCCGCCTTGCCTTTCGCGCGAACCGGCAATCATTGAAAATATCTTTGAAATGCAGACTATCCACAGGACAGTTGCGCATATCCCCACCGCCGAAGCGTAGACGAGATAGCAGTACGAGAGCTTCGCCGTAGACAAATCCATCTGCGAGCTCTTCCATATGAATGCGTTTACGGCGAGCATCGCGGCGTACGCAAACGTAAGCGCGCAAACAGAAAACAGAAAAAATTTGTCGCCGAAAGCGGGGCTTTTTCCGCGCATTTCGGAGGCGGTCGCAAATATTGCGCGCAGCATTTTAAACGGCTGCAGAAAAAACCACCTGTACGAATTTCCCGACGAGAATAAAAGCTGGAAATTTTTTGACGACGCGTAGCATATCCTCACGGCGTGCTTCGCCCACTTGAAGCATCTGAACAGGCAGACGGCGAGCACCGCCATCAGCATAAAGTTCACGAACGACAATGTCCTGACCGCCGCGGCTATCGAGATTTTGAATTCGTCGCCCTCCGCCGCGGCGGATCCGTCGAGATACTCCAGAAGCAGGCCGTAATTGCGCGCAATGTAGAAAATCTGAAGCCCCATAACCGCTATCGCCGAGACGAGAAACGCCCTGAAAAACATGGTGTTTCTGGCCAGTCCGCGCAAATGCCCCAAATGGCGGCGGACTTTCGGGGTTTCGCAAATCTCCGCGCGGCAGTTTTCAAAGCGCCTCCACTTGGCCCATTCCTCTTTTTCGTTCCAGACGAGGGTTGAATCTCCGATGACTCCGGCTTCGTAGAGTTCGAGGATTCTTCCGGCTCCGACAGGGCCGATCCTGGTTTTGTCCTTCAAATAATAGTACATCTATTTGCCTATGCAAAATTTTGAAAATATCCTGTCGAGGACGTCCTCGCAGTCCGTCTTGCCGACGATTTCGCCGAGAGCCGAAAGCGCCTCCGAGAGGTCGGAAGCGGCGAGTTCGGCGGGGGCGGAAGAAGCTATTTTATCCCTCGCGCCGCCGAGCGAAGCGACCGCCCTCCCGAGCGCCTCGGCGTGGCGGGCGCCGCCTGTCACGTCGCACAAAGCCGCACCGGAGAGGCGAGCCCCGACGAAATTGCGCATAGACTCTTTCAGCTCTCCTATTCCCGCGAGAGTCGCGCAAGAAACCCTCACTGTTTCGATTCCCTCCGTCATTTCGGCAAACCTTTCGGGGGCGGAATCGGGCAAATCGCACTTGTTCAGAACCGCTATGCACTTTCTTCTGTCGGCGAAAATTTCATCCGGAAGCTCCGGAACGCCTGCCGAGGAATCGACTACGAGCAGGCAGAGATCGCACTCGGCGACCTTTTCGCAGGCGCGGCGCATTCCCTCGTTCTCAATTTCCCCGCCGCCCGAGCGCAGGCCGGCGGTGTCGGTGATGACCGCCGAAAATTCTCCGAGCATTATGCGGTCGTCGATGAAGTCGCGCGTAGTGCCGGCGGAGGGGCTTACTATGGCGCGGTTCCTGCCCAGCAGGGCGTTCATCAGCGACGACTTGCCGGCGTTCGGCGCCCCCGCTATCGCGACCTTCACGCCGTCGTGCAGCAGCGCGTCGCGCTTGGAAGTCTCCGCGAGCCTCGACATTTCGGAGCAGACCGCCTCCGCCTCCGCCAATAGCCTTGCCGAATCCTCCTCCGGAAGGTCCTCGTCCGGAAAGTCGATATAGGCTTCGACGAGAGCTTTCATGTCGAGCACGCGCGACGACAGCTCGCCTATCCGCCTGCCGATCTCCCCGCCGAGCTGCCTGCGGGCCGCCGACAGCGCGGCGTCGGAGCGCGCGCTTATCACGCGGGCGACCGCCTCAGCCTGCGACAAATCCATTTTGTCGTTCAAAAACGCCCTGCGCGTAAATTCCCCGGGCTCGGCGAGCCTCGCGCCCCTGCGCGAGAGATCCTCGAGAATTTTCCGGAGAATGAACGGGTTGCCGTGCGGAAAAATCTCGAGCATGTCCTCGCCGGTATAAGAGGCGGGCGCGCGGTAGAGGCAGAAGGCCGCGTCGTCCACCGCCGCGCCGGAGAGGTCGCGATATGCCCCGTACTTCATCCTGCGCGCCGGAATTTCAACCGCGCCGAAAACCGCCCGGGCGATTTCCGAGCACTCAGGCCCGCTGAGCCTTACAGACGCTATGGCCGATTCCCCCGCGGGAGTCGATATTGCGGCAATGGTGTCACTCATTTTCCGGAATATTTTTTGAACGCTGCAAAGGCAGCAAGAGCCGCAGCGCAAAAGGCTATCCCCGCGTATGCGGCGGAATCTATGTGCGCTTTGAGCTTTGTGCTGCCCGTCCCCGCCTCGGGGTCGATTTTCTGCTCCAGCTGCCACGGCGTCATTTTGGAATAGATTGCGCGGCAGCTGGCAGCGTAGACGCACGCCGCAACCGCCGCCGCAATCCCCAGAACCGCGATTTTTTTACGCTTTGAAAGGCGTTTCATTTTCTCGCGCATATCGCCGCCTCAAGTTTGCGCATGTCGAGTTTGGCGGGCGGATAGACGCCGTTTTTCGAAAACCAGCCCGAGTTCATCTCTATGCAATACGCTATGTCGTCCCGCGAGGACGCCACGGGATCGAGATTGTTTGGGTAGAGCTTCTTGACTTCCGTCAGCGTCCCGTCCGCGGTAAAGAACGCGAGATCGAGCGGAATTTTCGTGTTCTTCATCCAAAATGACGCGCGTTGCGGGGAATCGTAGACGAATACCATTCCGCCGTTTTCTTTCAAAAAGTCGCGGAACATCAGCCCGCGAGTCTTCTCCGAATCCGTCACCGCAACCTGCGCGCTGAACTCCCTTCCGCCGACAGACAGATCAAACTCCTCCTCGAAACCCGCCGCGCGCTTCTCCGCCTCGGCGCAGCCCCATGCCAAGACCGCCGCCGCAACGACAGCCGGAGGAATCCGAAAATTGCAAATTTTCATATTTTTAATTTGTATAAACAAAATTCGCGCGCAACAATAATTTCAATGAATCGGAAAAAGAGAGAGTTGCTATTGCGCGGGACTTCCGAGACCGACGCGAACCTCCTGTACTTTGCGGGGATCCAAATTCCCGATCCGTTTTTCGCGTTCACGCTCGGCGGCAGGAAGTGCGCCCTCCTGAGCCCGCTCGAAGCCGGAAGGGCCGCGCGGGGGTCGAATTTCGACGAGATATTCGACGTCTCCGAAACGTGCGCGCGCGCGAAAGTTCCGTATTCCGATTTTTCCGCCCTCTGCAAAATTCTGAAATCAAAAAAGGTTTCCGCGCTGGCGGTCGCCGAAAACTTCCCTGCAAAATTCTACGCAGATCTATGCCGCGAGGGCTTCGACGTCGAAATCCGCGTGACGCCGCTCTTTCCCGAGCGCGAAATAAAAACCGAGCGCGAGCTGCGCGAAATATCCCGCGCAAATTCCGCCGCCGCCGCCGGATTCGCCATCGCGGAGGAAATCTTGAGGCTCTCGAAAATAGCGAGGGGAAAGCTCGTCTTTGAGTCGCGGCCCCTCACGTGCGAATTTCTGCGCGCGGAAATAGAAAAGGCGGCGCTCTCCCTCGGGGCGGACTCAATGCACACCATAGTCGCCGCCGGAGACGGCGCGTGCGACCCGCACAACGAGGGAAGCGGCGCAATCCGCGCAAATTCGCTGATCGTAATGGATATTTTCCCGCGGATGAAAAGCTCCGGATACTACGGCGACATGACGCGGACTTTTCTCAGGGGAGAGCCGTCAAAAGAACAGGCGCGCCTCGTGGAGACCGTGCTGGACGCGCAGGCGATAGCGCTTTCGAAAATCTCCGCCGGCGTCGACGGGGCGGAAATTCACGGGCACGTAAAAAACTTTTTTATCGAAAACGGCTACGAGACGAAATCCTCGAAAGACGGATGGAGCGGGTTTTTCCACTCGACGGGGCACGGAGTCGGGCTCGACATACACGAATCGCCGTCGCTTGGGGCGAAAAGCTGCGTATTGAAAGCGGGAAATGTAGTCACAGTCGAGCCGGGGCTGTATTACAGAGGCGTAGGAGGGTGCAGGATAGAGGATACGGTGGCCGTGACAAAAACAGGCGCGCGTATGCTCTCCAACTACCACTACGAATGGGTAATCTGATTAGGCATGGGCGCGCCTGCCGCACCCCGCCCCGTTTATGCCTGCCGGTTGAGACATGCGGGGGCATGGAGCCGGCGGCAAACTTTTTCAAATCGGATCCGCCCGCAATGCGCCGCCGAAATGAACGCTTCCGCGCGAATGGATTAATTGAAAGAGATTGCCGAGGGCGGAGTCCGCATAATCCAAAACGGCGACACTTTTGCAAAGATAGCGATAAAATACAAGACGACCGTAGACGCGCTCATAAGGGCTAACCCCGACTTGCGGCCTTCGCGCCTCATGATCGGCCAGAAAGTAGTGATCCCGAAATAGAGGGCGAGCGAAAAACTTTTCGCAAGAGCGGGCGGGAGTTGAACTTCCCGCCCGCTTTTTTCCGCGGATTTCCGCGCGAATCAAAGCCCCGCCCTATCTGCCCGCGCCGAGCCCCGACGAAATCGCCCGAGTCCAGTCCTGCCCGCGCTTCGAGGAATACCGTAAGAATCGCCTAATCATGGGCTACTTTCGCTACGGTTCCCTTCAATCCCAAATAGGCCACGCAAAGTACGACAATATCGGTTCCATCGAAAAACGCCTCTCTATATATAAGAGCGACCACAACCGCGAGCACTTAGTGGATATTGCCAACCTTGCGATGATAGAGTTCGCCACCCATCCGGATTATCCTTTCCGAGCTTCCGACGACGGCGTCCACGCCGCGAAAAAAAAGTGAAAAAAATCGTCCTGAGAGACTTGACTTCAAACGGCTGTAGAGCGTGTGTACGCACCACAATAAAAAACAGCCATGAATATAGAAGAAATATTAAGCTCGAGCCTTACGAAATCGGACAAAATGCGCCGCCTCTTTGACGAGGGCAAGACCCGAAAGGAAGTCGCCCTCCTCTTGGGAGTCGGATATGGATTCGTCCAAAACCGTCTGCGAGGCCCTTTCGGAAGTCGGAGCCTTGATAAATAAAAGCTGCGGGTTCCACGCCCACTTCGGGACGGACGACTTCAAAGAAAGCATTTCGGTCTGGCGCAACCTCTATATAAACTATGCAACGCTCGAAGAGGACATCGACGCCTTCATGCCGCCGAGCCGCAGGCGCAACACCTATTGCGCAAGCCTCAAAGTTCGCGGCTGGCGCGAAAAGATGGAAAACGCCCGCACACTCGTGGAGCTCGAAAAGGCCATAACAAAACGGAGCCGCTACTTTAAGCTCAACAGCCAAAGCTACTGGAGGCACGGGACGGTGGAGTTCCGCCAGCACAGCGGCACGATAGAATTTGACAAAATCAGAAACTGGCTGCTTTTTTGCGCGAGACTCGTCGAGCTCTCAAAGCGCGAAAGGCTCGGATGCGGCGGCGAGCGCGCCCTCGCGAAACTTCTCGACAGAGGGCTTGCGGCTTTTTACAAACAACGCAAACAAAAGTTCGAAAGGAGATAATCATGGCAAAATACGAAATGCGCGGAGGAGGGACAATATCGGGCGACAACGCTCGGGAGGTCGTAGAGGCGATAAGAGCCTCGTCTTTTAATCCGGAAGCCGACACGGGGGCGTTTGTGCGCGCCCTTGCGGCAAGGTGCAAGACCTACGACGGCTCGGAAATCCGAACGGACACCCCCGAAAACACGGTGGCCGACCTTATAAAAAGCGGCTTCCTTATACCTTGCAAATAGCTCGCAGGAATTTTTCAAGGCTGTTTCACGGGGTCTGCAACGCGCTTGCAGGCCCTTTTTTAGTCCTCAATGAATTTTAACGGCGGGATAGCGGTTTCAAATTTGCCGCGGGCGGAATATTTTTCGATATCCCCGCATACTCCGGAGCGTGATCACAGACAAGCCGACTCCCAACGCAGTCGATTTCCGTTTGTCCGCAAAGAGCCGTTTTTTCCTCAAACGTTCGATTTTTTTGCGGATTATCATTTTTTTCCTCAAACCAATCTCGACACCCCCAACCGCCCACAACTCCCGATTTTTAAAGGTTTTTAAGCCCAATTAAGCCCTGTTAAGCCTTCCTCAAACCTTTTGAGTCAAATTACTGCGCGAATAGAGCTTTAAGAAGCGCGCGTTGAGGGCGCGCTCTGAAATTCCCAAAGCCTCCGCCCGCTCGGAAACGCTCCAGCCGCGCCCCGGGAACTTTCGGATTTCAGCCGCAAGCCTTTTCAATTTCGCGTAGGGAACGCGCGCGGCGCTGCGTGCGATTTTTCGATTCGCCCAACATTCAAAATGAAGCCGCATTCCATACCCCAAAAGCGGAGGCTACACAAGCCGGTACTTTCCTGGAACGGGAACCGACACGGGATTTTTTACGCGCAAATTTTGCTCTCTGCCGCAGAGGTCAACGTTTTTCGGAACGAGGCTCTCCCTGGATTTTTTAAGCAGCCATTCGTATTTGAATTTCTTGCCGGAATACGCGCTCATTCTTCCCGCAACCGCAACGAGCGTGGAATTTACGAGGGTGTCGAGAGTGTTTGCGCGCCGCCCGGAACGGATTGAGTCGAGCAAGAATTTGTGCTCCATTTCGAGGCACTCCGGAATGTCCGAGCGCGGCGTGTAGAGTTCCCCGCCTTTGAGGTCGACCATTCTGCACACGCCTCCGTAATTCTGGGTTATCATGACGCCCTTCGTGCCTATGATGCGCTCCCCGACCGAATCCGAACACTTGGGATCCTGTTGGCAGTAGCTCGCCAGGCGCAGCCCGCCGCCCATGTCGTAGTCGACGGCGAAATTGCTGAACCTGTCGCCGTATTTCGGCGACGGCAGATCCGTGCTCCTTCCGCCTATTCCGCGAACGTCCGCGGGCATACGGGCGTCGCCGAGCGCCCACAGAACGACGTCTATGTTGTGGACATGCTGCTCGACTATATTGTCGCCCGAAGTCCAGATGAACGACGGCCAATTGCGGATTTGGTATTCGACGTCGAACGGCTCCAAGCCCTCGATGGTTCCCCATTTTTCAAGGTTGTCGCGCAGGGACTGTCCGACGTAGTACGGACCGTACCAAAAACACTGCGCCGACACGATATCGCCGATCTCCCCGTCCTGCACGCGTCTTACGACATCGCGGTATCCTTCGTGGTAGCGGCGTTGGGTTCCGCACACCACGCTCAGACCCTTCCGGCGCGCCTCTTTGGAAATCTCCAACATTTCCCTCGCCTGCGACACGTCGACGCACGCGGGCTTTTCGAGAAACGCGTGCTTTCCGGCGGCGACGATTTTCGCGTAATGGGGAGCGCGAAATACCGGAGGCGTGGCCTCGACGACCAAATCGACGTCCTCCGCCAGCAGCTGGTCTATGCAATCCCAGCCGGCGAATCTTTTGACTTTGTCCGGATCCATTACCTCGGCCGCCCTCGAGCCGAAACGCTTTTTGCAAAAATCGGAAACGGTCTTGACAGTCCACTCGTGCTTGTCGGCAAACAGGTCGGCGACGGCGGCGATTTTAACGTTGGGATCGGCGGCAATCATGTTGCAAAGGGCGCCGGTGCCCCTGCCTCCGCATCCTACGAGCCCCACTTTTATGCGGTCGTCGCCCTTCACGGAGGCGAAGCCGAATTTAGGCAACGACGAAGCCGCGGCAACCAAAGCCGCGCGCGCCATAAAATCTCTCCTTTTCATATGCAATTAATAACGAATTTACACAAACAAACGTTTTGCATAATCGCCGAAGCGCCCCAAACTGTCAACGCAAAACGGGTGCGGGAAACAATTTCAATATTTGACGGCAATAATGTTCCGCCAAGCGGCACAACGCGCCCGCAAAACCTTTCAGGGAAGATTCGCCATTCCGTAAGAACGCGCCAGAGCGCCGCTCAGACGAGCATTCGCGCCGCCGCGCAAAGCGGGCAATTTCACAGGAGATTCGTCCCATCTTGGGTTGGGGAAAAACAAACCACCCGAAGCGGAGTATCAGCGGCGCTCTGGCGCGTTTTGGCGGAGGGTGCGGATCCGGCGGTGCGCCCTGGGGAAACTTACGGTTACGGTCGTCCCCCTGTCCGGACCGCTTTCCACGTCTATCTTTCCGCCGTGCGCCCTGACTATCGCTTGGATTATCGTCATTCCCAAGCCGTGCCCGTCAGTTTTCGTGGTGTAGTACGGCTGGAAGAGCTTTGACATTCCATCTTCGTCTATTCCGCACCCAGTGTCGGCAAAGGAGATTTTCACGAAATCGTCGTCGGCGAGCGCGCGCACGGTTATGTCGCCGCCGGCGTCCATCGCCTCCATCGCGTTGTGGAGGATGTTGAAGTAAAGCTGCTTCAACAGGTTTGCGTCGGCGTACACCGTCGGCAGCGGTGCGTCCACATTCACCGCGACCGATACGCCGAGGTTTTCCAGCTCCGCGTCGAGCGTTTTGAGGGTTTCGGCGAGCGGCTTTATTGGGTCGCAGTCCGCCATGTCGGGGCGCATCGGGCGGAGAGCCTTCAAAAAATTTTCTATTATGGAGTCGAGCCGCGACACTTCCGACGAGCAGATTTCGATTGATTCCCTCACGCCTTCGACGAGCCCGTTTCCGGGCAGCTTCTCAGCGAGCTTTTTGAGGCGGCGCATCGCGAGCTGCAAGTGGATGTTGATCGAGTTTAGCGGGTTGCCTATCTCGTGCGCCACGCCGGAGGAAAGATTCAGAAGCGACGACAGCTTTTCGCTCTCTATCCTCTCCTCGGTTGAGAGCTTTTCGCGCGTGACGTCGTTTAGAATCAGCGCGAAAGTCCCCCCGTCGCCGAAGTCGAAAGGTATAATCTGCGCGCTAAGCATTTTTCTTTCGGGATAGGAAATCTCGAATTCGCGCAGAACGTAAGAGCCGCGCGCGGCGTCGGAAACCGCCCCGTCCATTCCGGGGAGGAGCTTGAAAATCGACACGTCCGCCGCGCCGATGCCGAGCAGATCCCCCGCGTAGGAGTTAGCAAAAATTATCTCCCCCGCGCAATCGCAGACGACAATCGCCGAGCGTATGGCGTTGAAAACCGTCTCCATACGCGAAAGCTCGCGCGAAAGCCTCTTGTTTTTGCGCAGGAGGTTCGCGATGGAATCTCCGTCAGCGGCCGCCATTTTGCCAAAGCCTCTGAATAAGGCTCGATCCGTGCGCGTCGAGCCCCTCCATCGCGGCGAACGCCCCGACGACGCCGGCGGCGCGCTCGGCGGATTTTTTGCCGTACTTCACAAAAGAGCTGCGCCGCATAAAGTCTATCAGCTGCAACCCGCCCGAGAACCTGCCCGTGCGCCCCGTCGGCAGAGTGTGGCTCGGGCCGGCGGTAAAGTCGCCGAGGACGGTCGGGGTATAGTCTCCGGCGAGAATCGCGCCGGCGGTTCGTATCTTCGGGACGAGCTTTTCGGGAGAGGAAACCATCAGCTCCATGTGCTCGGGCGCGACAAAATTCGCGATTTCGCAGGCGGCTTCGAGGTTCGGCACGAGCGCGACGACGCACCCGTCCGCTATGATTTTCATAAGCGCATCGGAGCGCGAGAGCTTGGAGGCCATTTCGGGCAGGAGCCCGCGCACGTCCTCCACGAGCTTTTGGGAGGTGGTGACGAGGAATATCTTTTCCCTGCCGCTGCCGTGCTCCGCCTGCGAGAGCATGTCGGAGGCGACAAACCGCGGATTTGCGGAAGAGTCGGCCAACACCAGAATTTCGCTCGGCCCGGGCAGGAGATCGACGCCAACCGTTCCGAAGAGTTGGCGCTTCGCCTCGACGACGTAGGCGTTGCCCGGGCCGAAGAGCTTGTCCGCGGGCTTGACGGTCTTTGTCCCAAGCGCCATCGCCGCTATCGCCTGCGCCCCCCCGATTTTGTAGATTTCGGAAACCCCGACGATGGAAAGCGCCGCGAGTATGTGAGGGTTGACGGTTCCGTCCGAAGCCGGCGGCGTGCAGACGCAGATCTCCGGGCATTTTGCGAGCTTTGCGAGAGTCGCCGTCATGACGACGGTGGAGACGAGGGGCGCGTGCCCGCCCGGAACGTAGAGCCCGACGCGGCCTATGGGATAGAAGTTCTCGCCTATGACGGCCCCGTGCGGATTTTTGGCGCGCCAGTTTTTCGGGAAAGCGTGCATGTGGTACGCCTTGACGCACGCGACCGCCTCGCGTATGGCCCTCTTGTCTGGCGAGCCCACGGCGGCGAGCGCGCTCTTTATCTCCGCGGGGGAGACGCGCATTTGCCGCGCGGGCACCCTCGCCCCGTCGAATTTCAAAGTCAGCTCTTCGAGCGCGGCGTCGCCGGACTCGCGAACTTTGGATATTACGGACTCCACGGCGGCGGAGACTTTGGCGCCGGCGGCGTCGGAACGGCATGCTCCTGCGAGGTCGCGCCAGAAACCGGCGCTCTTGTATTCCAAAATTTTCATCGCGCGCGATTGTCGCAAAAGCGCGCGGCGGAATCAAGTTTTTTAGAAGGCGCGCTAAAACAGCTCCGCCTGCTTTTCGTCCGATATGAGGTCGGAAAACCTCCTGCGCCAGTCGTCGATTTTGCGCGCGTAATAGTCGGCGTCGTACGGAAATTTTTCGGCGTCGTACAGCGCGGTCGGGCGCGCGTTCTTCCAGTCGGGCGCGCGCTTTCCGTCGCCGCGGGCGATGTAATACGATATTCTGTCGCCGACCTCCGGGCGCGGCGCAAGCATTGCGGCGGCCTCCATCGGCGCGCGGCGCATTCCGCCGTTTTGGACTTCTTCAAGATACTGGGCGACGGGCTTGTTTATGTATTCGCTTCTCGAAAGCGAGTCTATGTCGGCGGCTCCGGAGAGCACCGCCCGGCGCGCGCCCTCGACAATCCCGCCGAGCTCCGCGGAGTCGCCGAGCAGCTTCGCCTTCGCCATCTCTGCCGTAAGCGACCTCAACAGGGGCTCGGTGGCGCGGTTTTTGAAGGCGGAACCCTTCAATATGATCTTGCCGCCGCGCAGCAGGGCGTAGTTTTTTGCCTTGTAGCAGAGCATGGCGTCGAACGCCCCGTCGAATTCGAGGTCTATTCCCTCTGGCATAACGTGCAGAACCTTCGAAAGAAGGCCGTCGGGATTTTCAAAATACTCCCAGCTCTGAACGTATATGCCGTCGGTGTCCGCTTCGAGAACCTTGCAGCCATCGACCGCGGAAAACGCGCCGATTATCTTTTCCAAAAGCTCTCTGCCCCTGCGCGTGACCTCCTCGGCGAGCGCGATGTCTCCGAATGTGGCGTTGTCGAGCCCGAGGTATCCGTAAAAAGAGTTTATGAGGATTTTGAAGCTCATCTGGCGCGCGTCGTACTCTCTCGCGAGTGCGGGGTCGCGCTCGGACTTTGCGAGAGCCTTGTATTTCAATCGGTACTCGCGCAGCCTGCGCAGTTCGGATACGAAGACGTTCAGATAGTCGTTTTTCGGGCACCTGCCGAGCAGCAGCATAATGCTCGGGTACAGCGACGCCACGTCGTAGTGCAATACGTTTTTGAATGTGCCCAGAGCGAAGCTCTCCGAAAGCGCCCCCTCGAAATACTTGCTGCGCGCCGGCAGCGGGAGCGCGGCGGATGAAGCGAGGTATTTTTCCAGAAAGAGGTTTTCTACCTTCGCGCCGCTGCCGCGCAGAAGGCACTCCTGGAGCGTCATCGGGAAGTTGCCGACCTGCGCCACATACGAGGGCAGCAGCCTGTCTGCGAGCTTGGCGCAATCCTCCAATTTTCTGCGCGCGGCGGATTCGAATTTTTCAAAGTCGTTCAAAAACGCTCCGAGCTCTCCGCCGAGGCGGAAAGGCGCGCGCTCTGCGGACGGGTCGATCCCGAAGTGGGCGGCGCAGTCTTTGAGGGAATACGAAGCCATGTCGCGCACGCTCACGTCGTAAATTTGCGCCATGAGCGACGTGTCCGCCACGGTTCTGCCGGGAATGTCGCACCTGACGTACCCGAAAGAGCGCTCCGCGAGCTTCAGCCTGCTCTTTCTGAAAGTCGCCGCCTCCCCGCCCCTTCCCCACGAAAGCGGGATTTTGAGCTTTTTGGCGCGCGCGGCGACGGCGGCGAGATCCCTGCGAAAAATCTCGTGCCCGACGATTATGTCGGGGTCGCGCGCGGCGATTTCCGAATTGAGAGCCGCCAAGAGCTCCCTCTCCGCGGCGTCGGAAAAATCCCGCGCGCGCAAAATCTTGAAACCGCCCGCGCCCGAGAGGGCGGCCGCGTAGATTTTGCCGAAAGTCTCGGGCGAGTCCGAGACGGAAACCGAAAGCTCCGCAATGCGGATCTCGCCGAAAGCCATGCCCTCGAACATGCGCAGCGAATTGCGCGCCAGAAAAAGGTTTTCGGCGCATCCGAGCTTTTCGATCGGCAGAGACTTGTCGCGCGCCTTCAAAAAGGCGTTCGCCGCCGCGTCGTCGGGAAATTTGACGAGGGCGTCCAAAACGGCGAAATCCGGCCCATTCAATCGCTCGCGCCCCGACTCGAACGGCGTGCGAGCCGCGCGGGAGGACGTCCACACAAACGGCTCGAACGGCGCGCAAACGCGCTCCCTGCGCCCGTTGGAATCGACGTACACCGCGACGCTGCCTCCGCCGTCGGAACTTAACCCGCAAATGCGCTTTTTGAAGTCGGCCTCCTGCATGCTAAAAAAGGCTTGCCGATTTTCGAGGGCGTTGCAATTATATTCGGCTTAAATTTTAGACCATGAAAAAAGCCAACCTGATAATGCTGGGCGCGCCCGGCAGCGGCAAGGGCACGCGCGCCGCCGCCCTCTGCGAAGTCCTCGGAATAGCGCAGGTCTCCACGGGCGACCTCTTCAGAAACAACATAAAGGAGGGGACGGAGCTCGGCAAACTTGCGAAATCGTACATAAACAAGGGCGAGCTCGTTCCGGACGGCGTCACGGCGGCGATGGTCAAAGACCGCCTGTCAAAGCCGGACGCCGCCGGCGGATTCATACTCGACGGTTTTCCGCGCACGCTCGCGCAGGCGGAAATGCTCGACAAAATTCTCTCCGAGCTCGGGGAGGAAATTTCATACGTCCTCTACCTCGACGTTCCGGACGCCGAAATCGTCCGCCGAATTTCGGGACGCATGATATGTTCCGACTGCCAGGCGCCTTACCACAGGGAGTTCAACCCGCCGAAATCCGAGGGCGTCTGCGACAAGTGCGGCGGGAAGCTCTTCACCCGCGACGACGACAAGCCCGAAACCGTCAAAAAGCGGCTCGAAGTCTTCCGCTCAACGACGCTTCCGCTTGCGGACTTCTACGGCGCCAGGGGCATTCTCGTAAAAATTCCGCCGGAGCTCTCCGAGAAGGGGGCGGCTGCCGACATGCGCGAAGTCGCCGAAAAACTGGGGCTTTGCGCGCGATGAGGATTTTCTTTGTCGGCGACATAGTGGGCAAGCCCGGCAGGAGGATCCTCGCCGACAACCTGCCGCGCATACGCGAGAGCCTCGGAACGGACTTCGTAATCGCCAACGCCGAAAATGCGGCGGGCGGAAACGGGCTGACGAAAAACATGGCCGAAGAGCTTTTCCGTTGCGGCGTGGACGCCATTACCCTCGGCGACCACATCTGGGACCAGCGGTGCTTTGAGGGCGAGATCGGCGCGCTCGAAAAAGTCTGCCGCCCCGCAAACCTGCCATCGAGCAACCCTGGGCGCACATACCTCATCCTCGAAAAGGACGGAATGAAGCTCGGGGTGTTCTCGCTGCTCGGGCAGACGCTCATGAAGATAAAGGCCAACTGCCCGTTCGCGGCGGCGGGCGAGATGATAGACAGAATCAAGCCGCTGTGCGACGCCGTATTCCTCGACTTCCATGCGGAGACGACCTCCGAAAAGGTCTCGATGGCGTGGCATCTCGACGGCAGGGCGCAGGCGGTGGTCGGCACCCACACGCACATTCCCACGAACGACGCGCGCATATTCCCCAAGGGACTCGCGTTTTTGAGCGACGCCGGAATGACGGGCCCGTGGGCCTCGTGCCTCGGGCGCAAGTGGGAGATAATTTTGCAACGTTTCATAGACGGGCGCCCGCGGGCGTTTGCAATGGCTGAGGGCGACCCGAGAATCTGCGCGGTATCAATCGAAATCGACGAAAAATCCCGCAGAGCGGTTTCGATAGAGCCGTTCATCTACCCGCCTTTCCCAAATACCGCGCGGAGGCTAGCCGAGCTCATGGCGGAAGAGGAGGCCGCAAAAAAGGCAAAAGAAGAAGCTGCTGCTGTGAAAGATCCCGTTTCACTGACGCTCAGCGTAGTCGGGGACTGCACGTTGGGTACCGATGAGACCTTTGATTATGACACAAGTCTGAACGCATG
>CAJMOT010000017.1 GCA_905214995.1 uncultured bacterium | reverse complement strand
CTCGCCGGCGTTTTGCCTACGGGCGAGCCTCCGGTTTGCCGCCGGAAAAAATCCGGCGAATTTGTTTGCAATTTATGTAATTAATTACGTTATTTGTTTCAGAAGGGCATCGTTATGGATTTTTTTGAGAGAACCGGTCCGATGGCGATAGGAAGCAGGCTCAGGATGCTTTCCGACGCCGTGACGAGGGAGGCCGCGCGCCTGTACGCCATGAGCGGCGTGGATTTGAAGCCGAAATGGTTCCCCGTATTTTTCGCGCTTTCGCGGGGCGAGGGCAAGACGGTCACGGACATCGCCGCTGAAATAAGGCACACGCACCCTTCGGTATGCAAAATAGCGCGCGAGATGGCCGCGAGCGGCGTCGTCCGCGAATCGAGGGGGAAATCGGACGCCCGAAAAAATGTCTTGCGGCTTTCAAAGAAGGGGAAATCCATGCTGGGCGCGTTCTCGGAGCTCTGCGAGGACGTGGACGGGGCGGTGAGGAAAATCGCAATGGAATCGAGGGCGGATTTGTGGAAGGCGCTCGGCGAGTGGGAGCGCCTGCTATCGGAAAAATCCATCCTCGAAAGAGTGAAGGGCGAAAGGGCGGCGAGGGCAAGGCGCTGCGTGGAAATAGCCCCGTACTCGAAGAAGTACCGGAAATTTTTCGTCGATACGAGCGTCGGCTGGATCTCCGAGCACTGGAAGCCGGAGGCGGCGGACCGCAGGGTTTTGTCAAACCCGAAGAAATATATTTTGGACGGCGGCGGAAAAATTTTCGTCGCCCTCTACAAGGGGAAGCCCGCAGGGGTGTGCGCGCTGCAAAAGCGCGGGGATTCGGAAAACGCGCGGGAGCTTTCGAAGCTCGCCGTGGTTCCCGAACGGCGCGGGCTCGGGATAGGGAGGATGCTCTGCGAGGCGGCGATAGCGGAGGCGAAAAAGCTCGGCTGCGCGCGCGTTTTTCTGGAGAGCAACACCGTTTTGAAGCCCGCCATCAGGCTTTACAGGAGTTTGGGGTTCAGGGAAATTCCGGTGGAAAATCCGGAGTACGAGCGCGTGAACATTCAAATGGAGCTCGCGCTTGGGCGGCGCCGCAGGGTTTCCGACAATTTTCAATCCTAACGATTGCGAAAGGAACTACATGCTATGAAAAAACTGCGCACAGTGAAAAAACGGGACGCTTGCGAGATAAAAATTCCCGCTAAATTCTCGGAGAAAATAAAGGAGGTTTGCGGAGACGACGAAAGCGTTTCGCAATTCGTCATAGGCTCGGCTTTCTCCTCCCTGACCGCCTGGCTCGAAGTTCGCGACGAGATAAACCGCTGCGACGACGAGCAGATCGTAAGGCTCGGGAGGAAATGCGGGCTTAGCGGGATAATCGATCCGTTGAAATACAACTGATTCCCGAATATTTTTCGGTCCGGCGGGCCGATGGGAAAATGCCTTTCGGCCGTCCGTAAGCGTTTTGGGCTGCCGGCGCCGTCTGCGAATCCGCGCGGGATTGAGGCGGAGGGGGCGGCGCCGCTTCCTCCGCAGTCCGCGGCGGGCGCGGAGAATTTCCGTCCGCGCGCCGTTTGAGGGGGGCTTCGGCGGCTATGGCGCGCCGGATTCTGGCGTTTCCGCCCCCCAGTCACGGAAAGACGGCGGGACATTGCCTTTGCCGGCGCGGTTTTGCCCTCAAACGCGCATAGCGCACAGAATGCGGCGGCGAATATTGCGGGCGATTTGCGCGTTCCCAAAATGATGCCGCTTTTTTAACTCTATGGCGGCCCGTGCAAAGTCAATTTGCGCGCGGCGCCATTTACTCGGGACGGGACTCGAACCCGTACGGCCAAAGGCCAGCGGATTTTAAGTCCGCTGCGTCTGCCATTCCGCCACCCGAGCCAAATGGATTATTTTCAAGGCATTTGTCCGTTTTATGGCGCGCCGCCCGCCTTCCGGACAAGCGGATTTTTAAAATGCGAGTATTCAAAAAATCCGCCGCAAATCAAGGCGTTTTTGGCGCGCAGCCGGCCGGGGCTTTCGGATCCCTCGGCGTTTTTTTGCTTCAAAAGCTTTCCGAAATTTTGTTAGAGTGCGGAAAATCCCGACAATCGCACATGGAAAATAAGGCTTCTGAAAAACCCTTCAAACTTCTCTTTGCGCCGAATCCGAGCGGCTGGTGCCGGCACCTCGCCGGAGGCTGCTCCAAGCTTTCCGACGCCGACAAAGTCGAATACTTTTACGACCGCGGCTTTCGGGCTATGGAGTACAACGAATACGCGGATCTCCCCGTCGGAACGCAGGAGGCAATCGCCGCCAGAATGCGCAAGCTCGGGATGCGCATGGGGGTGTTCGCCCCGCGCGTCGGAAGCTGGGAAGTCCCGAACCTTACGGGCAATATTCTCGACCCTAGATCGCGCTCGCGCGACAAGGAGGGCGTAAGGCGCATGGTGCGCTCGGTCATGGAAAAAGCCCTCGCCGCAGCGCGCCGTTCGGGGGCGGAGTGGTTTACCGTCGTAATCGGCGCGGAGGACCCGAGCCTCGAGTATGAATACCAGTTTGCCAACGTCGTGGAGCACCTGAAATGGGCGGCGGAATTCCTCGAGAAGAACGGCGGGCCGGCGATGGTTTTGGAATCGCTCAACATTAAAAACCACCCCGGGCTTTGGCTCAAGCGCATTCCGCAGGCGTACGCCGTGTGCAAGGCGGTCGGCAGCCCGAAGTGCAAAATTTTAAACGACCTCTACCACCAACAGGTGACGGAGGGAAACCTCATTCCCAACATCGACGCCGCATGGGACGAGATCGCCTATTTCCAAATCGCCGACAATCCGGGCCGCAACGAGCCCGGGACGGGCGAAATCAACTACGCCAAAGTAATGGGGCACATCGCCGGAAAAGGCTACCGCGGGATAATCGGGCTCGAGCTCGTCCAGTCAGACGCTTCCGCCGCGGGCGACAAGTTCTTTTTGGACAGCGTCCGCGCCATAGACGCGGCGTAGCGGGGGAGGGCGCCGCACCCTCGCGCGCTTGCGTAAGGCGCATGGGCAAGATTTTGGGAGCGAAACGCTTGACGCGCATTTTTTGCGCATTTTTAATTTTCGGAAATCTTATATTGCAATGGCGATTCCGAAAATAATTCTCTCGCTTGCCGCATTCGCGGTTTCCGCAACAGCTCTTGCGGCGCAGGCGGCGAATCCCGTAAAATACGTCTTCCTCTTTATCGGGGACGGCATGTCTATTCCCCAGCGCATGACGGCCGAGGAGCTCGCGCGCATAAATACCGGCAAGGGGCTCGCGATAAACTCGATGCCCCACCAGGCTTTGACGACAACGCGGTCCGCCAACTCCTTCATCACCGATTCCGCGGCGAGCGGAACCGCCATTGCGTGCGGCTCCAAGACGAATAACGGCATGATAGGCATGGATCCGAAGGGGGGGAGGCTGAAGTCCGTGGCGGAGGTCGCGCGCGATTCCGGAAGGAAAGTCGGGATTCTCACGAGCGTCACCCTCAACCACGCAACTCCCGCGGCGTTCTACGGGCACAACCGCAGCCGCGGCAACTATTACGATCTTGGGCTCGACCTTGTGGAGTCCGGCTTCGACTTCTTCGGCGGCGGCGGGATAGCCGAGTGCGACAACAAAAAGGCCAAGTCCTACAAGGGCGACATCTACGAAATCGCCGAGGGCAGGGGATACGCGGTTGTCCGCAAAGACATGAAGGCTCTCGCCGCCCTGAAGCCGGGGTGCGGAAAGGTTATCGCTACCGGCGCGGACGGAGCGCTGATGTATAATTTGGACGCTCCGGATTCCCCGAGGATTGCGGATTTCACCAAAAAGGCCATCGAGCTTCTGGACAACGAAAAGGGGTTTTTCATAATGGTGGAGGGCGGAAAAATCGACTGGATGTGCCATGCAAACGACGCCGCCACCGTCATGGCGGAGGTCGCGGACTTCGACAACGCCGTGAAAGTCGCGCTCGAATTCGCCCGCAAAAATCCGCGCGACACGCTCGTCGTCGTCACCGGAGACCACGAGACGGGAGGGCTCACAATGGGCTTTGCGGGCACGGCGTACAATTCGCACATAGACCGCCTCAACGCGCAGAAGCGCTCGCGCGAGGCGTTCAACTCGGCCTCAAAAAAACTTGCTGGAGGGGGAAAAGACATCGAATTCGAGGACGTAATTCCGCTTCTTTCGGAGTCTTTCGGGTTTGCGTTCGACGAAGATTCCGAATCGCCGCTCGCGCTTTCCGAGGCGGAGCGCGGAGAGCTCGAAAAGGCTTTCGGGCGGTGGAAAAAGGACGTTTCAAAGGGCGCGCTTTCGCTCGCCGCGGCGAAGATTCTCAACAACAAGGCGGGGCTCGCCTGGACGAGCGACGCGCACACGGCGCTTCCGGTCGAGACGTCCGCGCAGGGCGCAGGCGCGGAGGTTTTCTCGGGAACCATCGACAATACGGACATCGCAAAAATATTGAAGGAGCTTGTGAGGTAGGCGCGCTTTGCGCGGGCTCTGCAAAAAAGGTTGAAATGGCTTCCAAAAGGGCGGCAGACTGGCTGATGTCCGCGGTTTTCGCCGTCGCGTGCGCGGCGGTCTGGCTGTTTGACTTCTATCCGTCGCAGTCCGACGCGCAGGGGGAAAAGTTCGCGGCTAAGGTCGTCGCGGCGGACAATTCGGCGGTGTCCTACGTCGGCCTCGTCCTGCGCGGCGAGCAGCGGCTGAAAGTGGAAATCTCGTCGGGTTCGCGCAAAGGGGAGCGGTTCGACGCCGTGAATCTCCTGCGCGCGCAGATGGATTTGGACAAGATTTTTGAAGCCGGCGACACCGCGTGGGTGTCGGTTCCGCACGGCGCGCGCGCCGGCGTCGACACCGTAAACGCGCAGGACTTCTACCGCATAGACAAGACGGCGGTTCTCTTCGCGCTCTTTGCCGCGCTGCTCGTCGCGTTCGGAGGGTTCGTCGGGTTCAAGGCGCTGCTGTCTTTCGCATTCGCATGCCTCGTCGTCTGGAAGATAGTTGTTCCGGCGTGCCTTGCGGGCGCGGACGCGATAGCGGTGTGCCTCGCCGCGGTGTGCGCGCTTTCCGCCGCCATAATTTTTCTGGTGGCGGGGTTTACCAAAAAGGGCTTTGTTGCGTTCGCCGGAACCGTCCTCGGGGTTCTGGCCAGCTGCGCGATGGCGTGGCATTTTTCGGGGGAATTCAAAGTCAACGGCGCGGTAATGCCCTATTCCCAGGCTCTCCTCTATTCGGGGTACGAGTTTCTGAACCTCTCCGAGCTCTTTATTGGCGCGCTGTTTCTTTCTTCATCGGGGGCGGTGATGGATTTGAGCATGGACGTGTCGGCGGGCATGGCGGAAGTTCGCGAGGCAAATCCGCAAATCGGGCGCGCGCGCCTTTTGGCGGCGGGGCTTTCGATCGGCAGGAGCGTTGTGGGAACGATGACTACCACCCTGCTTCTGGCGTACTCGGGAGGGTATCTTACGATGATGATGGCGTTCGCCGCAAACGGCGTCGGCGCGGGAGACTTCATAAACAATCCCTACGTGTGCGCCGAGGCCGTGAAAACCCTCGTGGGCAGTTTCGGGCTCGTGCTGGTCGCGCCCTTCACGGCGGCTGTCGGCTGCCTTGTGTTTTCGGGCTCGGGGAAGGGCTGCGGCGCGCCCTAACGCGCGAAAAGCGTTTTCTTGGGAGATAAAAAAATTGACGCGCGCCCGCGTCCGGTTAGTTTTCCGACAATACGAAAATCCCATGACGGAAGAAGCAGAAAACAGACAAATGCATTTCATCAGGCAGATCATCGCCGAAGACGTCGAGAACGGCCTGCCGCCTACCGCCGTCCGCACGCGCTTTCCGCCCGAGCCCAACGGGTGCCTGCACATCGGACACGCCAAGGCGTTCTGCCTCGATTTCGGCATGGCGATCGAAAACGGCGGGCTCTGCAACCTGCGGTTTGACGACACCAATCCCGACAAGGAGGACACCCGCTTTGTGGACTCCATACGCGAGGACGTCCGCTGGATGGGCTTCGACTGGGGAGACCGCGAGTTTTACGCCTCTGACTATTTTGAGAGGCTGTACGGGTTTGCCGAAGAGCTCATACAAAACGGCAAGGCGTACGTCTGCACGCTGTCTCCCGAGGAGTTCAAGGAGTGCCGCGGAGTTCCCGGGCAGCCTGGCAAGCCGAGCCCGCACCGCGACAGGCCGCCCGCCGAGAGCCTCGACCTCTTCCGCAGGATGCGCGCGGGAGAATTTGAAGAGGGGCGGTATGTCCTCCGCGCGAAAATCGACATGTCCTCCCCAAACCTGCACATGCGCGACCCCGCCATATACAGGATTAAAAAGGAGTCCCACCACCGCACGGGCTCGAAGTGGTGCATATATCCGATGTACGATTTCGCCCACTGCCTAAGCGACGCCATAGAGGGCATAACCCACTCCCTCTGCACGCTCGAATTCGAGGTTCACCGCCCGCTCTACGACTGGTTCATAGAAAATACGAGCATTTCCAAGACCTTAAAAGTCCGCCCGCGCCAGTACGAGTTCGCGCGCCTCAACCTCTCATACACGATGATGAGCAAGCGCAAGCTCCAGCAGCTCGTGGCTGAGAAAATCGTCGAGGGTTGGGACGACCCTCGGATGCCTACGCTCTCCGGAATGCGCCGCAGGGGGTACACTCCCGCCGCCATACGCGAATTTTGCGAAAAGATAGGGGTTACGAAGTTCAACAGCCTGACCGACCTCGCATTGCTCGAGCACTGCGCGCGGCAGGATCTGAACAAAATCTCGCTGCGCAGAATGGCGGTTTTCGACCCGCTCGAAGTGGAGATATCCAACTGGAACGAGGGGGAAACCGACTGGCTCGACGCCGTTAACAACCCCGAGGACGAGTCCGCCGGCTCCCGAAAAATACCGTTTTCCAAGCGCATTTACATAGAGAGGGGCGACTTCATGGAAAATCCCCCTAAAAAATTTTTCAGGCTCTCGCCCGGCTCCGAAGTGCGCCTGCGCTACGCCTATTTCATGAGGTGCGACGAAGTCGTGAAAGACGCTTCCGGAAACGTCGTCCGCCTGGTATGCTCCGTAGACCGCGCCTCCCGAGGCGGAAATTCGCCCGACGGCCGCAGGGTCAAGTCCACCATACACTGGGTTGACGCGGCGAGCGCGAAGAGGGCGAAGGCGCGCCTCTTTGAAAACCTGTTCACGCGCGCGGACATGTCCGACCTTCCCGAAGGCTCGGATTTCGAGGACTTCCTCAACCCGCGCTCGCTGGACGAGAGGGATATCCTCATAGAGCCCGCCCTCGCGGAGGCAAAGGCGGGAGACCATATGCAATTTGAGCGCAACGCGTATTTCACGCCCGACTCTAAACTCTCCGCCCCCGATTTGCCCGTGTTCAACCGCACCGTCGCGCTCAAAGATTCCTATGGCAAGTAGGTTTTTCCAACGTCTGCCCGCGCTCTTTGCGCTCGCGGTTTGTACGCGCCTTTGCGGTGTTGCGGCGCCCGCCGCCGCGGAAGTATCCTATGACGTTCCGGCCTTCGAGCTTCAAATCCGCGACCCGTTCGTGTTCGCCGACAAAAAGAGCGGCAAATACTACATGCACGCCAACGGCGGGAAGCTTTCCTCCGGGCAGCTCGCGCGCTTCGGCGCGGGGAGGAACGCCCTGTACGCCTACGAGAGCAAAGATTTGGAAAACTGGCGGCTTGTCGGCCCTTCGTTCGTCCCGCCCGCGGATTTTTGGGGAAAGTCCGACTTCTGGGCGCCCGACATGTTTCTCGTGGACGGCAAATATTACATTATCGCCACATTCAGCGCCCGGGAGCCTTCGGTAAAAACCGTGCGCGGAAGGCTCGAGCCCATGCGCGGCTGTTCGGTTCTCGTCTCCGACAGGCCCGACGGCGGTTTCAAGCCGCTCGCCAACGCCCCGATAACCCCCGATGGTTGGATGGCGCTCGACGGCACGCTCTGCGAGGATCCCGACGGCTCGATGGTGCTCGGGTACTGCCGCGAGTGGCTGCAAGTCGGCGACGGTCAGATAATCGCCCAAAGGATTTCCCGCGACCTCAAAAGAACCTTAGGCGAGCCGAAAGCGCTGTTTTCAGCGTCTTCCGCTCCGTGGATTAAGGAGAAATCCGGAACGCACATCACCGACGCGCCCGTCGTCAACCGACTTCCGGACGGCTCGCTCTACATGACGTGGTCGTCTTTCGCGGATGGAAAGTACCGCATAGGCGTCGCGCGTTCGCCGTCCGGCAAAATCGACGGCGAATGGATCCACGACCCTGAATATCTCAACTCCGACGACGGCGGGCACGCCATGGTTTTTAAAACTTTCGGCGGCAAGCTGAAAATTTCCTACCACGCGCCCAACTCAAAAACCGAAACCCTGACGATTCGGGATTTCGCTCTCAAAAACGGCAAATTCTTTATCTCCGGCGAATAATTCGTTTGACGATTCGGCGGGACGGGTAAAAGATTGCGCATATAAGATGCGTCGGAGCCGGATTTTTCCGCCGCGCGGGTTTTTTATACAGAGGAAGAATATGAAAGTCTACATCAACGGAAAGTATTACGACAAGGACGACGCCAAGGTGTCGGTCTTCGACCACGGTTTTCTTTACGGCGACGGAATCTTTGAGGGAATCCGCCTTTACAGCGGCAACGTATTCAAGCTCGACAAGCACATAGACCGCCTATTCCGCTCCGCAAAGGCCATAATGCTCGACATGCCATGGTCAAAACGGCAGATAATCGACGCCGTGTGCGACGCCTGCCGGACCAACGGCCTTCAAGACGGATATATCCGCCTCGTTGTCTCGCGCGGCAGGGGCAAGCTCGGTTTATCGCCGTTCTCCTGCGAAGATCCGCAGCTCGTCATAATCGCCGACGAAATCCAGCTCTACCCCAAAGAGCTCTACGAATGCGGGCTTAAAGCCCTCACCGTCCCCACGCGCCGCAATTCCCAGGCGGCTCTCCCGCCGATGGTCAAGAGCCTCAACTATCTCAACAACATTCTCGCGAAGATCGAGGCGCACAATTCGGGCTACGAGGAATGCCTCCTTCTCAACAACGAGGGGTATGTCGCCGAATGCAGCGGGGACAACGTATTCATCGTCTTTGACGGCAAGCTGATCACCCCGCCCATCAGCTGCGGTTCGCTCGGCGGCATGACCCGCGGCACCGTGATAGAGCTTGCCAAGAAGCTCGGAATAGAGCTTCTCGAAACCCCCATCACGCGCTTTGACATCTGGACGGCCGACGAATGTTTCCTGACCGGCACCGCCGCCAAGCTCATTCCTCTCGTCGAGCTCGACAAGCGCGTAATCGGCGACGGCAAACCCGGCGAAATAACAAAGCGCCTAATCGAAGCTTTTAATGAAGTAGCGCCGAAAATCGGCGTCCGCCTCTGATTTGGCGAATGCTTTTGGCGCGGGGCTCCGTTAAGAAAGCCTTTAAGACCGCTCGCGTATGTCAAATACGCCACGCGCCCTTAAAGGCTTTCTTATACTCGCCCCGCATCCAAAATCATTGCGCCAAATCGGGAGCCCTTAGTTTTTCGGAACGAACTCCGGAAGCGTATACGAACCTCTAATGGGAGGTTCGTTTTTTGTTGGGAATGTAGAGGGGATAGAAGCATTGGCAAAGCCAATCTTCGTAAGGGGCTTGACTCTTCAATGGCGGGCGCACTTTGCGCCCGCTTTCGCTCTTCATCTAAAATGGATTTGCTCGCTTGGTCGCGCTGCTCTCGATGATCGGAACGCCTCGTATCCGTAAGGAACAAGCCCTCTATGAAAGCGCGCCTCGCGCCGCCTTGTGTCCCAATTTAATGGAAGCGGCGCTGCCGCCTGCGCTTTCCGGCTTTTTCTATAGGGCGCTATTGCGGGAGGTACAGTTCGGCGTCTTCATTGTAGCGTTTGCCGTTGATTGTCACGGTCGCCTTTATCTGTTCGGGGGGCGTTCCGGTCTCGACCCATTTGCGGATTGTCCCGAGCATGTCCACGCCGGAAATGTTGCCGTGCCATCCGCCGGGGATCATGAAGAGGCGCGCGAACTCCGCCGTTTTGGGTACGGATCCGACGTTTTCGCACAGCAGGCCGTACCATTCGCGTATGTAGTCGGCGGGCACTATCGTGTCGATTTTTCCCTGGATTATCAAAAGCTTGCCGCCGAGCTTCCTGAACTTGCCGAGGTTCGGAGCCGCGTTTGCCGCCGCGAAGCGCTTTCCGAAGTCCCGCGCGTATGAGCGCAGGTCAACCTTTGAGGCGTCCACGCCGGATTTGCGGAAAAACCACTCCGACATCCAGTCGCCGAATCCCCTTTTGAGGCTTTTGCCGTTGTCGGCGATTTCGCACGACGGCGGCAGCCCGAAAGTCACGAACGCTCCGGTTTTGGGGTCGAGGCACGGCGAGTGGACTTTTTTTAGGATTTCGATTTGCTCTTTCGTCAGGAAATCGAACTTTGAATAGTCGACCTTTGCGCGCTCGGGATATTTCAGATAGGGCTTTTGCGAGCCTGCGGGTTCTCCGGCGTTGCCCCTGTTTTGCGCGACGATTTCTTCGGTGATTCTCTTTATCTGTCCGTCGGAAAAGCGGTTCCCGGGGTGGAGAATCGCCCTTTCGAAAACGAAGCGCGTGTGCAGCCCGGTGCGGTCGGACACCGGATAAAATACGGCTATGCCGTCGTATTCTCCGGGATCGCGCTCCGCCATAGAAAGCCCTTCCTGCCCTCCGGTCGAACCGCCGACATAGTAGGAGCGCTCCGGCGGGCGCCCGTAGTACGCCTCGGCGATTTTCTTGCCCGCGCGCGTCATCATGCAGACGGCGTCGTGCCCGAAGTCCGCAATGGCTGCGTCGAGGCTGTCCAGGTCAACCCACCACTTGTCGGTGCCCAAGTCGCAGTGGGCGGAGGCGTAGCCGCCGTTTGCCCCGCCGACGGCCGCCTTTAAGGACAGATTTTGGCCCATGCCGCCGTTTCCGTTGCCGAGGAAGATGCCGTTCCATTCGTCCGGCAGGCAGATCGCGATGTTGACCTTCGACGGCGGCTTGGCGCGCGCCTTTACGAGCACGGATCCCCCTGCTGCTTTCACGCCGCCGATTTCCGCCCCCGGCTCTATGCGCTCTACCGCCGTTATCTCAACGTCATCGAGGGCGAGCTTTTTCACCCTTTCGACACTTCCGCCCGCGGACGCCGATAGTTCCGCCGCCGCGAATGCCGCCGACAATACCAGATACAATGCCTTGCGCATTCTTTTGAAAAAACCGGATTCCGCGCTTTTTTCAACCAAAAATCCAACCGGCAATCCGCCGCGGGAAAGCCTGTGGGATTTTCTCTTGACTCGTTTGGGGCTACGAATAGAGAAATTTTTAGGAAAAGGCGGATTTCCCGCATTGAATTTCAAACTTTCCCAAAATAAAAATGAAAAGCATAGCGTATTTCTGCGCGCTGTTTGCCGCGCTTTCGGCTTCCGCCGAGACCCTTTATTGGGTGGATACCAAGACTTTCAATTCGACTTTCGACCAAAATTCGGGCCGCAACCTTCTGGATGCGGAGAAGAGTTCGGAGGAGGGTAACGACAATTACAACTGGGCGACGGGCTTTACCGTGGACGCCGACGGCAAGCCGACGTACACTTATGCGGATTCCGTCGCCGCGCCGACCGTCGAAACCGACGTCGTGATAGACTACTCCCGAAACGCCTTTGAATACCAGATGGCGGGTTCCCTTGTCCTTCTCGACAACCAGACGTTCAGCGCGAAGAGCCTGACGATTTCCGGATGCAACAACAATTGGGCTATGTTCAACCTGCGTGCGAGCGCGCACATGCGGATAGCCGAAGATCTTGCGTACAATTCCAACGGCTATGTCCGATTTACTACGGGCAATCTCTCGATAGGCGGAAATGTGTACAATAACAACAGCAACGGATACAACAATCTCATATTCGGCGCCGAAGGCGCGTCGCTTACCTCATTTTCTGCGGAGAACGTCTATCTCAACCACAACAACGCGGTGATAACATTTTCCGTCGGAAGGGCCGCCGCGACTTACGACCAGGCCGCCGGCGTCATAAGGGGCGTCATAGACTTCGGCGCGAATACGGGCAGGGTGCAGTTCGCGAAAATGGCGGACTTCGAGCAGTTCCTCAAAGTCGGAGGACTGAGGGGGACTGCCGGCGCTGTGACTACCGAAGCCGTAGAGGGCGTAAACTATACGCTCGTTTTGACGAACCCCGCTGACCAGACATTTTCAGGCGTCGTGACAAATGCGGAGGGGTCGTCCGTCAATATCGTTATGGACGGTTCCGCAACCCAGGTTCTCTCGGGCGAAAATTCGTTTTCCGGCTACATACAGATGGAGAACGGTACGCTTCTGGTGAGAACCGCCGCGGGTTCCTCGCACGGCAAGCTCACTCTCAACGGCGGCAGGTTCGGCGCGGTCGGAAACGCGGCGGTCTCCTCCGTGGAATTCAACGGCGGCGGATTCATATTTGCCGACAACGACAAGTTTTTCTCCGGCGCGGGAGTCGATTTGATTTTAATTGCGGGCGAATTTAGCAAAGTCGGCGCGGACAAGATAGCGATAGACTTCAACGGCCTCGACGCCTCGGGGCTCATAGGCGCCACCTACGACCTCATAACGGCGGGTTCGCTTTCGGGCATGTTGTCGGAAGTCGACGCCGACGAATATTTTGCCTCTGAAAATCTCCTCAATGCGATAGCGGATTTCGAGTGGAACGGCAACGCTCTGCAAGTGACTTTTGGGGCGGTTCCGGAACCCGCGGAAGCCGCGGCGCTCCTCGGGCTTGCCGCCATCGCATTCGGCATTGCCGCGCGCCGCAGGCGCGGGTAGGCGGAATTTAAGTTTTCGGCAAAAAGGCGGCTCCGGAGCGGGCCGCCTTTTAATTTTATCGGAAGGCGGGTGCGGGAGTTTTCGGAAGTCGGAGAATTGCGACGGCAAAGGCGTGGAATGGGCAGGAAAGGAATGGGGGGATGGAGACGCGCTAAGGCAAGGAGTTATTGTCCGGTTTATGGCAAATGCGCGCGATGAAAATGCGCGCGGGATCACGCCTTTGCGCAATAGTTAGGAAAATATTTTTAAATTTTAGGAAAATTTCGCAAACGTCCGAATGGCGCCGGATGTAGGATGCGTCCGACCGCCGCGGCAAAGCGGCGCAAAAGCATTCCGGCGCGATTGTGCGGCGCAATGCGGCCGCCGTAATATTTGCGTATTATTAGCGGCATGTTAAAAAAAGGCTTGATTTGCGCGAAAAAAAATCAAAACATAATGAAGAATCGGCTGAGTATATTCTTATTAAGGAGTATTTCCGCCGGTTCCCAAACCAAAACAAACTACAAATAGGATATGAAAAAAGTAATCATCAGCTTACTCGTAGCGGGCGCGGTTGCAGCCGCCAACGCTCAGGACAAAGCGCTTCTTGAAACGCTCGTCAAGAAGGGAATGCTCACGCAGCAGGAAGCCGCGCAGATCGCCAAGGATTCCGTGGCGGTGACTCCCGCCACCAAGTCTACGAAGTCCATCAAGATTTTCGGCGGCGCTCAGGGCTGGTACTCATGGGGAAAGAACAGCGTGAAAAGCGGTTCTTCGATTTTTGGACAGCAGAACGGCTTTACCCTCCGCTATGTGAAGCTCGGCATTGAAGCCGACGTGGGCGGCGGATGGAGCGCGGAAGTCGTCACCGACTTCGGCACGGAAGGCGCAAGCAAGAATTACCTCGACAAGGTAGTCGCCTCTAAGAAGATCGACCTCGATTACATCAACGGCACCCTCCAGCTCGGCCTCCGCAAGGTGAACATGGGCTACGAACAGAATATGGACGACTTCGGCCAGCTCGCGGTTGAACGTTCGGTTGCCACTTATTTCTTCACCCGCTATGAAGGCAAGAACTTCGGTTCGCGCACGGTCGGCGTGTTCTGGGACGGCAATATCACCCAGGTCGACGGCCTCTATTACGGCGCGGCGGTGACTTCCGGCGTTTCCGAAGGCGGCGTGACCAACTATATCACCGAAGCTCAGGACAGCTCCGCCCTCAGCTTCTGGGCTAATTTGGGCTATAAGAATGTCGCCGACGTCAAGGGCGAAACGCTCTCCTACGACATCGGCGTTAACTTCGGCTACGCTCCCCAGGGCATGACCGCCGCCAGCTATACGCAGAAAGGCAGCGTATGGGGCATCAATCCCTATGCCACTCTCAACTGGCGCGGGCTCACCCTCATCGGCGAATTCTTCCTCCAGCAGGCTGAAGACTACACTCCCGGGCGCAACGGCGTGGGCCGCACCCCGATGGGCGCGAACTTCACCGCCGCCTATAAAATGGATATCGGCGAATGGGGCGCGATCGAACCCGTATTCCGCGGCTCCTATGTCTCCACGAACGGCATGGGTCTGCGTTCCGCTTACAGCGGCAACGATCTCGGCAACATAAACCAGGCGATGACTTTCTACGGCGGCGTCAACTGGTATGCCACGACCGCGGTCAAGACCTCCCTCGGCTACGAGTTCGCTTATTACGACCAGGGCGACGCGTCCGTCGAACGCGTGTACGGCAACACCGTCTGGGCGCAGGTTCAGGTTCTCTTCTAATCGGAGAACGGCAAACGCGCAAAAAAGGGCCAAACGCAAGTTTGGCTCTTTTTTTGCGCGCGCAAAATGCGCCGCCGGCGAGTTCCAGTTCGGAGCGCTTTCCGGCTTCTATCCGAAAGCGCATTCGGCGCGTTCCTGTTCAGAGGGACATAACTCAAATTCATTGTTCCGTCTCGAAAAGCTGATTGCCGCCGTTTCTGTCCCGATGAATCAGCCGATTGCAAGGGGAACTTGCA
This sequence comes from uncultured bacterium, assembly GCA_905214995.1. Lineage (GTDB taxonomy): Bacteria > Verrucomicrobiota > Verrucomicrobiia > Opitutales > Intestinicryptomonadaceae > Merdousia. The sequence continues at coordinate 11,203 of CAJMOT010000017.1, read as the reverse complement.
ATGGGGCATTTCCCTCATAAAATAGAGTTTCCGCCGGTAGGATAAGCGGCTCCGATTTCCGCCGCGTTTTCTCGTCTCCGCCGGTCGGGGGAGGCCGAGCTTTTTGCATTTGCGCTTAGGCTGAACTGCGCATTGGCGGAAGATACGCGCAGTTGTTTGCGCGGATCAAGGAGAGAGCGAAAACGGGTTTTGCGGCATTAAATCTCCGGCGCGGACGGTTGCGGAATATGTTTATATTATTATAAAATATTTGACTTTGTTCTCCGCGATGATAATCTGCGCATTATTATGAAAAAGATTTTTCCGTTTGCCTTATTTCCGCTGTTTGCCATGTCCGCCTTCGCCCAAGAAGGGGCCTATGTCGATTTGTATTCGACCAAAGATTTTTCGACGCAAATGTGGGGAGAGGGAGCATGTTATTTCAAATACCAGTGGGCGGACGAGGAAAGGCAGAAGAGTTGGTGGCAAACGGAGGACGGAACCCCTGCGATACCCGGCGCAGACAACAATCTGTGGGTAATCGCCGACACCGAGAGCCAAACCGGAATAGTGTCGGGATACGGGATCGAGCCGATCGAAATCCACGACCTGAACTATGTCCTCAAACTCGGTTCGGCGGGATTTACCATTATCGGCGCCGCGGACATCAATATGAACATAACCGGCAACTTCAATCTAACCCTTGAAGAGTCATACGCAAACTGGAATCCCTCAATGGTAAATATATCAATAGGCGGCAACGGCGATACGCGAGTTGGCAATACCTACCATGTCTACGGCGACATGAATGTCGCAAACAAGGCGGCGTGGAACGAGGCCTGCCAGCAGCAGGGTTTGAGGCTGACGATTGCCAACAATTACATTTCCTCGCAAATACATTCGTCGAGCGGAGACAATACATACTACACTACAAGCATTCAACAGAATTGCGCTTTCCAAGTGGACGGCAATCTCACGTTCTCTCAAACGCCGGGTTTCACTTCCACAGGCGATTTAAACGCGCAGAGGATAATCTTTCAGACCTCTGTCACAAACTTCACAGTCGGGGGCGTCGTTGACATGACGCCGCTCTACGCGAGTACCGTAAACCACGAATACCTCACCGAGTGGAACCTCAAAGCCAAACTTGGCGAAAAGGCGGAAACTCTGCCGTCCGACGCCGCGTTCGACTCTAACATAACGATAGGCGGGCTGAAAGGTTCCGCGCTGTTGAGCGCGACGGAAGACTATGACGCCGCGAACCGTAAAATCAACATGACTTTCACCAACAAGGTTGACGCCGCCTGGCAGGGGACATTCAGGAACGACGGCGGAACGCAGTTCAGCTTGAAAATGGATTCCTCCGCCACAAACGCCCAGACGATGATATTCTCCGACAAGTCCTCCACAAATTCCGCCACGGGGCTGCTGGTGGACGCCGTGACCGTCTCGGGCGGAACGCTTCTCTTTCAAAACCAGTCGACTTTCGGCAACGGGGAACTTGCGCTCGACGGCGGCAGATTCGGCGCGCTCGGCGACGGAGTTTCCTTTGCTTCCGCCGTGCTGAAAAGCGGCGCCCTGCTGATAGGCAATAAAGACTCCTTCGCCGCGGGCATATACGCCCTGAACCTCGGAGCGCTCTCAAAAAAGGGAACCGAAAAAATCGGCATAGACTTCGACGGCTTCGACGCGTCGCTGCTCATAGGCGAGCCCGCTTACGCGCTGATATTCTGCGAATCGCTCTCCGGATTTTCCGACGACGCCAACGGCGACTTCATAGCCCAAAACCTGCTCGGGGCGATAGCCAATTTCGCATGGGACGGCAATATGCTGACCGTGAGCTTCTCGCAAGTCCCCGAACCCGCGGCAATGGCAGTCCTCCTCGGCGCGCTCGCGCTTTGCGTTGCTACGCGTTTTCGCCGAGGGCGGTGCCGCCCACTACGGTGGTGGAGGCCGTGATTGCCTCGCGGATTTTTTCGGCGACGTCGGGGTGTTCCATGAGGTAGGCCTTTGCCGCTTCGCGCCCCTGTCCTATGAGCTCGCCGTTATAGGAAATCCACGCGCCCTTCTTTTCGAGTATCTTCTGCTCTATGCCCAAATCGATTAGGCTGCCGGTGAGCGAAATGCCCTCGTTGTACATGATGTCGAATTCGCATTCGGTAAAGGGCGGCGCAACTTTGTTTTTGACTACCTTTATCTTGGTGCGGTTGCCTATGACTTTTCCGGAAGCGTCCTTTATCTGCCCGATTCTGCGGATGTCGATGCGCACCGAAGCGAAGAATTTGAGCGCGCGCCCGCCCGGGGTCGTCTCGGGATTGCCGAACATCACGCCGATTTTCTCGCGGATTTGGTTTGTGAACACGCAAATGCAGGAAGTCTTGCTGATGGCTGCGGTCAGGCGGCGCATGGCCTGGCTCATCATGCGCGCCTGTAGCCCGACGGTGGCGTCGCCCATCTGCCCGTCGAGCTCCTGCCGCGAGACGAGGGCCGCCACGGAGTCGATTACCACAACGTCTATCGCGCCGGAGCGTATGAGGGTCTCGGCTATATTGAGGGCGTCCTCGCCGCACTCGGGCTGGGCGACCATGAGGTTTTCGAGGTCAACGCCCACTACTTTCGCGTAATGCGGGTCGAGAGCGTGCTCCACGTCGATGAACACGGCGTTGCCGCCCCTGCGCTGCGCCTCGGCTATGAGCGAGAGGCAGAGGGTGGTCTTGCCAGAGGATTCGGGGCCGTAGATTTCGACGATTCTGCCGCGCGGCAGACCGCCGACGCCGAGGGCGAGGTCTATGGCCACCGACCCCGTGCTTATCGTCTCGACGTTCATCTTGGTCGCGTCGCCGAGGCGGACGAGCGAACCCTCCCCGAACTGTTTGTTTACCATGCTGAGGGCGGTTTCGAGAGCCTTGTCGTCCTTGGCTATCTGCTGCGTGGGAATTTTCTGTTTTGCCATACGTTTTTTGCGATTTCGTTGTTATCTAAAAATTCGCACGGGTTTATATTCCGGCGGCGCGGGGGTGTCCACAAAATTATTTTGCGCGGCGCGAATTTGCCGCGAAAACCTCCGGCGCGGCCGGAGGGAAAGCCTTTATAAAATTCTAAACGCGCCCTAATGTTTTTTTAACTTCCGCAGGGTTAAATGCCCCGTGTATCGCATCAGAAGGTTTGAGGAAAAAAATCGAACGTTTGAGGAAATCTTCCATATTTTAAGGGTTTTCGGAAAGGATATTGCGATGGGTCTTCAGAGCGGTTGCAAGCCGTTTGCAATGCCGCTTTAATCTTGCCGCCCGCAAGGGGAACGGACAGCTACGAAAACATTTTAACGCGGCGCGGGAAGATTGCGGGCGGTGTGCCGTATCGCCTTATGCGCAGGGGGTTTCGCGTATTCTGCGTTCGTACACATTGGTTTCGGGCAGAAATTGGACGGTAGGTTCGGCGTAGACAAGCCAGTCGTTTTGGGCGATTTTTGCTTTCCATTCAGCGGCGGTTGACGTCTTCGGCTCCAAACTCGGAAAAATTTTCAAATAGAATGAGGCCGAAAGTCGCGATAACAAACTGGATACACCCCGACCTTCTGGCGGAAGTCCGGGAATTTGCTGACGCCGCGCGGCGGGCTCTCCGGAGTTCCCCTGCGGAGAGCGCGGGGCGTCCGGAAAAACGCATTGACGCCGCGCGCGCGCGCCCGATATACTGGAATCTATGAAATTCCCGTTATTTTTGCTCGCGGTCTGCGCCGCCTTTGCGTGCGCGCACGCAAACCCGAAATCCTACGAAGAGGTCTTCGCGCCGACAATCGTCGGAGTTCCGACGGCGGACGCCGTAATGGGCCTCTGCAAGATGCCCGACGGAAAAATCCGCCACTACAATTACGGAGGCCAGCCCGAGAACGCCGCGGGCGGCGCCTTTTCTCTGGATGTCTCCAACAGAATGTACATAGAGTCCTCCGACGGCGGCTTTACATGGGAAAAGCGCCAGGCCGCCAAAGGGGAGGAATTCGGCCCCTTTTTCCACCCCGAGAGCGGAAGGTATTTCAACTTTCTGAACATCGGGGGCTCGGCGTGGTTCCTGGACTGCGGCGAGGACGGAAAGTGCGCGAGGAAATCGCAGATATGCCCGTGGCCGTTCGAGTTTAACGCAGAGCCCCTAGTCGTCGGGAAGCGCATTCTAATGCCCGTCACCCTGCGAACTTCGAGCTCGCAAAAATCCAACGATTTCGTGTTCGGCGCGATATTTTTGATAACAGACGACTTTGGGAAAACCTGGAAGAAATCCGGCCGCCTGAACGTCCCACACCACAAGGCGGGGGGAATCCACAAGGGGACGCGCTGGAACCACGACGCGATGGAGCCGTCGGCTGTGGCGTTGAAAGACGGAACTCTCCTGTGCCTGCTGCGGACTTCGCTCGACAACCTCTGGCAGTCGCGCTCGAAAGACGGGGGAATGACGTGGGAAGAACCGGCTCCCACGCCGTTTTACGGGACGTGCGTCATGCCGAAAATCGGCAGGCTGTCGGACGGAAGGCTGCTTGGCATGTGGTCTAACGCGACTCCCCTGCCGGAAGTTGAGGGCGCGGACGGGGTGTGGGAGGACGTTTTCACAAACCGCAACGCAATACACGCGGCGATTTCCGAAGACGACGGCAAGACGTGGAGGGGATTTCGCGAAGTGCTGCTCGACGCGCGGCGCGACGCGGGGGATTTCGCCGACGCGTACGGGGCGGACAAGAGCCTGCACCAGTCCCAGTTCATCGAGGTTGCCCCCGGAAAAATTCTGGCGGCGGTGGGGCAGAGCGGGCTGCACCGGAAGCTCGTAATGTTCGACGCCGACTGGCTGCTGGAAAATTCGCGCGAATGCGACTTTTCAAACGGCCTGGACGATTGGAGCGTGTTCAACTATAAGAAGGGAGTCCGAGGGCACTGCGCATACAACAGAATCGCCGGATGCTCCCTCGAAGACAATCCCGATTCCGCCGGCAAAAAATGCATGCTCATAAAATACGAGCCCGACGAGTCGCTCGTGAGCGACATGCGCGGGGCCGTGTGGAATTTTCCGGCGGCGCGCAAGGGGGAAATCGCCCTTAAAGCGAAATTCAACAAGGGGTTCAAAGGCGCGAAAATAATGCTCCACGACCGCTGGATAAATCCGTCGGACGAAGTTGCGCAGACGCTCGCGCTCGCGTCAATCAGGCTGCCCGAAAGCCTCGGAGACGGCTCCGTCCGCGACTTGCGCCTGAAATTCGACGCCGGCGCCAAAACCGCAAGCCTTTTCGACGGCGACAGGAAAATCGCCGAAGCCGAGATGGGGCGCCCCGCTCCCATAGGCATTTCGTACCTGCACATACAGAGCGAAAAATCCCCGGGAGACGCTGGAATGCTCCTGCTCTCCGTATCCGAAAAGGGGAGGCCGTAAACGCCAATTCCTTCCGCGCGCCTCGCGCGCGTTTTAGAAAAAGATTTTGAAACGCCTGCCGGCGGGCAAAATTTCGGCGTTTTGCGGCGTTCGGCCTCCCCGAGCTTCAGGGTCGGCAGGTTCGCGCATCCCCCGCTTTGCTAAGCGGCCCTGCGAAAGGCGGCTTTCAGGGCGCGAAGCAGAAAATACGCCGCGGACGACGCCGCGAACAATGCCGACAACACTGCGAGGGTAAACGCCGGCATCGCCGCGATTTCGAGCGCCTTTTTCAGAAACCCGCCATCTTCCGGAACCTCCAAACACCGCGACAGATTTTCCCGCTCCAATTCCGCCGCAATTTCGTCCAAAAGCAGCGGATACCACGCAGAAACGCAGGCGGATTCGGGCGTTGCGGGCGTTCCCTCTCCCTCGCGGGCTTTCGCGTCCGGCGGGTGCGGAACCACTATTACCTTCACCTTTTGCGCCGGAACGAGGCGGCAAATTGTGAAAATTTCCTCAATGGCGATGTTCCCCACCGGAAAGCATCCCACGGTTCCGCTGCGCCCGTGTATCATTATGTCGCCCCCGAGCTTTCCGAGATCCCTCCCGTCGGACTTCGCCATTTTTTTATCGAAACCGTTCGGATAATTCAGGCGCATTGAGAGGTGGAATTTGCTGTTCGGATTGTAGCTTTCTATTTCGTAGACGCCTTCCGGCATTTGCCTGTCGAATTCCCTGAGCTTCGGCCCGGGTTTTCCGCTGAACCCCGTAAACTTGTATGAATATATCAGATACGGGCCGGAATCCCCATAACCGATCAGGTGAGGCGCCCTACCGAAAATCTCCGAACAGTTCAAAAAAGCGCCCGCGCGCAAAAAAACCTCCGGAATACGCCCAACCGACTATAAGCGCGGCGATCAAGGGCAGGGCGACGGCGTTTATGGCGAGAAATTTTTTCATCGCCCCGCGTTTAAATTTTTCCCGCGGCAAAATCAATCCCGCTTTTTTGAAAAGCGCAAAAAAATCGGCGGGGAAAAATCGGGCAGGATATTCCGCAAATCAAGGGTTTTTTACGCGGAATTTTCGCGTTTTCAGAAGCGCGAAAAAGGCCGGCGCGCCGCAAACTTTCCGGTTTCGCGCCGTCCGCCGAAAGGCGGAGTCAGTCGCTCAACGCCGCCTCTATGCCGCGGATTTCGGCGAGCCCCTTCATGCGCCCGATGTACGAATAACCCGGGTTCGCCGTCGGGGGCTTTTGGAGGTCGTCCGCCATGTCGCGGCCGTGGTCGGGGCGGAACACGATTCTCCCGCCGCCGCGCCCGAGCCGCTCGTCTTGGAGCTCCATCAGCTTGCGCACGACCTTCACCATAGGAACCCTTCCCTCCAAATGCCCGGCCTCGTAAAAGCTGCCGTCCGGATTCACCTGCGTGCTGCGCAGATGCGCTATGTGCACGCGCTCGCGCAGGGCGTCGAGCATGGCGGGGATGTCGTTCTGGATTCCCGCGCTGAGGGAGCCCGTACAGAAGCATATTGTGTTCGACGGGCTCGGGTTCGCCGCGAAAATTTCCTCGAAATCCGACAGGCGCGAGGCTATGCGCGGCAGCCCGAGAACGTCGAACGGCGGATCGTCGGGATGGATTGCGAGAATGCTCCCGCACTCCTCCGCGACCGGCAGGACTTCGTCCAAAAACATTTTCAGGCGCGACTTCAATTCGGCGGCGCCTATCCCGTCGTACCTCTCGAGCATCTTTCGCACGTCGCCGATTTCAAGCCCCATTTTGCAACCCGGGAACACGTCGATTATCGACCTCTCGAAAGCCCTGCGCCCGTCGCCGTCCAGCGGTCTGAAAAACTTTTCCGCCGCCTCGAGCTGCGCCTGTGAATAGTTTTTCTCCGCGCCGGCGCGCTTCAAAACGAATATCTCGAACGCCGCGAACTGCACGGGGTCGAAGCGCAGGCAGCGCGAGCCGTCGGGCAGGCGGTAGTGGAGATCCGTGCGTATCCAGTCGAGCACGGGCATAAAATTGTATATGATTTTTTTTATGCCGCATTCGGCGAGGTTCCGTATGGTGGCCTTGTAGTTTTCAATGTGCCTCTCGAAGTCCCCCGAACGCAGCTTTACGTCCTCGGAGACGGGGACGGATTCCACAACGTCCCACTCCAAGCCGTATTCGGCGACTTTGCCGCGCCGCGCGCGGATTTCCTCCGCGCTCCAGACCTCCCCGTAGGGAATGTGGTGGAGGGAGGTGAACACGCTCTCGGCGCCGCTCTGGGCGATAAACTCGAGCGGAACCTCGTCGCCGTCGCCGTACCATCTGAATCCGGGTTTTAAAGCCTGCATTTTGAGCCTTTCGCGCTAAACCCCCGAGAAGCACGAGAACCCGCCGTCTATCGGCAGCACCGTTCCCGTAATGAACTTTGCGGCGTCGGAGCACAGAAAGCGGACCGCCCCGAACACCTCTTCGGGCTCGCCGAATCTGCCGAAGGGCGTCTTGCGGACGATGTCCTTCCCGCGGGAGGTCAGCGAGCCGTCGGGATTCGTCAGCAGCGACCTGTTCTGCGAGCTTATGAAAAATCCGGGGGCGACCGCGTTTACGCGCACGCCTTCCCCGATTTTTTTTGCGAACTCGACGGCGAGCCACTTGGTGAGGTTGTCGACGCCCGCCTTGGCGTTGGAGTACCCGAGCACGCGGGTGACCGCCGACTGCGCCGTCATAGACGAAAAGTTGACGACCGCCCCCGCCTTCGTCTTTTCAAAATGCCTGCAAAAAGACAGAGTGGGAATGAGCGTCCCGCCGAGGTTGAGGTTGAGGACTTCCGCCCACTGCGCGGGGTCGATGTCGAAAACCGTCTTGTCCGGCGGTACGATCGCGCCTGGCAGGTTGCCGCCCGCGCCGTTCACGAGGGCGTCCACGGTTCCCCACCTTTCGAGAATTTCGTCGCGCGCGCGGTCGCACGATTCTCCGTCGAGAACGTCGCACTTTATGGCTATGCCCTCGAAGCCGTTTTCGCGGCAGTATTCGCGCGCTTCGGCGAGCCTCTCTTCGCTGCGCCCCAAGAACGCGACGCGCGCCCCGCAAGAGGCGAGATACCGCGCGGTTCCGCCGGCGAGGACGCCCGTTGCGCCCGTGACGGCTATAACCTTTTTCTCAATGTCGAACAAGTCTTTCATAAAAACCTCAAAGAATTTAGCCTGATTTGCCTCTGCCCGCCAGACGCGGGCGGTACGCCCGAAAAGCGCGCCGCGGCGCGGGCGGCAAAAACCCGAACGACGCGGCCGGAGCGAACCGGAGACCTTCGCCTACGCGCCCCCGCTTTTGCGGGCGCGCAAAAAGCAGGAGGCCGCCACCGCGAGCGCGAACGCCGCCAAAATCGCCGGCCCCCATATCCCGAGCTTGTTCCAGAGCACCCAGAGGCTCGCGGTTAGGCTGGCTATTACCGAACAGAACATTAGGATATTCCACAAAACGCGCTTTCCGCCCTTCGGAACTTCCGAGCCGAGAATTTTGCGGCTGTTCATAATCAGCATGAACGCGCAGTACGCCACGGGGAGGAATATCATCGCTATGACGCCCGCGTGGATTACTATCCACATCTTCGCGCCCTTAAAGAACACCGAGGCTATCGCGCTGACGGCAATTAGCGCGGAACCCGCAACCTGCCACTTCGGAGCGCCGCGCTTGCCGAGAATTTCCGAAAAGCAAAGCCCGCAAATGAGCATGTTCATGAGCACCGCGTTTATGGCCATGCCTATGACGCCGAAGCCGAACACGTACCTGGCGACGTCGTCGCCGACGAGCGGCGCGAGCGTCTCGGAGAGGTTGGAGGCGTCGCGCTTGACGAGCATGGCGGCCATGTCGCGCTCGGAGCGCGGCAGGGAGTTGCGTGCGGCGTCCTTCTGCGCGGCGTCAAGGGCGGCGAATTTTTGCGCGCCCATGCCGAAAGATATGCGCTTGTCGAGCAGCGCGATATATTCCGGTATGAGGTTTTCGGCGGGTTTTTCGCCCTTGGAGACGAGGGCGCCGCCCGCGACCGTGGAATCCGCCAGGCCCTGCGCGGGCGCCGCGTGGAACTGCGACGCCGAGGCTATTACTATGCAGGAAGTCGCTATCAGAAACGGTATGAAAAGCCCCGTCGCCAAATCGAAAATGGCGAGCTCCCTGAAATCTTTGTTCCACCCCTTTTTGAGCATGGAGTACGGGAAGAGGAAAGTCATGTTTATGCCCACCGCCATCGCCGCCGCGGAAATCACGACGTCGCGCTGCTGCGAGACTATCATATCCGACCAGAATTTCGCGCCCTCCGGCCCGAGCTTTTTTATGTACTCCATGAAGTCCGCTGACGGCTCGGAGAGGACGGAGAAGTTCGGGACAAATCCCGCCATGACCGCCGCCCAGTCTATTTTCCCCGAAACCGTAAGGCTCGCCACAACCCCGAAGAAGCAGACGACTATCGCGGCCACCGAGAGCTTTATTATGCGCTCGAAAAATTTGAGCCCGCCGCCGCCCTGCGCGTACATCCAGACCATGAACATCGCCAGCAGGTAAAAACCGGCGGTTATCGCGGCTTCCAAGCCGAGGCCTACGCTATAGGGCTTCATCTGCGCGAGGTTCTGGGTTATCCCGGCCACGCCGAGCGCAAACTGCGGCATTGCGAACACGAAGCATGCTATCATCGAGCACAGCGCCCACCCGTAGCCGAGTATGGGCGATATGCGCGAGTTTATCTCGTCCATCGGGCGGTCGTTGACGGAGAGAGTCACGTACGAAATCGCGGCGAGCATCACGATGCCCAAAATCATGGCGAGCGGCTGCAGCCACATAAAGCCCACGCCGCCGAGCACGCCGAGGTAAAGCGCCGACGCGAGCGAACCCCCGCCGAGGGTCGTCGCGCTCTGGAGCCACCCGGGGCCCGAGAATTTTGCGAAGGTTTTGAGGGTGGCCCAGCCGCCCTTTTGTCGGGCCTCCACCAGCTGCCTGCGCTGGGCCTCGAGTTTTGGATTGCCGATTATTTCTCCCATATTGCGTCCGAGTTGAGTTCCGCGCACCGCTGCGCATTCAGTGAAAGCTCCGCCGCGGCGAACGCGTGCGACTGCGGCATCGCGTTTTCCGTGCCGTTTAAAATGTCGAGTACGAACCTGCCGAAGAACGGAAAGCCCATTCCGAGGCACTGCATCTTCTCCACGCCGTTTTTGTCCGCGACGTAAAGGGTCTGCGGGGGATTCCCCTCCTGCGAAAAGTCTATGTATTTGCGGATTTCGATATAGCCGCCGGTTCCGAGTATCAGGGTGCGGCCGTCGCCCCAAACGGGGAGGCCGTCGGGGGTGAACCAGTCAACGCGGCAGTAGCCCGAAACCCCGTTTGACATCTCGACGCACGCCTCGCCGAAATCCTGGAGCTGCGGGGTGTCGGGATTGTTCATATTGGCGACGCGCGCGTATTTTATCTCCGCCTCGTCGCAGCCCGAAAAATACAAAAACTGCTCGAACTGGTGCGAGCCTATGTCGCACAAAATCCCCCCGTACTCGGCGCGCTCGAAAAACCATGGCGGGCGCGCGGGCTTGGAGAGCCTGTGGGGGGCGGTTATCAGAACCTGCAACACCTTCCCTATGCGGCCGGACTTCACGAGCTCCCCCGCTTTTTCGGCGGCTTCGTTGTGGATTCTCTCGGCGTAGTAGGGCATATATTTCAGCCCCGTCGCGCGGGCGAGTTCGCGCGCGGATTCGAGCTGCCCGAGAGTCGTGAACGGCGGCTTGTCCACGAAGAAGTGCTTGCCCGCCCTCAAAGCCGCCTCCCCCGCGCCGAACCTGCGCGCGGGGATTCCGGCGTTCGCCACGAGC